>JAAUUM010000004.1 GCA_012031565.1 Synechococcaceae cyanobacterium SM2_3_2
GAGCTGGAGCTGTACTAAGTCGATATGAGCCAATTAATCGAGGGTTTCAGATGTTGCTGCCCTCACAGAGCAACTTCAGCCCTGGAACTCTGCCTCGATATCATCATCCTCAACTTCGCTGTAGTCTCCTTCAGACATGACGGGACTCTCCACTGCACTGCCCTCAACCTCGGGATCCCCAGAAGGATCCACAGCCTCCTCCCGCTGCCGTTCTAACTGGTTGAGCAGGGCCAAAACCTTGGTGCCCCGTTCCAACGACGTGTCTTGGGCAAACACCACCACAGGCGTCCGCCGTAACCCCAGCCGGGATCCCACCTGTCGCCGGACAAAACTGGTGGCTGCTGCCAGCCCCTCCATCGTTTCTTGCTGAGCCTCCTCAGTGCCATAGATGCTGACAAAGATGCGGGCGTGCTGGAGATCGCCAGAGACATCCACCGAGGTGACGCTGACCATGCCTGCCCCCACTCGGTCGTCTTTAATGCCCGAAATTAGCATCTGGCTGACCTCGCGCCGAATCAGCTCTGCCACTCGTTCTACTCGTCTGGTTGTCGCCATGCGCGGGATCCTGTGCTCACGTTCTCTACCTTATCTCTCTGGTGGCCCCTGCTTCAGATCTCAAACCCCATCAATCTCCCCACTGTTTTGATCCGCCTCTCATGTGTGTAACTTTTTCATTAAGAAATCTTGCAATTTTCCTCAGAAAGACCAAGATATGCTTTTTGACCTATGATTCAACTCCATAACCTTCAAAATGGTGATTTGGGATACTAGCCCATTCCAGCTCCCCCCTTATGGTGGGCAGAACCATTATTTGCAGCAAGTAGAAATACCTATCGTCATCAGCAGATGACAGGAGTGCCCTGATGAGCAAGCCCCCTGATGTAATGCGGCTCTCGTTTGAGAAGTTTTTGTTAGATATCACCGAGCCATTGGATCCCTTGATCTCGCTCAAGTTGACCCAGCTAAGCCTCTCGCTGGCCGAAACCGCCTACAGCATGGGTTTTCAGGACGGCCAGCACCAGCCCACCGCCTCCGGCACCTGTGGCTATTGTCCCCACTCCGTCACCCAGCACCTCGACCGCTAATCCGATCCACCAGCAGGATCCTCAGCCGATACCCCCTCATGCGGTGGGGCTGATAAAGTGGGGATCCCGTCTGGTCATCGCATTCCCATGGTATCCCCTGTTCTGGTCTGGCACCGGCGCGATCTGCGCGTCCATGACAACAAAGCTCTACATGCGGCCTGCCAACAGGGTGATTGGATCCTCCCGGTTTTTGTTTTGGATCCCGATATTCTGGCTAGACCTGACACTGCCCCGGCCCGCGTCAGTTATATGCTGGATGCCCTGCGGCAGCTACAGCTCAGCTATGCCCAATTGGGGGGATCCCTGGTGGTGCGCCAAGGGGATCCCGTGCAAGTGTTGCCGCGACTGGCGCAACAGGTGGGGGCAACAGCGGTGCATTGGAACCAGGATGTGGAACCCTACGCTCTGCGACGGGATCAGGCGGTGATGGAGTCGTTGGCTCAGCAAGGGATCCCTGGCCATTCTCATCAAGATATGCTGCTCCATGACGTGGATCAGGTCAAAACCCAAGCGGGTGCTGTCTACTCCGTCTTTACCCCGTTTTGGCGCAACTGGAGCACTCTGGCCAAAGCAGCCCCTCTGCCCAAGCCCGCCCGGATCCAGACCCCTGAGTTAGATTCGCTGCCCTTGCCTAGCCTGTCAGATCTGGGCTTGAGCTGTGACCAGATCTTAGAACCCGCTGGAGAGCAGGCGGCACTGGATCGATTGGATCAATTTTGCCAGGGATCCGGGATCTGGGACTACGCCGAGCAGCGCAACACTCCGGCGGTGGCGGGCACCTCGGGCTTGAGCCCCCATCTGCGGTGGGGCACCCTCGGCATCCGGCAGGTTTGGCGGGCCACATTTTTGGCAGCAGCCAAAATCCGCAGCGATGAGGAAACCAACAGCCTGACCACATGGCGACAGGAGCTGTGCTGGCGGGAGTTCTATAAATATGTGTTGTTTCATTGGCCGCATCTGGAAACCAACTGCTATCGGCAGGCTTTTGATGCCCTGGTCTGGGACAACAAGCCCGATCAGTTTCAAGCCTGGTGTGAGGGCCAAACCGGTTATCCCCTGGTGGATGCCGCCATGCGCCAACTCAACCAAACCGGCTGGATGCACAATCGCTGTCGGATGGTGGTGGCTAGCTTTTTGACCAAAGATTTGCTGATCGACTGGCGCTGGGGGGAGCGCTACTTTATGCAAAAGCTGGTGGATGGGGATCTAGCGGCCAACAATGGCGGCTGGCAATGGAGTGCCAGCGTGGGTACAGATGCCAAACCAATGCGTATTTTCAACCCCTCGACCCAAGCCGTCAAGTTCGATCCAGAGGGGGACTATATCCGCCGCTATGTGCCCGAACTGGGGGGAGCGGATACCCCTGCTCTGCTGGATGTCAGCGACTCTAAGTCAGGGCTGCGGGCTTTGCGAGAGCGGCGCAGGTGTGGCTACCCAGACCCGATTGTGGATCACAAACAGCAGCAACATCTGTTTAAGCAACGCTACCAAACCTGTCGGTAATCGCCCCGGTAGCCCCCAAAGAACAAGAGCGACAACAAGTCTAACCCCAGAGACCTCAACCGGGATCCCATTTGGTAGTTAGCATTACCTTTGGATCGGGATCCTTTGCATTGTAATTGGATTGTAATCAGCTCAACTATCAGATGGGTGAACATTAGCCCACTGGTCGGCTCAAACCCTGACTTGATCAGCCCTGGATCCCGACTATTACGAGGATGTTATGAGTGCGTTACCTCAGGGGCCGTTTCGTCGCATCCAAACTGGGCTGATCATCTTTGGCATCACCCTAATCATTGCCGTTCTGGGCTATGTCTGGGCGGGATGGGGGGTTTTGGATTCTATCTACATGGTGGTGATCACCATTTTGGGGTGGGATACGGAGAAGTCCGACCCCTACTGGATCCCCATCTCAAGGTCTTTACGATTGTGGTGATCATTGCGGGCACATCGGCCTCGGTCTACACGGTGGGGGGCTTTGTGCAGTTGATTGCGGAGGGCGAGATCAAACGAGCATTGGGGACGCGGCGGATGTCACTAGGGATCGAGAACCTCAAAAATCATGTCATCATCTGTGGCTTTGGCCGCATCGGTCAGGTCTTGGCCCACGAACTGCGGCAAAATCGCAAGCCCTTTGTGGTGATCGATCACAATCCAGAGCGGGTGGCTCAGGCAGAAGCACTGGGCTATTGGGTACGAATGGGGGATGCCACCGAAGAAGAGGTATTGGAGGCGGTGGGGCTGCGGCGGGCTCAGGTCTTGGCCACCGTCTTACGCAGCGATGCCGCCAATGTCTTTATCACCCTCACCTCCCGCAGTCTCAATTCCTCCTTGTTCATCGTGGCCCGAGGAGAATCCGGCTCCACCGAGCGCAAGCTCTTACAGGCGGGAGCCGATCATGTGGTGTTACCAGCGGCCATCGGTGGCATCCGCATGGCTCATCTGATCACCCACCCAGCGGTGGAAGATCTGCTGGATCAGGCCATGTCCCGCAACCTCCTCACCGAGCAATTGGCTCAGATCGAGATCCAACTGGTGGATCTGCAAGTGCAGCCCGGATCCCCCTTGGTGGGGCAATCGCTGGGCTATTTGGAGGTGCGGGGCAAGCGGAGCTTTTTGATCGTGGCCTTGCGGCGCGCCAATGGCCAGACCATCTCCAGCCCGGATCCCAGCCTAGAACTGGCGGTAGGTGACACGGTGATCGTCTTGGGGCACAAGGATGACATTCCTCAGTTGGCCCAACGCTATCAAGTGCAGCGGCCCATCACCTACCGAGGGGCGCAAGCCTAGACCCTCCTGACTTGCCCCATCAGGTTGGGGATAGAGCCGAGGAGATCCGCTTCTTTTCTCAGATGACCGCAAACCTTGGTGATGTTCCGCATATCGCAGGTCTCATCTCAATGTTATAGTGCGAACACTTCTTTTTTCATGTACTTACGTAACTATGACCGCGCCTGTGGCCAATGATGACAGTCTCTTCGGCACTCAGTCTGAAGATACTCAGGAGGGCAACGTCCTTTATGACCATGCCTACGGCATTATCCCCGTCCTATCCCCCACCGCAACCCAAGAACACCGCTACCTGCTGATTCTCCACAACAAAGGGCATTGGGGCTTTCCGAAAGGACATCAGGATCCCGGTGAATCGGATCTGGATACCGCCAAGCGTGAGCTACAGGAGGAGACGGGGCTCACCGATTATCTGATGATGGCGGAGGCAGAGTTCACAGAGCATTACCGCTTCACTCGTCCAGACGGGATCCCTGTCCGCAAGGAAGTGCTCTACTTTGTGGCGTTGGTGGAGGAAGATGAGAATGGGGATCCCCCGCCGATCCAAGTCCAACCCGACGAGATCTCCGACTTCCGCTGGTGTACCTTTGACCAAGCAATCAAACTTTTGCGCTTCAAAGAGATCAATCACCTGATCCGCAATGCTGAGCATCACCTGCGTTCTTTCTTTAATTACTAGAGGGTCTAGTTAAGAGTGGCTTGAAGCCGTCACTAGCACATCACTAGCACATCACTTGATTGCGGCCCCCCTGTTTGGCACGATACAGACCCTGATCCGCCTGACTCATGGCTTGGGCAAGAGTTTGATTGGGGTTGACTTCAGCCAAGCCGATACTGACGGTCACTTGCAAAGGGATCCCAGCCTGGGTGAGAGTTTCCATCATTTCCACCTGATGCCGCAGGCGCTCCGCCACCCCTTGCGCCCCCAGCGCCGTCAGCCCGGGCAAGCAGCCGGCAAATTCTTCGCCCCCAATCCGCGCCCAGATATCTTGATCCCGAAAGGCATTCATGTCGATTTCTGCCACCGCCCGAATCACCTCATCCCCCACCGGATGTCCATAGGTATCGTTGACTAGCTTAAACCGGTCGATATCGAGAATAAAAACAGAGATCGGTTTCTCGTCCAATCGAACCTGCTCCACCAGCTGAAGGGCTCTTTCAAAAAAGGAACGGCGGTTGAGACAGCCTGTCAAGGGATCCCGTTCTGCCAGGTGCTTCAGTTGGATCTCCATCGTCTTGCGGTTGGAGATGTCATTGAAAGAATAGAGTACCGATAGCTCGCCATCATAGAGCAGCTTGATGCCAGAGATCAAAGACCAAAAATACTGGCCGCTCACCTTGCGAAGCCGAGCCTCAAAGTCAAACTTAGGATGCTCAAACGTAATGCTTTTGAGAAAGGTTTCGCGGGTGGATAACTGCTCCCAAAAATCCATCTCGGTATAGCGGCCCGCCTCAGGCAACGTAAAGCCAAATAGCTGTGCCGCCCGCTGATTGATATATTTCAGCTTCCCCGTCGCGGGATCACTGATTACCACTGGAAAAGCCTGAGAGTTGAGGATGGTCAAGAGCCGCTCTCGACTTTCCACTAGCTCTTTGGTGACTTCATTCACCTTTTGTAAAACTCGGTTGTAGTGAGCCGCAATGGGCGACACTTCGGTTTCGGGTTCCACAAAGACCGGCTGACTAAAGTCTCCCGCCATCGAATGGGCATTCATGCTGGTCAATAAATCTTGGGTGGAGGTGCTAGCCCCGTGCTCTGAGATATTGAGACCAATCCGCTCTTCTTCCGCCGTTACCCGCAGGGGAAGCACCTGTTTTAGGGCCAACAACATCAGCATACTGATCCCGAAGGCATATAGGCCAACGGCTAGGATCCCCAACGACTGCACCCCTAAGCGATAAAGCAGGGAATGCTGAGCCGCCCAGGGGCCAGAGGTGCTCAGCAGTGCGGCGGCAAAGGTGCCCCAGATGCCACAGACCAAATGAGCTGGCACTGCCCCAATCGCATCGTCAATCTTGGCCTGACTCAGCCACCAATCGGCATAGGTGCAAAGGATCCCGCCGATACCGGCTGCAATCACCGCACCCATAGAGGTCATCTGGTCACAGCCGGCAGTGACCGAAACCAGCCCCCCAATCACTCCATTCATGATGATTTGGACGCGAGGTTGCTTATCGCTCATCCAGGTGGCGACTAATGCGGTCAAGCCCCCCACCGCGCCCCCCAAGGCCGTATTGACCAAAATCTGTGGCACGGTTTCGGTCATGCCCAAGGTACTGCCACCATTGAAGCCGAACCAGCCGAACCAAAGGAGAAACACCCCCAGGACAGAGATGGGCAAGTTATGACCTTCAATGGCTTTACCTGCTAATCCTGACGAGTGCCCCCCTTCACCTTGCCCAAAGCGACCGATGCGAGGCCCGATCGTGATGATAGAGGCCAATGATACCCAGCCGCCGACGCTGTGAACCACCGTGGCCCCAGCAAAATCATGAAAGTCAAGGTTGGCCAACCAGCCCGAAGTCGTCTCAGCAAAGTAGCCGCCCCAAACCCAGTGGCCGGTGATCGGGTAAACCAATCCTGACAAAATCATCGCCACCCAAAAGTAACCGCCAAACGTCATCCGTTCCGCCACGGCCCCCGAAACGATGGTGGTGGAAGTTCCACAGAACACCAACTGAAACAGAAAGAACGCATAGGTCTGGGTTGTCCAGCCATCAGGAAGCCATAGTTGCCAGCCTATCCAGCCTCCCCATGAGTCGCCAAACATCAACTGGAAGCCAATCGCCCAGAAGATGGCGCTGGAGATGCAAAAGTCTACCAAGTTTTTGATGGCAACATTAATGCTGTTTTTGGCCCGCACCAATCCACTTTCTAGGCAACAAAAACCTGCCTGCATGGTGGTGACCAAAATGGCGCAAAACAGGATCCACAGGGTATCCAAATCAATCGATAGGGTAGTGGTAGTCACAGTTTTGGCAGGGGTGAAAGGGGTGGAAACAAACCGATTGTCGTCGGTACTTTAACCTTCTTACAAATCTCAAGGGATCCGCTCATTCGCTTAATGTAAGTCCACAACCCTACCTTGTGTTGGCTACCGCCCTCTGGGATCCTTCTATCTATACCCCGAATCTCTATGCCCCGGATCCCCGTCACCTTGCAGCCTCCGCCGGGATCCCTTAGAATAAACTCATAATGAGTATGAGATAGAAGGTGGCAAGCACGAGATCTAGCGCTGTCGTAGGTCATAATTCAGGACAGGCGTCAGCCCCGAGCTAGCCTCGACATCACTCAGCACCTTACTCAGCCAGCACCTTACTCAGCACGTTCAGGAGCACAAGCCCTATGGTTATGACCCAAGCCCGCAACCGCACCTACTCCACCCACAACACTATTCCTGCCGACCAACGGCTGGCCATCATCGAGATCCTCAATCAAGCTTTAGCCGAAACATTGGATCTGAAAACCCAGGTCAAACAAGCCCATTGGAATGTCAAAGGGCTGAATTTCATTGCTCTGCATGAGATGTTTGACACCTTTGCCACCACCCTTGAGGGGTATGTGGATATGCTGGCCGAGCGGGTGACAGCTTTGGGGGGCACCGCGATGGGCACCGCACGGATCGCCGCATCTGCCTCCACCTTGCCGGAGTATGACCTGACCGCCGTCAATGGCCAGCAACATTTGGAAGCTCTGTTGGCCCGTTATGGTCAGTATGCCTCCAGCGTTCGAGCCAACATTGACAAAACTGCTGAGCTAGGGGATGCCGATACTGCCGACCTGTTTACCGAGATCTCCCGTCAGATTGACTCAGATATGTGGTTCATTGAAGCTCACTTGCAGGGCTAAATTCAGACTCAGGAGCGGGCGGGAGGTAAGACTCAGATTGCTTTTTCTCCACCGCCCACTCTGAACCACCCAAGAATCGACCGGGATCCACTAGGATGCACAATGGACATCAATGCACTGTGTTGACAAGCTCGGATCCCCATGAACTCGTCGTTTCCCCTGATCTATCTCTCAGCCCTAGCCCTGATTCTCAGTGTGGTGGGCTGGTTTGTGTTTCGTGAGATTCGTCGCACCCGCCGTCAAGAGGAGATCATCAATCGACTGCAAGGTCGGCTGACCAAAGAGAAGGGATCCCCCCAAGAGCATTATGAGTTGGGATCCGTCTATCTGGAAAAGCGGCTCTATATGCAGGCGGCTACTCAACTGAAGCGGTCGCTGGAGGTGGCAGGAGAGACTATCCCCCCAGCCTGTAATGCTTTAGGCTTCGTTTACTTTTGCCAAGGCCAATATGATCTGGCCATCAGATACTACAAAGATGCTCTAGACGCGGATCCCGATTATGTGACTGCCTGGAATAATCTGGGCCACGCCTACGAAAAGAAAAACTTGGTCAGTCCCGGCCTGGAAGCCTATGAGTCTGCCCTGAAGGTGGATCCCACCAATTCGTTGGCCCGTCGGCGGGCGGATTCCCTCCGCAAGCGGCTGGCTCCAGCCGGATCCTAAATCCTAAAGATGTGCTGGCTTCTGGGCCGAGAGCAACATGACCGGATTGAGGGGCGACAGGCGAGTGGATCCGGCAATCGCCACGGAACGAGCCAAGTTGACCTGCAATAGCTGCGGCGACCAGCCCCAATGGGTGACCTGTTGGATCCCTTGGGTGGCGGCGTCAAGGGTGGCAAAGCTAGCCACCAGTATCCCACCGGGCAACAGACGATGCTGAACAACCCTCAAGATGGCCCCGAGATCGTGTCCTCCTCCCCCCATCACCACCCGATAGGGATCCGGCAGTGCTGCCAATGCCTCAGGGGCTTTGCCATTGATGATCTCTAGGTTGGAAAGGCCAAAGCGATCACGGTTTTGCTGAATTAAGTGGATCCCTGCCGCCCGTTTTTCGATGGCATAAACCTGCCCTTGGGGCACAAGGCGGGCCATCTCTACCGCAATGGATCCCGTGCCGGAGCCGATATCCCACAGGATCCCAGACTGGGGCAGTTGCAGTAGCCCTAAAATTTGGATCCGAATCTCCAGCTTGGTCATCAATCCGGGCTGATCGGGGTAGGTGTGAAACCAAGAGTCTGGGATCCCAAATTGGGGAACTCTAGCAGGCAAGGGTTCTGGATCTGGCAGAGCCTGCAAAACCACCACCAAGGGTTCAGCAAAAGTTTGGGTTTGTACCTCAATCGGATCTGCTGCAATCACCTTTTCATCGACTGCTCCCAGACGAGAACACACCCAGATTCGATAGACTTTTGGACTGTGCAGATCCAAGATTTGGCAGGCGATGGCCGCAGGGGTATGCACCGGATCCGTCAGCAGGGCGATAGGACTTTTGCCCTGTTTGATCGCCTGATCGAGGGCTTCAGAGTCTCGGCCATGCAGACTGATGATCTGGGCATCTTGCCAAGCAACGCCAATGCGATTAAAGGCCAACTGAACGGAGCTGAGATGAGGATAAAACGCCAGTTGTTCTCGCGGGAAAATTCCCAGCAACAATCGGCCAATGCCAAAAAATAAGGGATCCCCGCTGGCCAATAGCACCACAGAGGATTGAGTCAGTCGGGTGGCTACCGTCTCAAACCAAGAGTCCACTGATCCGGCCAGAGGGATCCGTTCAGCACCGTCAGGTTTGGCATAGTCAGGGGGAACCAGCGCCAAATGAGCGGCAGATCCAACCATCACCGAGGCTTGAGAGAGCTGAGCCTGAGCCGCCGGACTCAAGCCCCCCACCCCCTCTAGACCGATGCCGATCACATGCAGTTGGTGCAGAGGCTGGCTCAAGGCTGCTGCCCCCGGCTCAGTTCCACCAAAGCATTGACCATCCCTGCCGCCACCGGGGATCCCCCTTTGTAGCCCTCCACCCGAATCTGGGGCACAGCGGTTGATGCCAAGGCTGCTTTGGCCGCCAATACCCCCACAAACCCGACTGGCACCCCAATCACCAAACAGGGATCCGCCTCACTGGCATGGATCATCTGCACCACAGTCTCCAATGCGGTCGGAGCATTGCCCACCACCACCATCGCCTCAGGATATCGCTGCAACTGCTGTCGCATTCCCTGGGCTGTCCGGGTTTGGGTTGGATCCAGTATTGTCAGAGTTTCCGCCGCCTCAATCGCGCAATGGAGAGGGATCCCGGCTTGATCAAGGGCCGTTTGAACGCCTACCTTCACCATTCGCACATCCACGATCACGGGCACCTGTTGGCGGAGGGCATGGATCCCGGTGGTGATGGCATCAGGACTAAAGCGACAGAGGTGATACAACTCAAAATCCGCCGTCGAGTGAATCGCCCGTCGCACCACCTCATAGGCTTGAGGGGTGTAGGGAATTGGTTGCCAGTCAGGGTTATCCCGCCTGAGGATCCCGAGTTGGGTGTCGATGATGTGAAAGCTGGCGGCGGTGATGGGATGCAGGGGCATGGACAAAAGAGGGCAGATCCAGATTTTGCTGGTAAGACTATTTAAGTTACAGCGGGAAAGAATCCTCTATTACTCTATTGCCGAGTATTGCCAAGCGAGACTTAAGCCCACGCTGTAAAGTGGCTAGGACTGCTGGTATATCACCTGACAGTAAAGCGGAGACATTCAGCCACAAGCATGGGAAACAATGACTTTTGATCACGTTTTGATGATCGGGTTGTAACGGCTGATAGCTTTCTTCATTCAGGCAAAACCAATCTATAGCATTATCTAAAACTCGCCAAACAAGATATTCCTGGATCCCATTTCGTTGATAGACCTGCTTTTTTTCACGCAAGTCGTGGCTAACGGTACTAGCGGCAATTTCGGCCACAAGTTCTGGGGATCCCTCGATATAGTCATTCGCAGAAAAATGGGCTTGCCCACCCACCATCATCAGCACTGCATCCGGCTGAGGCTCATTACTATCATCCAGTCGCACCGTGGGATTATCTCCCACCTCTAAACCCGAAACAGCTTGAGCATAGAACCCTAACCAGAGCAGCAAATGGGCCTGAGACTGAGCGTGTTGACGAAATCTCAATGGAGATGGTGTGTGTACCACTCCCTCAATCAGTTCAGCTTTTTTGAGCTGAGGCATCGCCTGATAACGCCGCTCAAACTCTACTCGTGAGAGCCGATCGCCGTTTTGTAGTAGCGGGAAGGAGAGCGTTTTGCCAGCCATCGAAAAGATTAACCTGCACCTGTGTCTTCAAAGTAGCCCAACTTGCCCCACCCCACACATGCCGTCACGGGCAATCTACACTGATAGCAACCGATTCATTCGGATCCCTGATATTGGCCTGCTCGACTTCATGACTCAAATCCTCTCTGACCCCGCTGCCCCGAATCCTTCTGAGGGATCCCCTATCGATCCTGACCAACAACATCGCCTCAAAATGCAGCGTCGCCAGCAGGTACAGCAAGAGCGATTGGCCGCCATGCAGGATCACAAAGGGCTGATCTTGGTCAACACGGGCCACGGCAAAGGCAAAAGCTCCGCCGGGTTTGGGGTGATCTTTCGCGCCTTGGGACATGGCATGAAAGTAGGGATCGTCCAATTTATCAAAGGAGCCTGGGATCCCGGTGAGGCCAAGCTGTTGCGCCAGATGCAATCCACCTCTGCCGAATGGGCCGATTTAATCGAGTTTCATGCCATGGGGGAGGGCTTCACCTGGGAAACTCAAGATCGGCAGCGGGATATTGACCATGCCGAGGCCGCCTGGACACAAAGCCTGATCCTGATCAACTCGGGATCCTTTCAGGTGGTGTTGCTGGATGAGATCAATGTCGCCCTCAAACTGGGCTACTTGGCCGCCGAGAACATTTTGCTGGGATTAGAGAGTAAACCCCCGATGACCCATGTGATCTTGACGGGTCGGGGTGCCCCCCCTGAACTGCTGGAGCGGGCCGATTTGGTCACAGAAATGACCCTGGTCAAGCATCCTTTTCGAGAACAGGGGATCAAGGCTCAGCAGGGGATCGAGTATTAGATATCAGGAGTATTGGATATCAAACGAGCATCCCAAGAACTCAGGATCCCTGGCGCAGCCGCTCTAAAACTCCAACATCCTCTAGGGTCGAGGTGTCTCCGGTCATCTCCGATCCTGAGGCCAGCCCCCGCAACAGCCGCCGCATGATTTTGCCAGAGCGGGTCTTGGGTAGGCTGTCGCTCCACTGGATCTCGCTGGGGCGGGCCAATGCGCCGATTTCGCTGACCACATGGGCTTGCAGGTCTTTTAGCAGCTCTGGGCTTGGATCCTGGCCATCATTGAGCACCACAAAGGCCACAATCGACTCCCCCTTGACTGGATCGGGCCGGCCCACCACCGCAGCCTCCGCTACTGCCGGATGTGAGACCAAGGCTGACTCTATCTCCATCGTGCCTAAACGATGACCCGCCACGCTGATCACATCATCCACCCGCCCCATCACCCACAAGTACCCCTCTGGATCCCGGTGGGCCCCATCTCCGGCAAAGTAGATTTTTCTCCGCTAGCTGGCGAGAGATGTTCCCAATAGCTGCGGCGAAACCGCTCGGGATCCCTGTAAATCGTTCGCATCATCCCCGGCCACGGACGCCGAATCACCAGATAGCCCCCCTCGCCCGACGGCACAGACTCCCCCTCAGGATCCACCACATCAGCCTGGATCCCTGGCAAGGGAAAGGTGGCGGATCCCGGTTTTGTGGGGGTAGCTCCGGGCAAGGGCGAGATCATGATGCCCCCTGTCTCTGTCTGCCACCACGTATCCACAATGGGGCAGCGTTGTCCCCCAATTACCGTGTGATACCAGATCCAAGCCTCAGGGTTGATCGGTTCCCCCACCGTGCCCAACAGTCGCAAGGAGCTGAGATCGTGCCCTTGAGGCAGATGATCCCCTTGCTTCATAAATGCCCGAATGGCGGTGGGAGCCGTGTAGAGGATCGTGATCCGGTAGTGCTCGATCAACTGCCAAAAGCAATCTGGCGCACTCGGGCGAGGTGCCCCCTCATACATAAAGACCGTTGCCCCATTGGAAAGCGGGCCATAGACGATGTAACTGTGCCCCGTGATCCAGCCCACATCAGCGGTACACCAGTAGATATCGTCATCTTTGAAGTCAAAGATCCACTGGGCCGTGATGTGGGTGTAAAGGTTGTAACCGCCTGTGGTGTGAACCACCCCTTTGGGCTTGCCCGTGGTGCCCGAGGTATAGAGGATAAACAACATCGCCTCGCTGTCCATCGCCTCTGCCCCGCACTCAGCACTGCTCTGGGCTTGCAGCTTGTGCCACCAGTGATCGCGGACGGGATCCATCTCAATCGGCTGCTCTGTCCGTCGCACCACCAAGACATTTTCCACGGTAGGCACCCCCCCATCCGCTAGGGCACGATCCACCTGCATTTTGAGGGGCACGATGGCATCTTTGCGCCAGCCCCCATCGGCGGTGATCACCACCTTGGCTTCAGCATCCCGGAGCCGATCCTTGAGAGCCTCTGCACTAAAGCCCCCAAATACCACCGTATGGGCTGCCCCAATCCGGGCACAGGCCAGCATCGCCATCACCGCTTCTGGGATCATGGGCATATAAATCCCCACCCGATCCCCCCGCTGCACCCCCAACTGCTTGAGGACATTGGCCATCTGGCAGACCTGTTGATATAGCTCTCGATAAGTCAAAACTCGGCTATCCCCCGGTTCTCCAGCCCAGATCAGAGCGGGCTTATCCCCTTTAGTGGCCAGATGTCGATCCAGACAATTGTGGCTGATGTTGAGCTGCCCATTCACAAACCACTTAGCCTGGGGGGGATCCCATTGCAACACACTATCCCAGGGCTGAAACCACTCCAATTCCTGCTGGGCCAACCGTCCCCAAAACCCTTGGGGATCCCGTTCTGCCTCCTGGCACAACTGCTGATAAGTCTCCCAATTGGGGATGCGGGCCTGTTGAGCAAAGTCAGGGCTAGGGGGAAAGTGGCGGTTCTCGTGGAGGACAGACTCAATCGTGATCTCAGACATTGGCTTCACTCATGCAAAGGAGGGATCTCAGACATAGCCAAATTGTCTCCCATCATCTGGTGACTCAGGATCCAGTCACAACGGTTTGACACAATTGAACCGCTCAGGATAGAAAAACTGTACTGGGTATTTAATGAACAGGCTGTAGGCGCATTTTTGCCAGACTCTGACACAGCAATATCCAGAGGGGACAAAAATTGAGCTGGGGCAAATGCCAGTTCGTTTTATGGGCTTCTACCAGCGGCTGATGATGAAAGCAAGGAATGTAGAAAAACTTAGTTTACGGACTAATAAGTGTTTAACCACTCCCAATCCCAGTCCTTTGCTTGCAGGCACAACTCTGCCTCAGTTGTCTTGAGCAAGTCAAGGGATCCCAGCACCGGGATCCCTTCGATCGCTTTTGGCAACTCTTGATCGGATGGATGGGACACCATGATTAGCCCCCGCAACACGGCCCCGGACTGTTGCACCAAAGCAGCATAGGCATTCACTTGTGCCGTAGCCCACCGCTCCGCAGGAACCGTGAGGATGATGGGGATCCCCCAATCTGCCGCCATATCCGCCAAGGTCTGCCGGGATCCCACCGGGTCGGCGATGCTGCCGGAGTAGCTCAACAATCCCACCGAGAGCTGCTGCCACTGCTGCCACAGGGATCCCCAGTTGGCCTCCTCTAGTCGATCGGGCAGCGCCAGGGCTTGGGTTTCCAGTTGGGGGTGATGAGCGGCGAGATAAACCTGAAGGGCAGCCACCACCACCGGGGCAGAGGGGGTAGGCCACAGATCAAGATCCCGTGTGCCGGTGATGAGATGGGAGCGGAAGGCAAGCATACAAGGGAACTAAAAGCGAGGCGGTGGCAAGGGGGTTGATCACGGTCTGGGAATCGGGATCCCTTAGATAGAGGGTCGGCAACTGCTCATAGCGCTGGCGGGTCAATTCATGAGTCATCAGCAGATTAGGCAAGCGCACTCAGCCCCATTCCCGACGGGATCCCTGCTCCCAATGGCAGCAGCAATACAGCGATGGCCCAGCCAGTTCGTTCTGTCGATTTCTGTCATGGCTTCACTGTGATGCCCCAGATAGCGACCTTAGCGCAAAACTGGCTCTAGAGTGTAGCCGTGATCGCCCCACTGGATTGGGCCACTCGCCCCTGCTGATCCAGCACGCTGATGGTGACCTCATAGGATCCTGTCACCTGAAGGGGCACCTGTGTCACAGTGACAGGGAAATTATTGAGGGAACAGACGATGCTTCCCCCGCCACAGCCTGGGATTTGGGCGGCATCCAGGGTGACAACCCCCACCCGATTGCCCAAAGGGGGAGCCACGGTGATTAACACAGGCGCTTGGGAGCGAATACCGCCAGGAGTCTGGATCTGGGCCGAGAGGCTGAACCGAAAGGGATCCCCGAGGCGCAAGGTGCTGGGGGCGAGAGAGGTAAGGGTAATGTTGGGGCCGTGGCGTCAAATGGTGGGTTGACAGGAGATGTAGTGCTTTCCCCACAGGCGGCTAAGGCCAAAGCCCCAAAGCCTGTCATCAACCCCGTCATCAATACAGAACCCCAGGATTTTTGACCTACGACTGTTGGGATAGATCGCTGCATAATGGTCTTCTTTCTCACTAGTTTTTGATTTTTGAGGAGGAGGTGTTGATCAGAATGGAGGTGCTCTAGGTATATCCCGCCTTAGCCCTGGGATCCCTGCTCGGGGGCGCAGGTCTAGCGAGGATTGTGGGTAAGACTCGTCCCGCTCCGCCGAAAGAGGGGCAGAGGAATCAGCAGAGGGCAAGGATTTGCTCAGCCACATTAGGATCCACTGGCATCACCGAGAGACGATTACCCCGGCGGGTTACGGCTAAGCTGTCTGGGGTGAAGGTCTGGCGCAGGGCCTCCAGCGAAATCAAATGGTTAAAAGCCCGCACAAAAGCCACCTCCACCGTCCACCAGCGGGGATCCCCAGGGGTGGATTTGGGGTCAAAATAGTCGCTGGCAGCGTCAAACTGGCTGGGATCCGGGATCCCAATAGCAGCAATCTGCATCAGGCCAACAATGCCTGGGGGCTGCACGTTAGAGTGATAAAAAAAAGCCAAGTCTCCTATCTGCATCTGCCGAAGATAATTCCGAGCTTGATAGTTACGGATCCCGTCCCAGAGGGTGTGCCCATCCCGCTCCAGGTCAGCCAGTCCGTAGACGCTGGGTTCTGACTTCATCAACCAGTAGCGGTGGGGCGGAGGGTTCAGAGGGGGCACCGGCATGGCAGTATCCGGATCGGTCGTTTGCATGATTTTGGAGAAGAGGGGACTCGTTTTGAAGCTGATGACAGCCAGATTGCCAGTGGCAGCCAAAACAGGTGCTACTATTTGCGTCAGTGTCAGGCTGTAGCGCGCCAAAAGCGCCGTATTTTCTTAGGGTATGTCATGAAAGCCATGATTCTGGCAGCGGGAAAGGGAACCCGGGTACAACCGATTACCCATATGATTCCCAAACCGATGATTCCGATCTTGCACAAGCCCGTGATGGAGTTTTTGGTAGAACTGTTACGCCGCCACGGCTTTGATCAGATCATGATCAACACCAGTCATCTGGCCCATCAGATCGAGGACTATTTTCGGGATGGTCAACAATGGGACGTACAAATCGGCTTTTCCTTCGAAGGCTACTTTGAGGGGGGCGAACCGATAGCCCAAGCCTTGGGATCCGCTGGGGGTCTCAAAAAAATCCAAGATTTTTCAGGATTTTTTGATGATACCTTTGTGGTGCTCTGTGGAGATGCGCTGATTGATCTCGATATCACCGAGATGCTGCGGCATCACTGGCGCAAAGGGGCGATGGCAACCGTTGTCTTGCGTAGGGTGGAGCCGGAGTTGGTTGCCAGTTATGGGGTAGTGGTGACTGATGAGGAGGGTCGCATTCAAACCTTTCAGGAAAAGCCCGCTCAACAGGAAGCCTTGAGCAATCTGATCAATACGGGTATTTATATCTTTGAGCCTGAGATCTTCAATTATATTCCCTCCAAACAAGCCTATGATATTGGGGGCGATCTGTTTCCCCGCTTGGTTGAGTCAGGAGTGCCTTTTTATGGAATTGAAGCAGATTTTCAATGGGTGGATATTGGCCATACCCCTGATTATTATGAGGCCATTCATAAGATCTTGCGCGGAGAGGTGACGGGGGTAAGGATTCCTGGACATCAGGTGGCTCCCGGCATTTGGACAGGGATCAACCTCAAGATCAATTGGGATCGAGTCAATATTACGCCACCGGTTTACATCGGATCCAGTTCTCAGATTGCCGATGGGGTCAAGATTATTGGCCCAACATCGATTGGCATGGGCTGTGTCTTGAATGAGGGCTGTATTGTCGATCAAAGTGTTATTTTTAACTACACTCAAATTGCCCGGGGGGTGACTCTGCGGCGGCAAATGGTGCTGGGCAAATACTGTATTTCCTCGGATGGTGAGACTATCGATACGGAAGAAACTGATTTAAGTTGGTTGATTGGGGATGCCCGCCGCACCCCAGCCTCGCCGCTCCAACCCACCAACATCCGCAGAGCTTTTTTATGACCGGACTTTATCTTTATGGCCTGATTCCTCTACCCCTGCCACGTCATCTTTCCGTTAATGGCCTGGATAAACAGCCGGTTCAGCTCAAAGTCATGGATCCCTTTGTGGTGATTTTCAGTGAGGCTCAGCAGGATCGCTATCTGGCCAGTCGCGCCAATTTGCTAGCCCATGAGACGGTACTGGAAAAGGTGATGACAGAGGGACATCCTGCCCTGTTGCCCCTTCAGTTTGGGTTAGTGGCTGCCGATTGGCAACAGTTCAAACAAGATCTTTTGGATCCCAAGCAGGCAGAGTTGCTGGCATTATTGGCCCATCTTGAGGGTAAGCGGGAGGTTGGTATCAAAGTCTTCTGGGATTCTGAACAGGAGCTGCAATTGGGCTTGGCTGAAAATCTCGATCTGCAACAACGGCGAGACTCGATGACCGGTAAACCCCTCGGTTTGGATGCGGTGGTTCAAATTGGCCGCGAGTTAGAGCAACTATTGGATCAGCGGCGACAGGCTATTGTGGATGCGTTTGTGGATGATTTGAGTCCCCTCAGCAGTGACCGCGTCGAAGGGGATCTACTGACCGAAAATATGGCCTATAACGGTGCTTTTCTGATTGAGTGGGATGCTGAACCAGAGTTTGCCCACAGGGTAGATATGTTAGATCAAAAGTTTCAAGGTCGGTTGCGGATTCGGTACAACAATTTCACCGCCCCCTATAATTTTGCTCGGCTCTAGAAATAAGTTAGGCTTTAGACATTAGTTAACATATTAGTTGATGGTGATCATCGGGATCCTGACGCTTTTAGTGGCTATATTGCTCTGGATCCCGGCTGATCTGCACTTAAAATGGCGTAAACCGTGGGGGGGATCCCTGGTGGTTTGGCTTCAGCTAGGCTGGCTTCTTGCTGTTATTCAAGTGCGGGCGCGTCGTTACCAATGGAAATGGTTTTGTTGGCAGGGATCCCAGGCTTGGCACGGGGATCCCTCTGTCGTGATCAATGTGGGCATGATCAAACGCCTGATCATGGCAAAGCCCAGGAATTATCCTTTTGTTCAGCTTTTCCGCAAGGCCACCGCAGAGGGTTGGCTAGAAATAGGGCTGAGGGATCCCGCCCTGACGGGCCAGTGGATTGGCTATTTGGGTGGCTTGCCCCCTCCTCTTGCCTCCAGGATCCGACTGCGATTCGATCAATTCGGGTGGCGGTCTGGTGGGTGGCTCCGGGCCAGACTAACCCCTTATCAATTACTCAGAATGCTTTGGAAAACTTGGCGATCCAGCAACCAGAGCTGAAGTTTGCCCTTAGAAAAAGGGCTTAAATTTCTTGTTCATAGCTTGTTCATAGTTGGTCACCTTGCGCCCCTGACTACGAGCGGCGCTCAATAGGCGTGTTGAGCAGTGCAGAGACAATCTGTTGTGATGCAGTACCATCCCCAAACGGATTATTAGCGTGGGCCATGCGGCTATAGAGGTCAGGATTGCCAAGAAGGTTGAGGACTGCTGCGACGATCACATCGGGATCCGTGCCCGCTAGCTGGGCGGTTCCTGCGGCGATGGCCTCTGGTCGTTCGGTGGTGCGGCGCAAAACCAAGACGGGCTTACCCAAGGCAGGAGCCTCTTCTTGGATACCCCCCGAGTCACTGAGGATCAGGTGGCATTGTTTCATCGCCCCCACCCAGGCGCGGTAGTCCATCGGCTCCGTCAAAAAGACGCGGGGATGGGATCCCAGTTTGGCCTGGAGCGGCTCACGAACGGTGGGGTTGCGGTGGAGTGGAATGACCATCGCCACATCAGGAGCCTGAGCCAAGATCTCCAGCAGGGCGTCGGCAATGGATTCCAACGGGGATCCCCAATTTTCTCGCCGATGCAATGTGGCCAACAGCACGCGATGGCGCGACCAGTCCAGCCCCTTGATCTCACAGACGGGATCCTGGCTGGCCACCGTCAACAAGGCATCGATCACCGTATTGCCGGTCAGGATCACCTGCCCCACCACATTGGCCCGCTTGAGGTTATCCACCGCCTGCGTAGTCGGGGCAAAGTGGAGGGTGGCCAACTGCGAGATCAGTCGCCGATTGGCTTCTTCGGGGAAGGGATCCAGCAGATCATGGGTGCGGAGTCCGGCCTCCACATGGGCAACAGGGATCCGGTGATAAAAAGCGGCCAACGCTGCGGCAAATGCCGTCGTGGTATCTCCTTGCACCACCACCCAATCAGGCTGGGATCCCTGCAAATAGTCATCCAAGCCGCGCAAACTGCGTTCTGTGATATCCGTCAAGCTCTGGTGAGGCTGCATAATATCGAGATCTACATCCGCCTGGATGCCAAACAAGGCCATCACCTGATCCACCATCTCCCGATGCTGCCCGGTTAGGGCTACCTCCAAATGGATCCCGGCGGCTTGCTGCAAGGCCAAGATCACCGGAGCCAATTTAATAGCTTCGGGGCGAGTGCCCAAGATAACGACAACTTTGATCACAGCTTTGATCCCAGCAGCAGCAACAAGGTGAGGGGGCAAGAACGATAGACAAATAGCAGACAAATAGCAGACAAACAGCTGGATGGTGGGCTGGGGCACAACCTTAACTAGACGGGATCCGGCTCTGGCAGGGTATTGACCACATACAATTCCTTCAGCTGTTTGGCCGCCACACTGGAGGGTGCTCCGGTCAGTAGGCAACGGGCTTGTTGGGTTTTGGGGAAGGCAATCACATTGCGGATCGAGTCTTCTCCGGCCATCAACATCACCATGCGGTCAAGGCCGTAGGCGATGCCACCGTGGGGGGGAGTGCCAAACTCGAAAGCCTCCAGCAAAAAGCCAAATTTTTCTTGGGCTTCGCCATCCGACAGGCCAATGGTGGCAAATACTCGCTCCTGCACCTCCCGCTGAAAGATCCGCAGGGATCCCCCGCCAATTTCGATGCCATTCCAAACCAAGTCATAGGCTTGAGCGCGAGCGGTGGTCAGATCCGCCACATCGTCGGGATGAGGGGCAGTAAAGGGATGATGCAGCGCCTCATAGCGGTTCTCATCTTGGTTGAACTCAAACATCGGGAATTCAGTTACCCAGAGCAGATTGAGGGCATCCGGTGGGATCAGCCCCAGTTCTTGTCCCAGATGGAGGCGCAACCGGTTGAGGGATTCGTGGACGATGGGGGTGGCTCCGGCCCCAAACAGGAGAATATCCCCCGGCTTGGCCCCTGTCCGTTCTAGCAAAGTGGCCTGGAGGTCGGGGGTAAGGGCATCTTTCAGCGCGCCGATGGTGTCGAGGCTATTGCTCTCCCGGATCCGAATGAAGGCCAAACCTCCTGCCCCATACTGTGTCACCAGCTTAAACAGGTCGCCGCCCGGTTTGATACGGGTGTTAGAGATCTTGGCATCACCCCCCTCCACACAGATGGCCTTAATGGATCCCCCATCAGCTAGCACTTTGGCAAACACCTTAAAACTGGATCCCATAAACAGATCCCCCAAGTCCACCAGCTCTAGGCCAAAGCGGGTATCGGGGCGGTCGGAGCCATAGCGGGACATCGCCTCTGCATAGGTGATGCGGGGGAAGGGACGTTGCAACGGGATCCCTTGGACGGACTGAAAGATGTGACAGATCAGTCGTTCGTTGAGGTCGAGAATCTGCTCCTGGCTCAGGAAGCTCATCTCCATATCCAACTGGGTAAACTCGGGCTGTCGATCTGCCCGCAAATCTTCATCCCGAAAGCAGCGGGCAATTTGGTAGTAGCGATCCAGGCCCGCCACCATCAGCAATTGCTTAAACAACTGCGGCGATTGGGGCAGGGCAAACCACTCCCCCCCATTGACCCGACTGGGCACCAAATAATCTCGTGCGCCTTCTGGGGTCGAGCGGGTCAGGATCGGGGTTTCGACTTCAATAAAATCCTCTTGATCTTCTAGGAAGCGGCGCATTGCTTTGACCACTTGGTGCCGCAGACGTAGGTTGCGAGACATCCCTTCCCGGCGCAGATCCAGATAGCGATAGCGCAGCCGCACATCCTCTCGGGTTTGCTCGGCCTCTTCACCTGAGATGGGGAAGGGAATCTGACGGCTGACCCGATTGAGGATCTCGATCTGGTGGGCATAGATCTCCACCTCGCCGCTGGGCAGTTTGGGATTGAGGGATTCATCGGGTCGCCGCTGGACGGTGCCCTGAATTCGGACTACATACTCGTTGCGGACTTCTGCTGCTGTGTCGTAGGAATCAGGAGTTTTTTGCGGGTCGCTGACCAACTGCACCACCCCGCTCCGATCCCGCAGATCCAAAAAGATAACGCCACCATGATCGCGGCGACGGTCGATCCAGCCATAGAGCGTTACTGTGGTCTCAATCTGGGCGGACGTCAAGGAACCGCAGTAGTGGGTACGCTCTGCCATGTTTCAGGAATGTAGGTGATGAGGAACAACTGCCAAACCGGGATCCTGTCACCGTCATCCCAAGATTTTGGCAATCCACAGCCTATCAGATCCCGTCCCCTTTTCGGGGCCTTGAGCGGCGGTTCACCAGGGCAATCAACCTCACCAAGAATGTCTGATCCTGAGAAAACCTGAGAACTTGACTGCATCGAGTTGATTGATCTCTACAAGAAAGGATCCCCACTTGCATGAGGATCCCGGTTAAACGATGGAGTCAAAGGTAAGAGGGTAAGAGAACTCAAACGGTGACCGTTGCCAAGGGGATCTGCACTGGCTCACTATCCGCCAGAGGCATCACCACATCAGAGCTGTTGATCAGGGCCTGCAACTCCTCACCGTCGATGGATTCCACCTCGATCAGTCGCTGGGCAATGGTGTCCAGCAAGCCTCGATTACCCAACACCGCCTGCTTGGCTTTGCTGTAGGCTTCATCCACCAACAGACGGACTTCCTCATCCACAATGGCGGCAGTTTCTTCCGAAAAGTCCCGCTCTGTAGACAGCTCACGAGCCAGGAACACATTGCCCGACTGGCGACCCAAGGCCACCTGTCCGAGCCGGTCGCTCATGCCAAAGCGAGTCACCATGCTGCGGGCGATGCGGGCCACCTGCTGCAAATCCTGAGAAGCGCCCGTGGTGACATGAGCGGTGCCATACACCACTTCTTCCGCTACGCGACCACCCAGCGCCACCGCCATCATATTTTTGAGATGGGCACGGGTATAGCCGGTTTCATCGTCACTGGGAATGAACCATGTCAATCCACCGGCTCGACCCCGCGGGATGATGGTGACTTTTTGAATAGGGTCGTAGTTGGGCATCAGGGATCCCACTAACGCATGGCCCACTTCGTGATAGGCCACCAATTCCTTGGTTTTCTCGTTCATGAGACGGTCTTTCTTCTCAGGGCCGGCAAAGACCCGATCCACCGCATCATTGACCTCATCCATCGACACTTCGGTCTGGTTGCGACGGGCAGCCAAGATGGCCGCTTCGTTTAGCAGATTGGCCAAGTCGGCTCCGGTGAAGCCGGGGGTGCGACGGGCGATCTTTTCCAGATCCACGTCTTTGCTGAGGGTTTTGCCCCGCGCGTGGACATTGAGAATCTCCAGACGACCGCCAAAGTCAGGCCGATCCACCGTCACCTGCCGATCAAAACGACCGGGCCGCAACAGTGCCGCATCCAACACATCTGGTCGGTTGGTGGCGGCGATCACGATGATGCCAGAATTGCCCTCAAAGCCATCCATCTCGGTCAAGAGCTGGTTCAGGGTCTGTTCCCGCTCGTCGTTGCCGCCCCCCAGACCAGCACCCCGCTGCCGACCCACGGCGTCAATCTCGTCGATAAAGACGATACAGGGGGCATTTTGCTTGGCCTGTTCAAACAAGTCCCGCACGCGGGAAGCGCCCACCCCCACAAACATCTCCACAAACTCGGAGCCGGAGATGCTGAAGAAGGGCACGCCGGCCTCGCCCGCAACCGCCCGAGCCAACAGGGTTTTACCGGTACCTGGAGGGCCGACCAGTAGCACTCCACGAGGGATCTTGGCTCCCAGAGCCGTAAAGCGCTCCGAGTTCTTCAGGAAGTCAACAACTTCTGTTAGCTCTAGCTTGGCCTGCTCAATCCCCGCCACATCATTAAAGGTGATCTGGGTCTTGGGCTCCATCTGGACGCGAGCCTTGGACTTGCCAAAATTCATGGCTTGGCTACCCGGCCCAGACTGAGCCCGCCGCAACAAGAAAAACAAGCCCACCAACAACAGCAGGGGCAACACCAAGCTGGGTAGCAAACTGGCAATGCCGCCGGCTTCTTGCAGCGGGGAGACCTCGATCTGAACATTGTTGTTCAGCATGGTGGATTCAAATTCGGGGGTGAGGGGTGGTAGCTTCACCTCCAACTGCACCGGACGATCATCGATCGTGGTCTCTGCTATCGCAGTAGCGCCACCGTCACGGATGCGAATTTTGCTGATCTCATCTCGCTCGACGCGGCTAATCAGATCGGAGTAAGAGATGCGCTCAGCCCGATCGGTGGGATTTCCACCCCACAAACTGGAAGCCAGGAAAATCAACACAATTCCTAGCAGGACATAGAGCCCCAATCCTTTCCATTTTTTCGGGCTTTTATCGTTATTTTGACTCACAGGGGCAATTCCTCCTTCACGGGGATCAAGCTCGACAGCCCAGTCACGTCTACCAGGTCTAGACTTAGGGCACGTCTAGTTTTAAGGACAGTTTGTTTATTATAGACTGTTAATTTATCTTAACATCCTGAGAGGGATCCCCGCCGATCGGTTGTCCATACTGAGGTTCGGGGTACCCTGCATAGGGAGCTGCCCCTCAATTCCTTCCGTCAGACATCCTCAAACCCCCTCAGAAAAGCGATGATCACCCAACTGCGAGAATTGACCCTCAAGGCCGATGGTCGGTATGCCACCGATACTGAGATGGCGTTTATGAACACCTACCTCGCCTCGTTTGAGCGGCGGTTGGCGGTCTACCAGACCCTCCAGGCCAAGGAGTCTGACATCATCAACGAGGTGGAGGCTAACCTCAAGGCTCAGGATCCCTATCTGTTGATGCGGGGGATCGAGGACTTTAGCACCAAGTGGAAAGCCGATACGGTGCGAGTCTTTCGGATGACGGCAATGGCGATGTTGATGGATGACCTGGATCGCTACAAAGAGCGCTTCCTGTTTTGGTTCCAGACTTTGATGCGGGCATTCAAGACCCAAAAAAGCTGTGAGGCCACCTATCGCCTCCTGCAAGAGAGCGTTCGCAAACATCTGTCCGATGCAGATGCGGCTCTGGTCTGTCCCATCCTAGAGATCAATCGGGAGATGTTGGGACTGGAATGAGGATGCGCTCTCATTTGGTCTTGACCTTGATGCTGACCTGTCCCTTTGCTCTCTAACCGCTATTGACCCTGGATCCTGTCATGGGATCCCGTTGGCTATTTATCCCAGACGCTAATTCCCAGACGCTACTATTGTTAAGCAATGTGATGTGTTAAGCAATGTGATGGGATCCAAGGGTGAGGTGGTGTTGGGTATGTCCAGCCAGAATGTGATTCGGGTGATTGGGGCGCGGCAACACAACCTCAAAAATGTCAGCCTCACCATCCCCCGCAATAGCTTGGTGGTGTTCACGGGGGTTTCAGGATCTGGCAAATCCTCCCTAGCTTTTGACACCATCTTTGCTGAAGGGCAACGGCGCTATGTCGAGTCTCTCAGTGCCTATGCCCGCCAGTTTTTGGGGCAGTTAGATAAGCCGGATGTGGATCAGATCGAGGGTCTGAGTCCGGCCATTTCCATCGACCAAAAATCCACCAGCCACAACCCCCGTTCCACGGTGGGCACCGTCACCGAGATTTACGACTATTTGCGGCTGCTCTATGGTCGGGCCGGAGAACCCCACTGTCCCCATTGCAGTCGGCCCATCGCCCCCCAGAGCATCGACCAGATTGTCGATCAGGTGATGACCCTGCCCGATCGGACGCGATTTCAGGTGTTGGCTCCAGTGGTCAAAAGCCAGAAGGGATCCCATGTCAAGTTGCTGCAAAGCCTGACTCATCAGGGATTTGTCAGGGTGCGGATCGATGGCAATGTCAAAGAGCTGAGTGATGCCATCCGGCTGAATAAGAACCAGGCCCACGACATCGAGGTGGTGGTGGATCGGCTGGTCAAAAGTGCCGATGTGGTGGAACGGCTGACGGATTCGCTGGGCACCTGTTTACACCAGTCGGGCGGGGTGGCCATTGTGGAGCTGATGCCACGGGATCCCGAAGAAGAGAGCCAGGTGCTGCTGCGGGTGGCAGAGACGGCGGGGCAATATATGAACGGCAAGGCGACCGAACTGATCTTTTCAGAAAAGTTTGCCTGTCCGGTGCATGGCTCCGTCATGGATGAGCTATCCCCCCGTTTGTTTTCATTTAATTCTCCGATTGGAGCCTGCCCCACCTGTCATGGCTTGGGTTACGAACCCCGCTTTGATCCCGACCTGATCGTGCCGGATCCCGCTTTGCCGGTCTATGCCGCCATTGCTCCTTGGGCCGACAAAGATAATCCCTACTATTTGGCTCTGCTGGTGGGAGCCGCTCAGGCCTTTGGCTTTGAGATCAAAGACCGCTGGCAAGATCTGACCCCTGAGCAACAGCACATCCTTCTCCACGGCAGCGACCAGGAGGTTTTCATCGAGGCCGAATCTCGCTACCGCAATGGCAAAGGCTATTCCCGCCCCTTTGAGGGGGTGATCCCCCAGCTGGAACGCCATTATCGCGAGAGCACCGCCGAGACCTATCGACAAAAGCTGGAAGCCTATCAACGCAGCCACCCCTGCACCAGTTGCCAGGGATCCCGGCTCAAGCCCGAGGCGCTGGCGGTGACCATTGGCGGCATGGGCATCACCGACCTGACCCACATATCGATTCGGGAGTGCATCGAGCGGCTGGAAACCCTGAGGCTCAGCCCCAAGCAGGCCCAGATTGCCGAATTGGTGCTGCGGGAGATCCGGGCACGGATGCACTTTTTGCTGGATGTGGGGCTGGACTATCTCAGCCTCTCCCGTCCGGCCATGACCCTCTCCGGCGGCGAAGCCCAACGGATCCGGCTGGCCACCCAGATTGGTTCGGGACTGACGGGGGTGTTGTATGTGCTGGATGAACCCTCCATCGGCCTGCACCAGCGGGATAACGAGCGGCTGCTCAAGACCTTGGTGCGGCTGCGGGATCTCGACAACACCCTGATCGTGGTGGAGCACGATGAGGACACCATGCGGGCCGCAGACCACATTGTCGATATTGGCCCCCGGGCTGGAGTGCATGGCGGCGAAGTGGTGGTACAGGGATCCGTGGCTGACCTAGAAAACTGCGACCGCTCGATCACGGGGCAATATCTCTCGGGCAAAGTCCAGATCCCCACCCCTGCCGAACGCCGACCGGGCAAGGCCCAAAGCCTCAAGATCCGGGATGCCAGCCGCAACAACCTCAAACATATTGATGCCGATATCCCGCTGGGCAAACTGGTCTGCATCACGGGTGTCTCGGGATCCGGCAAGTCCACCCTGATCAACGAACTGCTCTACCCCGCCCTGCGCCACTATCGGGGGGATAAAGTCCCCAAGCCCGCCGGACTGGGCAGTCTCAAGGGCACCAGCCATCTGGATAAGGTGATCGTCATCGATCAGTCCCCGATTGGCCGCACCCCTCGCTCCAATCCCGCCACCTATACCGGCGTTTTTGACCCGATTCGCCAAGCCTTTGCCCAGGCCATCGATGCCAAAGCGCGGGGCTACCAGTCGGGGCATTTCTCCTTTAACGTCAAGGGCGGTCGCTGCGAAGCCTGCAAAGGTCAAGGGGTGAACGTGATCGAGATGAACTTTTTGCCGGATGTCTATGTCACCTGTGAGGTCTGTGGTGGGGCGCGCTATAGCCGCGAGACCTTGCAGGTCAAGTACAAGGGCAAAAACATCTCCGAGGTGTTGAATATGACCGTGGGGGAGGGGCTGGAGTTTTTCAAGGCGTTGCCCCCAGCAGCGAAAGTGTTGCAAACCTTGGTGGATGTGGGTCTGGATTATATTCGCCTCGGCCAACCGGCTCCCACCCTGTCGGGGGGAGAAGCCCAACGGGTCAAATTGGCCTCAGAATTGGCCCGCCGTTCCACCGGCAAGACCCTGTATCTGCTGGATGAGCCTTCCACCGGATTGTCGTTCTATGACGTGCATAAGTTACTAACTGTGCTGCAACGGCTGGTGGATACCGGCAATACAGTACTGGTGATCGAACACAATCTCGACATCATCCGCTGCGCCGATTGGATCCTCGATTTGGGGCCAGATGGGGGCGATCGAGGGGGCGACTTGGTGGCGGTGGGCACCCCAGAAATGGTGGCCGAAACGGCGGGATCCTATACAGGGCACTATCTCAAGCAGGTGTTGGCCCAGCATCCCCCCCGACGGGAGAAGACAGCCGATGACTCTGGGGATCCGCCCCAAAAAACGCGCGCCTCTCGCAGCAAGGGACGGAAAGGGCAGGAGACTGAGACCAAAGATTAGTCTGGCCTGATCCCTGTTTCTCCTTTTGACGACCGCTTGGATACCTTTCCAATCATCCGCCGCAGATAACCTTACACTCCAACCGATAACCTCTCGATGGTCGGGTGCATTGGGCTTGTTATGCAGCGTTTCAGCAATGCTTTTCCGGCAAATCCAACTCATCACGCATGAGTTGATCAGTAGTTAGGTCGAAAGTATCTGCCACCCTAAGAATCATTTCAGCGTTAGGAACCTTCCTACCCTTCTCTAGCTGTGATACGAATGTATTATGAACGCTTAGTAAATTACCCAGCTCTGTCAGTGTCAAGCCCCGCCGAATCCTTAGTTGATATAGCTTTTCCCCAAATCGCCTCATAAATTTAGTTGACTCAACAGTAAGAATGACGCTATGCTTTCATAGCAATAGCTATGAATATGCTCTAAATTGGTTTTATAAGCACTATGACCCTTTCGGTGATGAAAAACAAGGCTTTAGTTGGAGTAAAAGAGGCTGTAAGTTGCGGTGGCTTAACCTGTGCAGAGTACTTTGCAGGAATTGGGCTAGTCCGATTAGGACTAGAGCAAGTAGGTTGGAATGTTGTCTTCGCTAATGACTGGGCGTATAGCAAGTTTAAAATGTACTCAGCCCGTTTTAAGGATGCAGATAAACATTACAAGATTCAAGATATTTTTTCCGTTTGTCCTGCGGATATTCCTGACGCAATACTTGCAACAGCATCATTTCCTTGTATTGATTTATCTTTAGCAGGTAATTTAGAAGGTATCGATGGACGACATTCTAGTGCGTTTTGGGGATTTACCAAGATTCTTGATAGCCAAGTAAATAAGCCTAAGCTTGTGATGCTAGAAAATGTGGCTGGTTGGCTAACGTCAAACAGTGGGCAAGATTTCCGAATTACAATTCAAGAATTGAATCGATTAGGTTATGCTTGTGATGTTTTTACTATTGATGCGGCTCATTTTGTACCTCAAAGTAGACCAAGGGTATTTGTGGTCGGAATGCAGATATCTAACGTAAATCAGAATATATTCGTTTACTCTAAACGCTCTTCCTCACTTAGAACACAGGCGCTTGAAAAGGCAGTTATAAATAACCTCGATCTATCCTGGAACTTTTTGGATGTCCCAGCGCTACCAGATAAGATAAAAGCTGACTTGAGTTTTGTCATAGAAAGCATTTCAGATGACGATGAGCGCTGGTGGTCTGAAAACGAAGTAAAGCGTCATTTGAATATGATGTCACCCATCAATCTTGCGTACTTACAAGGACTAAAGGAATTATCAACATACTCATATTGCCCTATGTATAGGCGAGTTCGCGAAGGTAAACAAAGGGCAGAGCTTAGAAAAGATGGTCTTGCTGGTTGTCTAAGAACTGCCAGAGGTGGTAGTAGTCGGCAAATGCTTGTTAGAGTTGGACAAGAGACGATTAAAATGCGCTTGATGACACCTCGTGAGTATGCAAGACTCCAAGGTGTTCCAGAGGATTATCCACTTCCACTACAAATCAATCAGGCTTTGACAGGGTTTGGTGATGCTGTTTGCGTACCTGTTATTGTTTGGATTGCTGAAAATATCTTAAACCCTCTCGCTAAGTCACTTCGAGAAAGTAGCTTAGTCCTCCACCAGTGATTTCTAGAAGTCGAACGCCTTGGTTTCTAACAAAACCATAAGTCACTGAACGTCGAAATCTTTGCCTGTCTGCGGTTTCATAGTTTTGAATGAGTTGGGGTAGCCATCTATCAAATGTAGAAATCATTTTAGTACGTTCAACTAACCATACTTCAACATTCATATAGGTTTCACTTCTAGCAACGAAAATGTGATCTACATTTCTATCATCAGTGAGTTTATCTAGTCCGCGATTTCTGTGGTACTGGTATTCAAAGCTACTTCCAAGTGTGGCAGATTTTACTTCGTAGTTCACCAGATCTGCCCCATCTCCTCTTCTTGCTCTATCGTTCACTAAAATTGCTGCAAACACTTCCCAATCTTTTGAACCTACGCTACCTTGCAAGGAAAAACCGTACTGCTCATAAATTTCGGCTTTATTGCGGCTGTACTCAAGGATGTATGTTCTGTAGAAAGAGTAAGCTTCTTGGACTTGAATCGTTGGCACGCGAACCGCCCTCACAAGCACTGCAAGTCGAGGATGAGTATACGAAAGAATGTGTCCTCAGGCACAGTGCAGGCTGGATAACGCTGGATTACTCGGACTCTGGCACCACCACCACCGGGGAGCGCTTATAGGCAGGAATATCGGACAAGGGATCCTCGGCGGGACGAATCAAGGCATTGGCTTCGGGATAGACCATGAAAATGCTGCCCGGTTTGATGGGGCCGACGCACACCTCGATCTGAGCCAGGGATCCCGCTATTCCATGCACCGTCACCCGTTGGCCAGGGCAAAAGCTGTGGGCTTGGGCATCTTCAGGGCTGATCAACAGACAGTGGCGGTGGGGCATGCCTCGATAGGGATCCGCGTCTTTGTAGACCACGGTGTTGTGTTGACCATAGGCTCGACCTGTGATCAAGAGAAAGGGCTGTCCACCGCTGGCGGGATCCCGTCCCACATCGGCATGGCAAGGGGGCCGCAGATCTGGCAGTGGCACCGGAAACAGGGTGGCTTTGCCGCTGGGGGTGGGCCACTGGATGCTGTGGATGATGCGGCCATCGATGGTGAAATCTCGTTGGCTGTGGCTGATAGTCTCAATCTCGCCATAGCCAGGGATCACCGCCGCGATAATGCTGCGAATGTAATCGGGATCCCGCATCCGGCTCCAATCCACAGGCTCCCTGCCCAACAGCCTTTGGGCCACTGTGCAGATGATGTCGAACTCGCTGCGTACCTGCTGGCGATTGAGGTGGGTGCGCCCTGGTTGGTTGAGCCGAACGAAGTTGTTGCCCGATTCCACCGTGGTGGCAAACGCCTCCTCTCCCCGGGCCAAAACGGGCAAGAGCAGAGTCTGTCGAGCCGCTAGACCGTTGAAGTGGCCGGGATTGGGCTTGGTGGCCAGGTAGACGATGGTATCGATTTGGGCTAGGGCTGCCTGGGATCCCTGTAGATCGGGATTGGCTCCATACAAATTTCCCCCCAGACAGAGCAGGGTTTTGACCTCACCCGCCGCCGCTGCCCGAATCAATCGACGAGCACTATAGCCGGGATCCCGATCCAATGGGCGACCCACCAGCTTTTCCAGCCCTTCCCGCAGGGATCCTTCAGATGGCTGGAGACCCCCATTGATCCAAAGCCCTGCACATTACTATGTCCGCGAATGGGCATCAGCCCTGTACCCGGCTTGCCCGCACTGCCCGTCAACAAGGCGGTATTGGCGATGGCGGTCACGTTGTCTACCCCATTGGCCTGCTGGGTGATGCCCATAGCCCAGGCAAAGATGGTCTGTCCGGCATGATCGGCAATCAGCTGGGCAGCGGTGGTAATCTCCTCGAAGCTGAGCCCGCAGGTGGCGAGGATGGCATCCCAAGGGGTCTGTTCCACCTGGTATATCACGGCCTCCCAATCCAAGGTGTGGGCCGACAGAAAGGCCCGATCAACCCGATCATGCTCCAGCAGCCACTTTTGCATGCCGATGAACACTGCCGCATCTGAGCCGGGATGGGGTTGCAAATATAGGCTGGCGATCTCAGAGCCGGACAACAGGGATCCCAATTTGGCTGGAGTCGCAAACTTGATCAGCCCCACCTCCCGCACAGGATTGAGGACGATCACCACCCCACCCCGTTGCCGCACCTCGATCAACTCGTTCATCAGGCGAGGATGGTTGGCTGCCGCATGGGATCCCGCCAGCACCACACAGCTACACTTGTGCAGATCCGCCAGCTCCACCTGACTGGTGCCCGTGCCAAACATCCGGCTCAACCCCCGCGTCGAGGGGACATGGCAGAGATCGGAGCAATCAGCCAAATGGGGGGATCCATACTGCCGCATCATCAACTGGAGGGCAAAAGCGGCCTCATTGCTCCCCCGCCCCGAACTGTAGGATCCCGCCTGCTGGGGAGCATGGCTGTTGAGGGATTGGGTGATCAGGCCATAGACGGCTTCCCACCCAATCGGCTGATAGCGGTCATCACCGGCCCGATAGAGCAGGGGCTGACTGAGACGACCCAAATGCTCTGCCTCGTAGGGGGTGAGCTGAGCCAGCTGGGAGATGGTGTGGGTCTGATAAAAAGCGGTGGGATCCTGGAGATCGCCAATTTCCGCCTCAACCCCCTTGGCACAGCGTTGTAGCGGTCGGCCCAGCTCATCTCGAAAGCCTTTGGTGCCCCAAGCACAGGACTTACAAGCATGGGAGTGGAAGATCTTGTCCGCCAAGGCGGGGCCACTGGGTTGGAGCAAATTCTCCGCCCAATAGCGCACCACAGGCCAGCCCCCCCCTTGTTCTAAGGGATCCTGATGGGGAATAGGTACAGATGGTTTGCTCATGCGCTGGCCTCGCTAGGGATCCCAAGTCTCTAGCCTAAAGCCATTGCCCCAATGCCGTCATGTCCCGGTGATCGAGCCAGGGGCTATAGAGTGAGGAGAGCCGTGTATTCATTTCACCGATGGGAGATGCGTCGATGCGGGTGGTTTTCTTTGGCACGCCCAGGTTTGCCCTGCCCAGTCTCCAGGCTCTGATCGATCAGCCAGAGATGGAGGTAGCGGGGGTGCTATCTCAGCCAGATCGCCCCAGTGGTCGGGGCCGAAAACTCCAGCCCACGCCGGTCAAAGCCCTGGCTCAACAGCACGGGATCCCCCTCTGGCAACCGGAACGCTTACGCCGGGATCCCGAGGTTTTGTCTCAGCTGGAAAGTCTGGGGGCCGATGTTTTTGTGGTGGTGGCCTATGGGCAACTGTTGCCACCGCGGGTGTTGGAGATGCCCGGGCTGGGCTGTGTCAATGTGCATGGATCCCTGTTACCTGCCTACCGAGGGGCGGCGCCAATCCAGTGGGCAGTGGCCCGAGGGGAAGTGGAGACCGGTATCACCACCATGCTGATGGATCAGGGCATGGACACAGGGGGGATGCTACTCAAGACCAAGGTGGCAATTTCCCCCACTCAAACGGCGGAAGACTTGGCCGGGATCCTGGCTCCGCTTGGGGCAGACCTGCTGATCAAGACCCTATTCTTGCTGGAGGCGGGTGACCTCAGGCCAGAACCGCAGGTGGAGGCAGAGGCCAGCTATGCCCCGCTGTTGAGCAAGATAGATTTTGCTTTGGATTGGCACAAACCAGCTCGCGATCTCCACAATCAGATCCGGGCTTTTTATCCCCAATGCTTCACAACCTTGCGGGGAGAGCGGCTGAAAGTATTGCAGTCGCAGCCGCCTGAGCTAACTGCATCGCTGTCTGCTTCGGCTACGTCGGCTAACACTGATCAAAGGCCAGCAACTCCAGGCACCCTGACGGCCATCATGAAACAAACAGGGATGGTGGTGCAAACAGGCCAGGGATCCCTACTGTTGACGGAGGTGCAAGCGGCGGGGCGACGGGCTCAATCCACCTGGGACTTTGCCAACGGCATCCGTCTAGAAGTGGGGGAAATCCTGAGCCCACATCCCTAGCGGACTGTCCAGTATAGGAATCGGGATACAGCTTGTTTAGAAACTGTCTGTCACACCTTTGGATCCCCTCTAGCCTCCCTTAAAAAGGTGGGAACCGGATTCAAAGTCGCCTTTTTTAAGGGGGATTGGGGGATCTAGATCCCTGTCTTGTCACAGATAATCCGTGAACAAGCTGTAGGGTTAAAACAGCAATCGGTTGACAACTGCTGACAATAAGCTGCCTTGCCTTATGGAGGCAGATTCTGTCAAACTCAGGACTGCCTTCTCAACTTCCTCAAAATAAGCTGCTGCTATGGAACGAGTTTACGTTGGCCCCTTTGTGCCTTTGATGCAGGCTCTCATGCCCCGCCGCACCCTCTTGCGAGATGTGATGCTGATCTTGGGGGGCAGCTGGTTTGTGGCTGCGATGGCGCAGGTGGCGATCCCCCTGCCCTTTACCCCTGTCCCCATTACGGGGCAAACCCTGGGGGTGGTGTTGGTGGGAGCTACTCTGGGATCCCGGTTGGGGGGGATATCGCTCTTGACCTATCTGGCTCAAGCTTTAGTGGGGCTACCGTTCTTCTCTCGGGGGGGATCCGGGTGGAGCCATCTCACGGGGGCCACTGGCGGCTACTTGGTGGCATTTCTCTTGGCAGCGGTGTTGATGGGCTGGCTGGTGGAGCGCTGGGGTTGTGACCGCAATCCCCTTAAAATGGCGGGGGCCATGCTTCTAACCAGCGCTTTAACCCTCAGCTTGGGATCCCTGTGGCTGGGCATCTGGCTGGGCATGGCAGGCAACTTTGTCGGGGTTGGCGACGTGTTGATGCTCGGCATGATCCCCTTTATCCCTGGCGATCTGGTCAAAAATCTGTTGGCCTCCTCGTTACTGCCCCTTTCTTGGCGAGTAATCAATCGCCCTGTATCCAGATCTGAGCAGCCGAGGGGACATCAAAACTAAAATCCTGATGTTCCAGAACGTTAGGGATCCCGGCTAGAAGTCTTTTATCTCTTGTATCGGGATCCCGATGTCTGATGTGTATGTTGCCGATAAGTATCCTGAGGCTCCGGGCCTGCTTCAACAGCGGCTGATCCAGCATCTTCAGCACATTGCCATTCCTCGGGATCCAGATTGGTCACCGTTGGGGCATCGGCAGGTACAAACCTATCTGATGGAGCAGTTCAGCCAATGGGGGTCGGTGGCACCTTTTGCGGTTCAGAGCGGCCAGCAGACCTTTCATAATCTTGTGGTCAAAATAGCCGGATCCCACCGCTCGAATCCCATCCTCGTAGGGGCACACTTCGATGCTGTGCCTGCTTCTCCGGGGGCTGATGACAATGCCAGTGGAGTGGCTGTCCTGTTAGAACTGGCTCACTATTTTCATCACCATCCCCCCCGCTGTCCCGTTTATTTGGTGGCGTTTGACCGGGAGGAACGAGGGCTTTTGGGCAGTATGGCCTATGCTGCATATTTGCACAACCATCATCAGAAAATACGGCTGATGCTGTCGTTAGAAATGGTGGGATACCGGGATCCCAGCCCCCGGTCACAACGCTATCCCCATCCCCTCCTCAAGCGGATCTACCCAAGCCAAGGGGATTTTACCGCCCTGGTGGGTAATCCAACCTCCCTCCTAGATATGATCCACCTCAGTCGCCATTTGCATCGACAAGGGATCCCATCTCGGTGGCTACCCGTGCCCAATCGAGGACTGGCTCTGCCTGATACCCGCCGCAGTGACCACGCCCCATTTTGGGATCATGGCCACAACGCGATCATGGTCACCGATACCGCCAACCTGCGTAATCCTCATTACCACCGCCTGACAGATACGGTCGATACCCTCGATCTGGCATTTTTGACGGGGATTTGTGGGGGATTGGCCGACGGCATCGGATCCCTGGGTTGACTGGGCCTGTCTAGTCTGAGCGGGTTAGATAGGGGCCAGCTCCCGGACATCCGTGACCATGCCATTTACGGCTGCTGCCGCCACCATGGCCGGACTCATCAGCAACGTGCGACCATTGGGGGATCCCTGGCGACCTTTGAAGTTGCGGTTGGAGGAGGAGGCACTGACCTGGTTGCCCTGCAATTTGTCAGGGTTCATGGCCAAACACATCGAGCAGCCCGGTTCGCGCCATTCAAAGCCTGCTGCCAAGAAGACCTTGTCTAGGCCCTCCGCTTCCGCCAGCCGCTTGACCTCTTCGGATCCCGGCACCACAAAGGCTTTCACCCCTGCGGCCACCTTGCGACCCTGCGCCACCTTGGCGGCCTCCCGCAGATCACTGAGGCGACCATTGGTGCAGCTGCCAATAAAGCAGACATCCACCTTAGTACCCGCAATCGCCGCTCCAGGCTCCACATCCATATAGCGATAGGCTTCACCCGCCAAGGCCCGCTCGCTATCGGGCATCTGCTCAGGGGTGGGAATCAATTCACCGACGCCGATCCCTTGGGCCGGAGTGATGCCCCAGGTGACGGTGGGTGGAATGTCGGCGGCATTCAGCACAACCACATCATCGTATTCTGCATCGGCATCGCTCCGCAGGCTCTCCCACCAAGCCACTGCCTCATCCCACTCAGCTCCCGTCGGGGCAAAATCGCGGCCCTTCAGGTAGGCATAGGTGGTGGCATCAGGGTTGACATACCCACAGCGGGCGCCCCCCTCAATGGACATATTACAGACGGTCATCCGCTCTTCCATGCTCATGGCATCAAAGGTGGATCCGGCATATTCATAGGCAAAGCCGACGCCCCCATTCACCCCCAAGGTGCGGATGATATGCAAGATCACATCTTTGGCGTAGACCCCCGGTGGCAGGGATCCATTCACCTCGATCCGGCGCACCTTAAAGCGGGAGAGGGACATGGTCTGGGTGGCCAAGACATCCCGCAGTTGGCTGGTGCCGATCCCAAAGGCGATGGCCCCAAAGGCCCCGTGGGTAGAGGTGTGACTGTCTCCACAGGCGATGGTCATGCCGGGTTGGGTCAGCCCCAACTCTGGCCCAATCACATGGACAATCCCCTGATGGCCCGATTTGGGTTGATAAAACTTGATACCAAAGTCTTGGGTGTTTTGCTCTAGAGCCTGGAACATCTCCTCGGCTAAATCATCTGCCAGGGGTCGGGCTTGCGACTCGGTGGGAATGATATGGTCAACCGTTGCCACCGTCCGCTCAGGAAACATCACCGTCAGACCGCGCTCCCGCAGCATGGCAAAAGCTTGTGGGCTGGTCACCTCATGCACAAGGTGTAGTCCGATGAACAGCTGAGTTTGCCCAGAGGGCAGGATTCCAACGGTGTGAGCATCCCAAACTTTGTCGTACAGTGTTCCCCGGCTCATGGTCTATTGTCCTTCTGTGGCTGAATCAACTGGGCGAGATCAAATGTGCAAAATAGAGTGCAAACCTAACTCATGCAATACAAACTATTCGAGGCAAAAAATCCCCGATCAAGTAGGGATCCCGCCTAACGGAGGGTGAATCTGCGGTGAATCTATTCTTGAGTAGGTGCAAGCGTACCTCAAAAGACACTCCTGCCGAATCTGGATCCTAGTTGTATCATCCCCCTTGCCCACTCGTCTCGTTGCCTGCTGCCCTAGCAGCTGGATCTGGAGCCTGACCTTCTGACTTTGGGGTGGCAACTCTTGGGCTATCCAGGGGCTGTCAGAGTTTCGCTAGCCCCCCCAGGCTCTGAGCACCAGGACAGTTTGGATCCAATCAGCGTAAGGCACTCACCCGAGCTGTCTCCTCCACGAGGGCGTAGCCATGCTGCTATGGCCAAGGTTGAACCTTGATTCGGGAGCTGCCATTCAAGCTGAAATTCTTGGGCAATGGGTGGGTCTGTTGGGGCGCAAGGTTGGTGGTATTTGGCGATCCCTGTCAGGGTTTGGGCTCTAGCATCCGCTCATCCGCCAGCTCACTTAGCAGATTGATGATGACATCCAGAGGATTGGGGTGAGAAAGTAGCTGCATGGAACCGGATCCAGGATCAGATCAATCACTTCAAGGGAAGGTCAGGGATCCCGTCAGTCCAGATCAACTTCTTGATTAAGAATCTTGTTCTCGATCATCTCTAGCAACTCCATCTCACCGATAGAAACCTTGTTATCGGCCATGACCGCATCCATGATCTGGTCGATTTCTTGGCGAGACAGTTTGCCATCGGCCATTGCTTTATCCACTATCGCTTTGACTTGGTCAAGTTCCACGGGATCCGACTCCTAACGCGTGTCGGGATGATGGTATCACTTGCAGCAGCAATCGTCTCTTGACCCAAAAGATGTTTTTGCAGAATGGGATCCCTGATCAGCTTTAGCTCAGGGGGCAGAACCTCAAGCTCAGCCGGTGTCCTGCACAAGACTGTAAGTAGATTCTCTGATGGCGTCACCGATTTGAATTCTGCCAATTCACGGCTCTATTGGTTTTGACCGGATAGTCAGGGCAGATCCCAAGCCTCGGCACGCTCCTCCAACCAGCCAACAGCCCGTAAGTTCTCAATCTCTAGAGCCACCCAACGGGAGAGTTGGATCCGATCAGTCCCTTTCGCCGTCACCACGGCCAACCCGGAAGTAGAAAGCGGGGGATCCAAGAAACGATAGCCAGGGTTTGACCTTAGCCATCCTGCCAGCACGCTGAGATCTGCCACAACCGCCTCCACTGCCTGCAATGTCAGGAGATCTAGCCCATCTTGATAACTGCTGACAGTCAACAGCTGTGTAGCCGGAAGCGAGAGAGTCGCCCTTTGAACAGCCTCTGAGCCTGCCAGAGCCACGACTCGTCGGTCGCGTAGATCGGCCCATGCTTGGAATGTGCTGTCCGCCCTCACCATGATGCCGATGCCATCTAGGTAGTAGGGGCGACTAAAGCTAACTTCCCGCGCCCGCCCCCTTGTCACCCCCATCTGAGCAATCACCAGATCCACTTGATCCGACATCAACGCCGCTAGTCGATCTTGATTGGTAACGGGGATCAACTCCACCGCATCGACGGATCCTAAGAGTCGGCGGGCCAGTTCCCGAGCAATATCGATTTCAAAGCCTACCAGTTGCCCATTCGGATCTTGAAACCCCAAGGGAGGAAGACTATCTTTGACCGCCACCCGGAGGATCCCATCGTCAATAATCTCATCCAAAGATCGAGCCTGGAGAGGATCAGCACAGGAACACAACTGAAAAAACTGAAAAAGGATCCCCAGCCCAAAACTTAGGATCCTTTGGTTCAATGGGAACTTAGGTTTCTCCACTCAATCAGCTCAGCTTGCGTTGGATGAGTTCAGTCCTATCAGGCTAGCGGAATTGATCGTTTGAGAGCAGGGATTAAGAGGCTTGAGGCCGAACAGATTCCAGCACTTGAGTAAATCCTTGGGGATCCAAGACAGCCATCTGAGCCAACATTTTCCGGTTCAGACCCACATTGGCCTTGGTGAGGTGATTGATAAACTGGCTGTAGCTCATATCATGCAGACGAGCAGCGGCATTGATCCGGGTGATCCACAGCCGCCGAAAATCGCGCTTACGTCTCCGCCGATCCCGGTAGGAATTACGCAGAGCTTTCATCACCCGCTGATTGGCTGTTCTAAACAGCTTGGATCCAGCGCCTCTGAAACCCTTGGCTAGCTTCAAAATCTTTTTCCGACGTTTGCGGGCTACATTGCCGCGCTTCACTCGTGTCATGGCTTTGTTTTCTCCAAAAATGGGGATGGGGACGAAATTAATGCAAGATTAATGCGGGTGTCTGAGACAAGTCATGTCCTCAATTGATCGGCAATTGCTCGGCTTGAGTTTCTGGTGATAAAGGCACCCAAGGCGGGGCATGACCACTCAATCAGAGGTTGAACCCAGACTAACGACCATAGGGCATCATCAAGCGGACATTCTCGGCATCGCGCTCATCCACCAAAGCTGTACCCCGTAGGCTGCGCTTCCGCTTGGTGGTCTTGTGCTCCAGCAAGTGGTTATGACCAGAACGGCGAAACTTGATCTTGCCGCTACCAGTAAATTGGAAACGCTTGGCCGCCGACCGACGGGTTTTGAGCTTAGGCATGGTCTTCAGTAGGGTAAGGATTCAGTTACAGTCGGCGTCAACAAGCCGCGATCTGCTAGCTTACCGGATCCCAGTGCCTATCATCAAGTCTTTGTAACAACTCAGCTTTTGCCTCACCCAAGACCATCCAGCTGATGGGAAGGCACTTTGGGCTAAAAGATGGTTGTGTCTCAAAAGCCCCGATAATTTCCACAGTAGGAATGATCTCAATTCAACCAGAAGAATAGTGATAAACAGTGATAGAGGAAATCAGCCTCCCCCTAATTAGGCTTGAGAAAACGTCGGCATCATCGACAGGCTTTGTGATCTGAATGATCACTTTATGATCAGTTCATGATGACTTGAGGATTGTCATCTATAGCCCGACTGCCCGGTAACGCTTAGACCACCCTGACGTGCAGAGATAGTGAGAAAAGCTAATAATGTCAATGCTGGCATGCTCAAACAGGTCTCTTCTTCTGTCGTCTATCTTCCTTTCATCACTGATCGGGAAAGAGAGGGTAATGAAGCAGCTACTTCATCGCCCTCCCAACATGACCCCACTCAATGACTGCTTGTTTAGCAATCCTTGTTAGATCCAAGTTTAGATCAAAGTTAGATCCAATCAGGCAGAGCAGTATTACTCATCAACCCGTTCTAGCTTAATATGTTGATGGCCTAGCTTGATCTCAAACTCATCTCCAGGATTCAGGCCCATCTCTTTTGTATAGGAAGCACCGATCAAGAGATTACCATTTTTATGAACCGACACCTTGAAAGTTGGTGTTCGTCCTCGGGTTCCCCCCTTATCACTGGCATCAAGATTGACACCTTCAGCCTCGATCAGGGCGTTGTAGAACTTCATCAAATTCACCCGCTCCTGCTTGTTGCTGGTTAAGGTGACATATCCACAAGCACGAGCTTTTTCTTTGATGTCCGCATCCCCCATCGAGATGACCTTCTCAATCAGCTCCTCTCCCATTAAGGGTTTGGCTTGAGGAGAACTTGATGTCTTCTTGGTGGTAGAAGCTTTTGCAGTAGAGGTGCGAGTTGATTTAGGTTTTGTGGCTGTTTTGGCTGGCATCTGATTAACTTCATGATCTGCATTATTAGTCTAGCGACAAAAAAGTCCCGAAAGCAATCATTAAGGCATCAATAAGCAAAAATAAGCTGGAAATCATAATTCTATGGCCCTCAGATCGGTTCACTAAGTCTCTAATAGGGGCATAAAGTAGTGCCCGCGATAGGAAAAAATGCTCCAGCAAGGGTGCTGATAGGAATAAAAGCATGGGCCAGATTAAAGACTGCTACTTCTTGGAATGGGGGATAACCTTGCAGAGAAAATAGTACCAAACCAACAGGGATCCCTTCCCAGGGGTTAATGAAGCTGAGGCTGGAAAGATCTGACGGGGAGTATCTACCGCAGTAAAGTTGGGTGCTTGTGGGCACTCACAGTAGGCTAAACATGAAGCCCCCTGGGATCCCGGCTGCGTATGATGATGGCTATCAGGTCAATAGTTTGCTTGGAGAAAACCAGATGAAAGCATTTGTTACATCATCTTTTTGGATCACAGTGGCCGCTCTATCACTGGGTTTGGCAGCAATCAGCCCTTCTTCTGTCGATGCCCAAAGCCGGGTTGCTCCCTTTCCTCAACCTGCTCAAAACCAGACTTTGGAGGCAGAGGCACGTTCAATCATTGTCAATCCGGTGGTGACTGACTTCCGTTTGGATTTGGGAGTTAATAAGCCCGGAAATAACCCTGTCTATCGTATTGGTGAGCCGATCACCCTCGCACTGATGCCCAATCGTGATGCTTACATTTATCTCTTTAGTATTGAAGCTAGCGGTCGTGTCAACTTGATCCTGCCGAACCGATTTGCGGGGGGGCAGCATTTTGTCAGGGCGGGAGAGCGGCGTACCTTTCCTACCCCTGATGCCAACTACCGATTTTCAATTGCGGGGCCGCGGGGCCAAGCCCAAGTTTTTGCAGTGGCTTCTAAACAACCCCTTAATCTGGATTCCATCGCCCAATTTCAAGGCAATGAGTCATTTGCCCGCACTCAAGTGGATCGATCGGGCTTAGGCAATGCCATCTCAAGAGCGATTGTGGTGGAAGAGGTGCCGCCACCAGACTGGGTGACCAGTACATTGCTTTACCAAGTGCGTTAGAAAACAACCCTTGAGGGATAGGATTGAGTAACCTACTGGCTCAATTTTGATCGCTATCTTGATCGCTGGTGGTCATCAATGGAGTGGAGTCAATCGTCTACTGGTTTGTTTGACTAGTAATCAACAGGGATCCTGATTCAAGAGGAGGGTTCCTGTCTTTAGTCTTTATTTCTTGGTGGGGCGATTGCTAACAATCTGTTTTTTGCTTGTGGGCTCAACCTTTTAATTGATGGTGACCTGGATCCCACCCATCCATCGCTGGCCTAAAGTCTGGCAAAATGCCTCCTGGATGATGCTGGGGAATGGGTTGCGGCTTGCTATTTCAGCCTGCTACTTCATTGGACTGGCACGATTTTTAGGGCCGGATGACTTTGGCTTATTCTCTGGGATCCTGGCCTGTGGGGTGTTGGCGTCCCCATTTGCTTGTTTGGGTCAGCCCGATCTGCTCACTCAACACCTGAGCCGGGATCCCCAGGATTCTCAGGGGTTGTGGGCCAAGGGGCTAGCTATTGCAGCGGTGGCGGGACTTATCCTTGCGTTGCTGTTGTGGATGCCGCTCATGGTTTGGTTACCTGAAGCGGATCCGGGGGCGGTGGGATTGCTGATCCTGGCGGAGGTTTGGTTGACCAGCTTGCAACATGTGCAAAAGGGTGCCCTCACAGGTCTGGAGCGGATCCCAGCTGTGGCGGTTATCGATACGGGGATGGCGGCAGGACGACTGGGGATCCTCCTGCTGGCTTGGCTTTGCAATCGGCAGGGATTGCTGCTATGGAGTGGTCTCTATGCCGCAATGACGGCGGTCGCTGTGCTGCTGACTGCCGCATGGATCCGATCATTACGAGACGAGCAGAAGGCTGTTGGGCTCACTTTTTCTGGTGAGATTCCCCCGTTGTTTGAACAGTGGTGGCATCAAATCAAGGTTGGATGGGAATTTGCAGTTGGGATGATCGCGATTCGTACGTTTGCTGAGCTGGATAAGCTATTGTTGCCTCGATTGGCCTCGGCGGCACAGGGGGGGATCTATAGTGCAGCTTATCGGGTGATCAACATTGCCCAAACCCCAGTCATTGCCCTGATTACCAGCAGTTTTGCGGATATTTGTCGGGCGGGAGAGAGTGGGATCCGTTCTGCTTGGAACCATTGTCATCGCCTCTGCGCCATCACGGTGGTCTATGGCTGTGGTGTGACTGGGATCCTGATGCTGGGATCCCGTTTGCTGCCTTGGATCTTGGGGCCAGAGTATGGGGAAACAGCAGTTGCCCTCCGATGGTTGGCGGCAGTGGCTGGGTTAGAAGGGATCCATCTGCTCTTGTCGGTTGTGTTGCTGGGGGCACGCCAACAACGGACGCGGGGCTATTGGCAGGTGGCGGCGGTGGGGCTGAATGGGCTTTTGAATGTGATGTGGATCCCTGAGCTGGGTTGGCGGGGAGCAGCCTTAGCCACCCTGACCGCTGAAATTTTCCTGGTCTTGGCTCTAGCAGGATTAATTCTGATCGGTTGCCGACAAGAGGACACAACATCGGATGTCTGAGAAAACCCCAGAGATAGCCCAGCTAGATCACCTACTGTAAGGTCGGCAGAAACCAAACGTTAGGGTACCGACATAGCAGATTCAGGGCTAGTCAGATCTTGTAGGCTGGCTAGGGCGGTCAAGAGACCTCGGGCTTTACTCAGACATTCCTCATATTCCCGTTCAGGATCTGAGTCAGCCACCAATCCTGCCCCAGCCTGCAACGTCAGCACACCATCCTGGATCCAGAGGCTGCGGATCGTAATGGCGGTGTTGAGTTGACCCGAGAAATCGTAATATCCATAGGCTCCAGAGTAGGGGCCACGCCGTTGTCCCTCCAGCTCATGAATGATTTGCATGGCTCTAATCTTCGGGGATCCACTCACGGTTCCAGCCGGAAAGGTGGCTCGGAGCAAATCCCAAGCACTGTAGTGAGGATCCAATTCCCCGGTCACGTTGCTGACGATGTGCATAACATGGCTATAGCGCTCAATGATCATCAAATCGTCAACATTGACCGATCCCAACTCACAGACTCGACCCAAATCATTGCGACCCAAGTCCACCAACATGACGTGCTCGGCCCGCTCCTTCGGATCCGCCAACAATTCTTGCTCATAAGCTGCATCTTGGGCTAGCGAAGCACCTCGGGGTCGAGTTCCGGCAATGGGCCGCACCACCGCCCGCCTTTGGGATCCCTCATGATTCAGTTTCACCATCACTTCAGGACTGGATCCAATCAGGAAAAAGTCCCCAAAGCGCAGGAAGGCCATAAACGGAGAAGGATTGATCAGCCGCAGCGACCGATAAAGAAGAAAGGGATCCTCGGTATAAGTCGTCCTCAATCGCTGAGACAACACCACCTGAAAGATATCTCCCGCCTTGATATGAGCCTGAGCTCGTCTCACATTCTCCTGATATTCCTCCGGCGTGACGCTAGTGGTGTAAGAAACAGTCTCCGCTGCCTTGGACTGCCATTTGAGGGCTAACTGCGCGGGGTCAAAGGGAGACTGAAGCTTCACCAGGAGCATTTGAATCCGTTCACAGGCTTGTTGATAAACCTCCTCTAGGGATCCCTGCTGCGTATCGGCGAAGGCCACCACATAGACCTTGCGCTTGACCTGATCGAAGAGCAAGATAGTATCCATCTGCATAAAGATGCCATCAGGGGGATCCTGGCTATCGGGCGGATGGATGGGCACTGTCGGCTCGATCCAATGGATCATTTCATACCCCCAAAAGCCAAACAGGCCTCCAATACTTTGGGGCAATTCTGGCAGATGCACCGGCTGGTAGGGCTGTAAGCACTGCGGCAGGATATCGAAAGGATCCCCCTCATAGCTGCGAGTGGTGCCATCCCGAAACACTTGAGTGCTCTGGGCAGCCCGAACTGTCAGAGTCCAGAGGGGATCAGTCCCCAGAAAGCTATAGCGACCAACCTGTTCTCCCCCTTCCACAGACTCCAGCAAAAAGCTGTAGGGATGTCCGGCACAAACCCGATACCAAGCAGAGACAGGCGTATCCAGGTCAGCAACCCATTCCCGATAGACAGGGATGAAGGTACCTTGCTGAGCCAGCTGAGCAAACCGCTCAAAATCGGGAGCAATCATGGCAGGCGGCTAAATCAAAAGGGAACCTTTCGACTCTATCGCGGGTTGGGCTGGCACCCAAGGGATCCCGAGGTTATTTTCAGGTTGCCAAAAGGGAAATTGTAGTCCCCGCAAAATTAGCCCACTGGAAAATACCCCACAACAGGCTCAAGATAGAATCTGATCCAATCCAAAAACCACCCGATCTAAGTGCCGCACTCGTCGGATCCCGAGCAGCACTCCAGGCATATAAGCCACCCGGTCAAGGGCATCGTGTTGCAGGGTCAGGGTTTGGCCCAGTCCGCCAAAGATTACCTGTTGATGTGCCACCAGACCGGGCAAACGAATGCTATGGATGTGGATATTGTCAGAGGTCACTCCCCCTCTGGCTCCCCGTAAAATCTCCTTCTCCTCCACTTGCCCCAGATTGAGGGCTTTATCCAACCCAGCCGCTAACTGAGTTGCTGTTTGCAGGGCTGTGCCACTGGGAGCATCAGCTTTTTGATTGTGGTGTAGCTCGATAATCTCCACATGATCGAAATACTGGGCCGCTTGAGCCGCCATCTGCTGCATCAACACCATGCCAATGGCAAAATTAGGGGCAATCAAAGCCCCAATACTGGCCTTATCGGCAAATGCGGTCAACCCCTGCACCTGAGCATCACTCAGCCCCGTCGTTCCCACCACCGGCGGGATCCCAAAAGCAATCGCAGCCCGCATATTTTCATAGACAACACTGGGGTGGGTAAAGTCCACCATCACCCCCGGCTGATGGGGCTGCTTGGTCAATTCCAGCAGGGATCCCTGTAGATCGTCGCTGATCAGAACTCCTGTGGATTCGATCCCCGCCACATCACCAACATCATGGCCCACGAACGAGCGAGCCACAGCACCTACCAACTGCATATCCGCAGCTTGGGCCACCACCTTGATCACTTCGCGGCCCATTTTGCCTGTAGCACCATTGACCAAGACGGGGATGGGGGTATCAGACATGAGGGATCCCGGGAGCTAGGGTCTACAGCTTGACTTCGATATCCACGCCAGCAGGGAGATCTAGCTTCATCAACGCATCGATCGTCTTAGAGGACGGCGAGTAGATATCGATGATGCGGCGATGAGTGCGGGTCTCAAAATGCTCACGGGAGTCTTTGTCCACATGAGGAGAGCGTAGCAGGCAGTAGATCCGGCGACGAGTCGGCAACGGAATCGGCCCCACCGGCACCGCTTGGGTACGGGTGGCCGTGTCAACAATTTTGTCGCAGGAGGTATCCAGCAAGCGATGATCATACGCCTTGAGCCGGATCCGAATTTTGGTTTGGGTCAGGGTAGCCATAGGTTAGACAATAGCGGTGAAAAAGTTCAGGATGATAACTCAGCAGTAAATAGAAGAAATCAGAGACACAGACAGATCGAGGGGAACAAGGGAGCTGACAGTCCATAGACCATCATCTTGCCCTCCATCACCCTCGACCTTGGTCAAATGTCTACTGCAATTCAGACTTGAGCAGAAACGATGGGTAACTCAATCATCCACACTATTTGAGGATTTTGGAAACCACACCAGCGCCCACAGTCCGTCCCCCTTCGCGGATAGCAAAGCGCATCCCTTGCTCGATGGCAATGGGCTGGATCAGCTCCACCGTCATCTTGATCCGGTCACCAGGCATCACCATCTCAGGTTGAGAGCCATCATCAGCGGTGAAGGCCGCAATGGTGCCCGTCACATCGGTGGTACGGACGTAGAACTGAGGCCGATAGCCGGAGAAGAACGGGGTATGACGGCCACCTTCTTCTTTCTTGAGGATGTAGACCTCAGACTCAAAGTTGGTGTGAGGGGTGATGGACTTGGGCTTAGCAATCACCATGCCGCGCTCAATATCGGTCTTCTGGATCCCACGCAACAGGATGCCGATGTTGTCACCTGCCATCCCTTCCTCCAGGCTCTTCTGGAACATTTCCAGACCTGTGACGGTGGTGGAGCGGGTGTCTGCCAAGCCAACCAGCTCAACGGTTTCACCAATTTTGACCTTGCCACGCTCAATCCGACCGGTCGCCACAGTACCACGCCCCGTGATGGAGAACACATCTTCCACCGCCATCAAGAAGGGCTTATCAATATCTCGCTCGGGAGTAGGGATATAGGAGTCAACGGCATCCATTAACTCATAAATCTTGTCCACCCACGGATCCTCTCCCCGCTTGGTGGTGGGAGCAGCGCCAACTTTTTCCAGCGCCCTCAGAGCAGAACCTTTGACGATGGGGATATCATCGCCAGGGAAGTCATACAGGGAGAGCAACTCCCGCACTTCTAGCTCCACCAATTCGAGGAGTTCTTCGTCATCCACCATGTCTTCTTTGTTCAAAAAGACCACCAAGTTGGGAACACCCACCTGACGAGCTAATAGAATGTGCTCACGAGTCTGGGGCATCGGGCCATCAGCGGCAGACACCACCAGGATCCCGCCATCCATCTGGGCCGCACCCGTGATCATGTTCTTCACGTAGTCAGCGTGGCCAGGGCAATCCACGTGGGCATAGTGACGGTTCTCGGTTTCATATTCCACGTGGGCGGTATTGATCGTGATGCCCCGAGCTTTCTCTTCGGGAGCTGCATCAATCTCGTCATACTTACGAGCTTTGGATTGGCCTAGCACCGATAGGGTGGTGGTGATCGCTGCTGTCAACGTGGTTTTGCCATGGTCAACGTGGCCGATGGTGCCGATGTTGACGTGGGGCTTATTTCTCTCAAACTTCGCACGTGCCATTGTGTTTCTACTTCCTTCCTTCGTAAATCACATGAACTAGTTGTCAGGGTGTCAATGGGACAGTTGTCCTTAAGACGCTTGTCCCAGAGATAGACCCAAGTTAAAAGAGTAAACGCTAGATCGGGGGATCAATCGTTACTCTTATTTTTGGAGATGATGGTTTCCGCAATGTTGCGGGGCACCTCTTCGTACTGGGAGAACTCCATAGTGAAGGTGCCACGACCCTGTGTCTTCGATCGGATGTCGGTGGCATAGCCAAACATCTCAGACAAGGGCACCTTAGCGGTCACCTTGGAGAGACCTTCGTCAGTGGTCATCCCTTCCATCTGGCCGCGACGGGAGTTGATATCTCCAATCACATCGCCAAGAAAGTCTTCAGGAACTTCCACTTCCACCTTCATCATCGGTTCCAGAATCACAGGAGCAGCGCGTTTGACTGCTTCCTTCAACGCCATCGATCCGGCAATTTTGAAGGCCATCTCGTTGGAGTCAACATCGTGGTAGGAGCCATCGATCAAAGTGGCACGCACATCGATCAAAGGATAGCCAGCCACAACACCGGATTCGCAAGCTTCCTTGATCCCCTGCTCTGCTGGGCCGACATATTCTTTGGGAACCACGCCACCGACGATCTTAGAAACAAATTCAAAGCCAGTACCAGGCTCGGTCGGCTCTAGGTCGATCACCACATGACCATACTGGCCACGGCCCCCACTCTGGCGAACAAACTTGCCCTCGATCTTGTTGACGGGCTTACGGATGGTTTCTCGATAGGCCACCTGGGGAGCACCCACGTTGGCTTCCACCTTAAATTCCCGCAGCATCCGATCCACCAGGATCTCAAGGTGTAGCTCGCCCATGCCGGAGATCACGGTTTGATTGGTTTCGGGATCCACCATGACTCGGAAGGTGGGATCCTCTTCGGACAAGGATTGCAGAGCTTTAGAGAGCTTATCCAAGTCCACCTTGGTCTTGGGCTCAACCGCCACCGAGATCACCGGTTCAGGAATGAACAGAGACTCTAGAATGATGGGGTTTTGTTCATCACAAAGTGTGTCGCCGGTGAAGGTATCCTTGAGGCCCAACACAGCCCCCAAGTCTCCAGCCCGCAGCTCATCCACCTCGATTCGGTCATCGGCCCGCAGCAGGATTAACCGCGAGATCCGCTCTTTCTTGCTCTTGGTGGCGTTGTAGGCATAGGTACCCTTGGCCAGAACACCGGAGTACATACGAACAAAGGTAAGACGGCCATAGGGATCCGCCATAATTTTGAATGCCAAAGCTGCCATTGGCTCATCATCAGAGGAGGTACGGGTGGTCTCGCTACCATCTGGCAAAATACCTTTGATGGCAGGGACTTCTGTAGGGTTGGGGAGGTAATCCACAACTGCATCCAATAGCCGCTGTACTCCTCTATTTTTGAAGGCAGAGCCGCAGAGCATGGGCATCATCTGCCCACTAATGGTGGCCTTACGAATCGCCAACATCAGCTCAGCTTCTGACAACTCTTCCTCGGCTAGATAGCGCTCCAGCAAATTTTCATCAGTTTCAGCCACAGCCTCTAACAGGGCAGTGCGATACTCTGCCACCCGCTCCGCCACTTCGGCTGGGATCTCATCCGTGACTTGAATGTCGGTGCCCACATCGTTGGTATAGATGTAAGCCTTCATGGCCACCAAATCCACCAGTCCAGAGAACTGAGCTTCAGATCCGATAGGAATCTGGATCGGCACCGCGTTGGCCCGCAGGCGATCCCGTACCTGGTCTACCACTTTGTAGAAGTTGGCACCTGTGCGATCCATCTTATTGACAAAGCCGATGCGAGGAACTTTGTATCGCTCAGCTTGTCGCCACACCGTTTCTGTCTGGGGCTGAACACCACCCACAGAGCAGAGAACTGCGATTACCCCGTCCAAAACCCGCATGGAACGTTCCACCTCGATGGTGAAGTCCACGTGGCCAGGGGTATCGATGATATTGATGCGGTAATCTCGCCAATTGGTGGTGATGGCTGCAGCAGTGATAGTGATGCCGCGCTCACGTTCTTGGGCCATCCAATCCGTGACGGCGGTGCCCTCATGAACCTCGCCCATTTTGTGGATCATGCCCGAGTAGAACAGGATCCGCTCTGTGGTGGTGGTTTTGCCTGCATCAATGTGAGCCGCAATACCGATATTTCTGACTTTCTCCAGCGGAACCGAACGCGACACAGTAACCTCCTGAGGTCTACGCGACAACTCAATGCTTGCTTTGCCGGGATGATTAGGATCCCAATTTGATTGGACTACCCTTGAACCGACAGCATCAAGTGATGAAGCATTGCTTTACAATTCTAGTGGACATTGAGACCGAAATTGTCAATTGGGGGCGCGATATGGGCCAGTGTTTGCCATGAGTGCTTCCACGAGGCTTTGATGCACTTTCCTGTCGGCAAGGTCGGATGGGAGTTGACTTGCGGAGCTGGTTTAAGGAACAACCCCCCTTTAGTAGCGATAGTGGGCAAAAGCTTTGTTTGCCTCAGCCATCCGGTGGGTTTCTTCACGACGACGAATGGTGTTACCCGTTTCGTTAGAGGCATCCAACAACTCGTTGGCTAACTTGGCAGACATTGTCTTACCGGGACGCTCCCGCGAAAAACGGGTGATCCAGCGCAGAGCCAAAGATGTGCCCCGATCGCCACGAACTTCGATGGGCACCTGATAGGTGGCACCACCCACCCGCCGAGCTTTGACCTCTACCATTGGAGTGGCGTTGCGGATGGCATTTTCTACCACCGTCAAAGGAGGGGTGCCAGTGCGTTCTTCAATCAGAGCCATCGCATCGTAGACAATGCGGGAGGCCACGGATCCCTTGCCATCCAGCATGATCTTGCGGGTTAGCATGGTCACTAATCGGCTACCGTACTTGGAATCGGCAGGAACATCACGTTGGGGGGCGCGGTTGCGGCGAGACATAGGTCACTCAAGGAAGGGAGAGAACGTTGAATACTGGAGCGAAAAAGTTAAGTGAGATGGCCCAACTACTACAATGATGCAGAGGTGTGTCCGTCATATCTGGATGCAAATCTCATGAAGATTGGGAATCCCTTTGACCTGTTAGGGCTTACTTCTTTTTGCCTTTGGCGGCAGCAGCAGCGGCGGCACCGGGCTTGGGTCGTTTGGCTCCATATTTGGAACGCCCTTGCAAACGATCTTTAACTCCAGAAGCATCCAGAGTGCCCCGAATGATGTGATAGCGCACACCGGGCAAATCTTTGACCCGACCCCCTCTGATCATCACCACAGAGTGCTCTTGCAGATTGTGGCCGATGCCGGGAATGTAAGCTGTCACCTCAAAGCCAGAGGTCAAACGAACCCGCGCCACTTTGCGGAGGGCTGAATTGGGTTTTTTGGGAGTGGTGGTGTAAACTCGGGTGCAAACCCCGCGGCGTTGGGGGCAAGCTTTGAGCGCAGGAGACTTGGTCTTGCGCTCCGCAACACTCCGTTCCTCCCGTATCAGTTGTTGGATAGTCGGCATGGTGGTTGGGTTCTGGTAAGTCTTCGCTAGATTTTTAGCTAGATTTGCATGGGATCAGTAGGAGCTAGGCTAAGGAGCCGCATGACGTGATTAGAACAAGTCAACAAGTCAATACAGGCTTGCGATCACTATCAAAATGCGTGTTCGCATCGAAGATGGATCCTAGCAAGGGCAAGGCAACCCTGTCAATTCTGTTTAAGATTAGCTGTTTTTAAGGTATTGCTGCGGGCTCAATCGTGCCGACCTACACCCAAACCATTGAGATTGCCGCATCGTTGGCGCAGGTGGATCGCTGCCTGACGGATCCCACACTGATGCACCGTTGGCTCAATCCTCTACTCCGCTGCGAGGCCGTGGGATCCTGGAGTGATCAAGTGGGGAGCCAGTTTCGATTTTTGATTGGGATCCCGTTGTGGCAACCTGTCTTGACCTGTGAGATTAGCTCGCGGGGCATCGAGACCGAGCAACGCTGGATCGAATGGAGTTTTGCGGGCTTCTTTGTTGGATCTGATCGGTGGCAGATGCAGTCTATGACCTCCATAGCCACCTCCATAGCGAAAGATGAGCGGGCTAAGGACAGTTCTAGCCCTTCTGAGATCACTAAACAGATCACTAAACTCATCAATAGCTTTGACTTTGAGATTCCCAATCCTCTGGTGAGTTGGGGGTTCAATGTGATGGCAGCGGGGCTGACTCAGAGCGATATGCAAGCGCAATTGCAACGACTTCAACAGGTGGCAGAAGCCCTATCCCCATGATTTTGCCTCACATCGCGCTAGTGACAAGGGATCCCGCAATGGGCTGAACCTCTGGGGTGAGATGGGCTTCCCACCTGCGGGCGGGTGCGGCGCGGCGGATATCTCGCCAAATCTGGGTGGCAGCTAGGGCACCATCAGCCACAGCGATGGAAACTTGACTTTGATCCCCACCTTGAGATCCCCCAGGGCAAAA
>JAAUUM010000319.1 GCA_012031565.1 Synechococcaceae cyanobacterium SM2_3_2
TGAGAAGTCATAGGAAGTTGTGGAACAAAGAAACAGAGGAAACTCGGTTCTATATCACTAGCCTCGGGAATGACGCAAAACAAATATCGGGAGTTATTAGAAGTCATTGGGGGATAGAAAACTCTTTACACTGGACCTTAGATGTCACCTACGGAGAAGATGCGAGCCGGATCCGGAAAGGGCATAGTGGAGAGAACTTTGCTCTATTGAGGCGGTTAAGTATCAGTTTACTCAACCAGGAACGTAGCTTTAAGGGAAGTCAGAGGATGAAGAGGTACAAGGCAGCGATGGATAATGAGTATTTGCTCAAGATTCTGCTAAATAGTATACAAGTTTAGATGCGTTTACCCTGGTTCTTTCGCTACATTTGCATTTCCCTCCTATTGGATAAATCGAGAAGGAGAGGTTGTAGAATTTGTCGGCCAAGCAAGTAATAGATAATAGAGTCAGGTAGAAAATGTCAAAGCTGAAGGCGGTTTTAGATAGGATTATGTCTTGTTTAGAGCGCAACAACTCACCTGTTGCCATATTGTTGAGAGATGGATTAGATGATGAACAGATTGATTCCATTGATGGAACCTCACTTCCTTATCAATTGCCAAATGAAATTCGTGATTTCTTTAGATGGAGAAATGGTATTGATGAGAAACATCCTGATTTCAGTCTTGAGAATCAAAAATTCCTAAATGATTGGGTGCCACTATCCTTAGAAGATGCAGCTGCGTATATTGGTCATGAAAGTGAAGACTATTTTAGTGATAACAATGTGCAAGATAGCTGGTTTATTGATTCACGAAATATGTTGCCAATCTTTACTGATTTTTTTGGAGAAGTTTATCTGTGTATTAAGATTGAGGGTGATCAGCTTGGGCCTATATTTAGAATTCAGAATGATGAATCAGGTGAATTTGAGCTAGCCTATCCTGATGTTTACACAATGCTGCTTCTTGAATCAGTGAAAGCAAATATGATTATCTTTGATGATTCCGGAATACCTACCTGGACCTGAAGGATTTGGCTCTCCTAGGATCTTGGTCTAGTTGGCGCTTCAACCTTAACAACTTATGATGCCAATGGACAAGAGATTGCCACCACGGATGAGGCTGGCCGCACCACCCATTATCTCTATGATCCTTTGGGAAGACTAGAAGAGGTAGTCCTACCTGATGAGACGCCTGAGGATCTCAGTGATAATCCTCGCACAAGAACAGAGTATGACAAGGCAGGACGAATCAAGGGTGAAATTGACGAGCGAGGCAATCGGAGGGAATATGATTACGACAATGGAAATCGTCGGATCCGGATGCGAGATGCGCTAAACTATGAAACCCGTTACATTCATGATGCAGCAGGCAAAGTCATTGAGGAAATTGATCCCTTAGGCCGTAGTACTCGTACTCGTTACGTAAGGATTCAGGTCGAGGGAGTGGGGAAGAGGGAAGGGATCTGACAGCCTGGATGACACATTGCTTGTAAAGCCTGTCTGAAAAACTCCATCACAGAACGCCCTTGCCGCCGACAACTTTGCACCACACTCAGCAACTCAGCCGTCTGGGCGAGCCTCTCTAAACTGCGGCTGCCCCCTGACACTTTGCGTTTGGTCACCCCTAAGCGTAATGCCCGCTCCGAGAGGTTGTTGTCTGGTCTCACCCGCGGATCACTGAGAAAGTGCCACCACTGGTCTGCCTTCTCCTGCAGATTTTTCAACAGTTTGCCAGCCTCATAGCCTGCTTGCGCTCGCCAATGTTGAATCGCCTGCTCGACTCGTTGGCGAAACCCTTCTCCCCACTGCCAATACTCAGTGATATCCCCAGTGGCCTGGTAGCTCTGGTAGTGCTCAAAGGCTTCATCAATGAGCGTCTTGAAGACGGTGCCAATCCGGCGCTGCACTCCATGCCCGAACTTCTCCAAGTGCTTGCAATGTCGGCGCAGATGCGCCAAACACTTTTGCTGAGCTGCTGCTGCATAGCCGTTGTAGACACTATAGAGGTGCTCCGCACCGCTAGCGCGAACATCACTGACTAAACACCCAGCAAATTCCTCTCCCAGACAGGCTTCCAACTCACTGCGAGAGCGACTATCCCCTGCGTGGAACAAACTCACTGTCTCCGTCCCCACATGCCAGAGCCACTCCTTGACTCCCTTCACCGGCCAGGGGGTTTCATCCACATACACCACCACTTCACTGGGCAGGTGCTGCCAGGCGGCTTCCACACTGGGAGCCACCGCGGCGGCGACTCGCTCATTGACATTGACCAGAGTCCCCACACTCCACAGCTGTCCACTCCACTCCTGCAGCAGCTCCTGTTGCTTCTCATAAGGCAGATGGGCACAGTTGCCCAGCCAAACTAGCAGTGCTTGTAACCTCACATCCATGTCCTGACCCGCGATGATTTGCTCGGGCCAATCCGGTAGGAGGTGTTCACCACAGCCCTGACATTGACAGGTATGACGCACATACTCCACCACTTCAATGGGCCGTTCCACCAGACAGGCCACCTGCTGGTTCTGGGTGTGGATCACCTGGAGTTGGCTGCTGCCACAGTGAGGACAAGCCTGCGGTTGCAGGACTTCAAACCGGTCGATGGAGCCAAATCCTTTACGAGTTTGACCCCGATGACCGGGTTGCCCCCCAGGCTGACGTTTCTTCTCTGAAGGGTCTGCTTCAGGGGCCTGTTCCCGCTTGGTCAACAGATCCGTGGAGGGGGGCTTGGAGGAGGTTTGGCTATTACTGGAGCGTTGCTGCTCAAGGGCTTTCAGACGAGATGCCAGGGTGATGACGACTTCGATTAACTGTTCTTTAGACAGTTGCCCCAAGGTTTCTCGGTCAGTGGGTGTGGCAGGATGTTTCATCCTACAAACCTACTCCTTGCTCCCTCAATGTCAAGATTCCTCACCTGAATCCTTACTGCCGCTTAATCACCTTGATCCGGTTCATTAATTCCCTCCATGACCCCACTGGTCACTGCGCCAAGCGCCGCTGGCGCGAACGGTTAGCAAAGTATTGACAGATCCCTTCTAAATGATTCCTAATGGTCTTAATCGCATCACTATAGATCTGTCGACCTTTGTTTAGCCACCTGACTATCCGACTCTTGCCT
>JAAUUM010000064.1 GCA_012031565.1 Synechococcaceae cyanobacterium SM2_3_2
ATGCTTGGGTCTGGACTTTGCCCAGAAGGGATCCCAAACTGAGGGGATGGTCGAGAGGGAGCTGGTGGTAGGGGAGCAGAAACCTGTTGCGATTGAGACTGCGGACTCGCCGCCATGCTGACGCCAGGGCTAGGAGTGAACATCTGCGGGTCTGGGAGGGTTGACTCCACAGGGGATGATGGCTGGAGAATTTGCTTCAACTCAGACAGGGTGAGGGGCTCTAGATCTTGAACAGGGATCCATAACAGACGATCAGGGATGCCATATGTATCATTTTTATCGGATGCCACACAGGCGGCAATACCCCGGTGAATTTTTTTAACCCGCAAGATATGGTTGCCACAACAGGCGAGGATATCGAAGTCATAGCCTCGGTAGCGAACCTCGGCATTGATGGCAATAGGCATAACCTGAAAGGAGTTCACCACAAGGGCCTCGACAGATAAAATTACTTGAACGGTCTAAAAAAGTTCATCTCATTTGGCATGATTCTAGGCAATCCCTACGCGGATACACGATGGTATTTTTGCTGAGATAGTAGCCCCTCCCTTCCGCCAAAACGCGCAATCGTGATGCTACGGACTGAAACTGTCACAAGATTGTCGTCTCCAGTGGCAATGGGATCCCAGTTCTCTCTTTGGGTCTTACAACCGTAACATCACTTAGCCATAAAAATAGATTAAGACTTAAAGTGTAGATCCATGCTCACTCGCAGACCCAGCAGGCTGCAAAATGGGACAGATGATCCCCTGTCGCCGAATGGGATCCCTGGAGCCGTTGGAGATCAGCTGCTGCAATTCATCCTTGAGGGTGAGCAGTAGTTGGACTTGCTGGTCAATCTCGGAGATCTTGGTCTGTACTTGCTGGCGAACCTCTTCACAGGGCAGTTCCCCCTGATCATGAATCGCAAGAATATGGCGAATCTCATCGAGGCTAAAGCCCAGCCGTTGCACCCGCCGAATAAAATTGAGTCGAGGCACAACACCGGGATCAAAAAGCCGGTAATTGGAGGTTGTGCGTTGGCTGGCGGTGATCAACCCCACCTCTTCGTAGTAGCGCACTGTTTTGATCCCAACCCTGGTTTGGGCAGCAACTTCACCAATTTTGAGAAAGGTGGAGCTAGGAGCGTCAATCATTTCTCACTCAAATATCCCAAAACTAAATAGCCCAAGACTAGGATCATCTATTCAATTAGTCTACTATTTGCTATAGCCTTCAAACCAGGGAATTCTTGAAGAAAACTTTCTTGCTGACAATAGAACAAAAATGATAAGAATACTATCGGCGAGTTTGGGAAGCAACTATCGAATCTTTTATCCCTTGGGTTGGTATCATTGCAGCCTGCCTCACCACTGGCAGTTTCTTGCCGCAGGCTATTAAAACCATGCGAACCCGTAGTACAGAGGATTTCTCCTGGTCTTACCTGACGTTATTTACACTTGGCATTGCTTTCTGGAACTGGTACGGCTGGTTGCGTCAAGATTCAGCGATTGTGGTGGCCAATACCATTACTCTTGCTTTGCAGTTGGTTATTATTAGCATCAAACTCAAAAATGATTTTTTTGCTGGTTCAAGACATAAACCCAAAATATAAAACGGCATCTCGTAAATGGTTTTGATTAAGAAGAGGATTTTTTAATTCGGTGCGCTGAGTTGATATCTTGCCTGAATTGACTCATATCTATCACCCTTAAAAATCACCCTAAAAAAAGGGATCCCAGCTGAGTTATTTCTCCGGGATCCCTTGTTGTTTGAATGACTCAATTGTGGTCAATCACTCTGGAGTCAGGTACTCAAGCCAGCAGAGCCCGAGCAGTATTCAGCAGGTTCTCAACCGTGAAGCCAAATTCCTTCAGGCAGATATCGCCAGGGGCAGAGGCACCAAAGTGGTCGATGCCGATGGCTTTGCCCTCAGATCCCACAAAAGAGCACCAACCAAAGGTGGTTCCAGCCTCAATACTGACCCGCTTTTTCACGGACGGGGGCAAGACGGCATCGCGGTATTCCTGAGGCTGTGCCAAGAAAAGTTCCCAGCAGGGCAGCGACACCACACGGGCGGCTTTGCCTTCTGACTTCAGGGTTTCTGCGGCCTTGACCGCTAGCTCCAGCTCGGATCCCGTGGCGATCAAGATGATGTCGGGGTTAGCCTCTTCCACAATCACGTAGCCGCCCTTGAGGGTGCCTTCCACCGAGGTGCCCGGTAGATTCGTCACCTTTTGGCGGGTGAAAGCGAATACTGAGGGGGTCTTGGACTGGTCGATGGCGGCAATATAGGATCCCACGGTTTCTTTGGCATCGCCGGGGCGGAAAACCAAGAGATTTGGGATCGCCCGCAAGGAAGCGATTTGCTCAATCGGCTGGTGGGTGGGGCCATCTTCTCCCAAGGCGATGGAGTCATGGGTCATCACATGCAGCACCCGCACCTGCGATAGGGCCGACAACCGAATCGCCGCCCGCATGTAGTCGGTGAAGATCAAGAAGGTGGCATCGTAGGGAATCAAACCGCCGTGGAGAGCCATGCCGTTGGCAATACCGCCCATAGCATGTTCACGCACCCCAAACCGGAAGTTGCGCCCTTCGTAGGATCCCGCTTGGAAATCAGGCAAACCCGCCAACAGAGTCATGTTGGAGTGAGCCAAATCAGCGGATCCCCCCAACAGTTCGGGCATCACCGGAGCCAACGCATTCAAGCAAAACTTCGATAGGTTGCGGGTGGAATCTTGCTTCTCGCAGACGGGCATCAAAGCCTCTTTCCAACCCTCTGGCAACTGACCTGCCATCACTCGCTTAAACTCAGCCGCTTCAGCCGGGAAAGCCTCTGCGTAGGCGGCAAATTTAGCATCCCAAGCTTTCTCCGCCTCTGCACCCCGATCCACCGCTTTGCGGAAATGGGCCAACACATCTTCTGGCACATGGAAGGTGGGTTCGTGGGGCCAGCCCAGCGCATCTTTGGTCAGCTTGACTTCATCCCCACCCAAGGGCGCGCCGTGGGCGGATTCTTTCCCCGCCTTGTTGGGGGATCCATAGCCAATAGTGGTGGTGACGATGATCAGGGATGGCTTGTCGGAGACAGCTTTGGCCTCAGCCACCGCTTTGGCAATGGCATCCACATCGGTATCGCCATCTTTGACATACAACACCTGCCAGCCATAGGCTTCGTAGCGCTTGCCCACATCTTCAGTAAAGGCAATGTCGGTGCTGCCATCAATCGAGATGCTGTTGCTGTCATAGAGCATGATCAGCTTGCCCAATTTCAGGTGTCCGGCTAGGGATGCAGCCTCACTGGCCACCCCTTCCATGTTGCAGCCATCACCCAAAATCACGTAGGTGTAATGATCGACGATGGTGTGACCGGGCTGATTAAAGCGGGCCCCTAAGTGAGCCTCAGCAATGGCCAATCCCACCGCATTACTGACCCCAGCACCGAGAGGGCCAGTCGTCACTTCGATCCCAGCGGTCTCAAAGTTTTCGGGGTGACCAGGCGTGTTGCTGCCCCATTGCCGGAAGCTTTTGAGGTCGTCCATGCTAACGTCGTAGCCCGTCAGATGCAGGAGGGCATACTGCAACATGCAGCCATGACCTGCCGACAGCACAAACCGATCCCGATCCACCCACTTAGGGTTACGGGGGTTAAATTGCATGAACTGCTGAAATAAAACATAAGCCATTGGGGCAGCCCCCATCGGCAGGCCGGGGTGGCCGGAGTTGGCTTTCTGCACCGCATCGACGGCCAAAAAGCGGATTGTATTGATAGAAAGTTGTTCGAGGGAGGGAGCGGCAACAGCCATAACAAATCCTTAATCTTTACCAAAATTACTCTTATTTTACCGTCTAGCCAACCCCTTTCAGCTCCGCTCCCACAGCATTATTAAAGGAATGAAAATGGTCACACCTTTGGGCCAAGGAGTATGTCAAGATAACTGACAAGAAAGATAATGGACGTACAAACAGCATGGCAGAATACAGTCGGTCGATTTCCTTTTATGGACGGGAAATTGACATCACCATTGGCTTGCTTGCGCCTCAGGCAGGTGCAGGTGTATTACTTCGCACGGGCGATACCTCCGTCTTGGTCACCGCCACCACCCAAGCAGGCCGCCCAGGCATCGATTTTGTCCCCCTTCTGGTGGATTACGAAGAGAAACTCTATGCAGCCGGTCGGATCCCTGGCAGTTTTATGCGCCGGGAAGGTCGTCCCCCCGAACGGGCCACATTGATCTCCCGCTTGATTGACCGCCCCATCCGTCCTCTGCTGCCCGACTGGCTGCGGGATGATGTGCAGATCGTTGCCACCCCTCTGTCAGTTGATGAGAATACCCCCCCCGATGTGATGTGTATTTTGGGGGCATCGTTGGCCTTACGACTAGCAGGCGTGCCCTTTGATGGCCCTGTGGCGGCTGTGCGGGTGGGCCTAGTGGATGATGAGTTTATTCTCAATCCCACCTATACCGAGATCGAGGCTGGCGAGTTAGATCTGGTGGTAGCGGGCTGTGCCGATGGCATCATCATGGTGGAAGCTGGGGCTAATCAGCTGCCCGAAAAAGATGTGCTAGAAGCTATCGAGTTTGGTTTCGAGGCGATTCAAGAACTGCTCACGGCGCAGGCGGAGATCTTCAAAGATCTGGGGGTCGAGCCTGTGATTTTGCCTGAGCCAGAGACCAATCCTGCTCTCGTTGCCTTTGTCACAGAGCATGCCCAAGCTCCCATCAAAGAGATCCTGAAGCAGTTTTTGCCCAAGGTGGAGCTGGATCAAAAGCTGGATGAGGTCAAAGCGGCACTCGCCGTTCAAGCTGCCGAAAGACCAGAAGGGGATCCCGTGCGAATGGCCCATGATGACGATCCCAAGCTGTTATCAGTGATCTTTAAGAGCCTGGTCAAGCAACGGATGCGCCTCCAGATTGTTGAAGATGGCGTCCGGGTGGATGGTCGCAAATTGGATGAGGTGCGTCCCCTCAGTTCCAGAGTGGGTCTATTGCCTCGGGTGCATGGCAGCGGTTTGTTTAACCGAGGTCTAACCCAGGTGTTGTCGATTGCCACCCTGGGCACTCCGGGGGATGCTCAAGAGATGGATGACCTTCACCCTGAGAGCAAAAAGCGCTACCTCCACCATTATAATTTCCCGGCTTTCTCGGTGGGAGAGACCCGTCCAGCCCGCTCACCGGGTCGGCGTGAGATTGGTCACGGGGCTTTGGCAGAACGGGCTTTGATCCCAGTCTTGCCCCCCAAAGAAGAGTTTGCTTATGTCATTCGCGTCGTCTCCGAAGTGCTGTCCTCGAATGGATCCACCTCGATGGGATCCGTTTGTGGATCCACCTTGGCGCTGATGGATGCCGGGGTGCCGATCAAAGCCCCTGTGAGTGGGGTGGCGATGGGCCTGATCAAAGAAGGTGATCAGATTCGCATTTTGACCGATATCCAGGGCATCGAGGACTTCTTGGGGGACATGGACTTTAAGGTGGCGGGCACCGAACAGGGCATCACCGCCCTACAAATGGACATGAAGATTACGGGCATCACCGTACAGACGATTCAGGATGCGGTTACGCAAGCGAGAGCTGGACGCGCCCTGATCATGAAATCCATGACCGATGTGATCCCTGAGCCTCGGGTGCGGTTGGCGGAATCTGCGCCCCGACTACTCACCTTCAAGGTCAATCCTGAGGATATCGGCAAGATCATTGGCCCTGGTGGCAAGATGATCCGCAGCATCACCGAGGCGACTGGAGCCAAAGTGGATATCGCTGACGATGGCGTGGTCACGGTGGCTTCCAACCAAGGCACCCAGGCCGAGCAAGCCCAAAAGATGATCGAAGACCTCACCCGGCGGGTAGAAGAAGGGCAAGTTTATCTGGGCAAAGTCACCCGCATCATCCCGATTGGGGCCTTTGTGGAGTTTCTTCCCGGCAAAGAGGGGATGGTTCACATCTCTCAATTGGCGGACTATCGAGTGGGCAAGGTTGAGGATGAGTTGACGGTGGGCGATGAGGTGGTGATCAAGATCCGCAGCATCGACAACAAGGGCCGCGTCAACCTGACCCGCTTGGGCATTGACCCGGAACAAGCGTCCGAAGTGCGGGAACAAATGCTGGCGGAAGTGGAGTCCTAATTTTCTTTAGGGCAGCTTCTTGATTGGTGGGGGGAGGAGTAGCCTTTCCCTCGGGATCCCTGCTCCAAAGCAAAGGCGGGTAGGGAATGCGGGTGTGGATGAGAGATCATCTGCACCTTTTGCTGGGATCCCAAACTTGATCGGGGGGAAGGTGGCAGCAGTTTTGAGCCTCGGCCCCTCGTGATGCAGCGATAGTCAACCCTAGAGTAGAACAGCCCTAGAGTAGAACAAGGGATCCCGCTCTCCTGGGCCGCTGTAGCTTTATTGTTTTCACTTGTTTTCACCGTAATGACTCCTTCGCCCCACCCTTTGCATCCCCAATCTGCCCCGCCCCTCTGGTTGTCCATCTGGCATCGGCAACTGTCGTGGGGATTGTTTTGGGGGATGGGCTGGAGCACCTTACTCAGCATGGCAGCCAGCACGCCGGGACTCTATCGCCTGGAGCGAGATTTGCAATCCCTTCTGTTGATGCAGCGGGGATCCCAGGGGGTGGCTGATGAGGTGGTGGTGATCGGCATTGATGGGCGGGTGGAAAATACCGCCAGCCAGGGAGAGAGCAGCACCCCGAGCGCTGATTTTTTGCTAGATCGGACGAACTATGCTGCCTTGACCTTGCAATTGTTAGAGGAGGCTGAGGTGGAGGTGGTGGTGCTCAATCTGCCCAGCAGCTTTGTGGTGCCCCAACGGTTGGGCAATGATGACCTGGATGCGCCCCTGCGACAGATCATTCAGCAGTATCCCAATCGTTTGGTGCTGGCCACCCGCAGCAGCGAGAGCTTTCGCCAAGCCGAGATCAATATCTACAACCACTTTTTGCCCTTTTCTAGCCTGCTGCTGGAGTATCTGATCCCCCCCGAGGATGTGCAGGGGGTGGTGCAATTCCAAACCGATCCCGATGGCATCCTCCGGCAGGCTCAGTTAGCGGGGGAGTTTCGCCGCCGCGATAGCCAGCGCACCCAGACCTTTGCGTTTGCCGAGGCGTTGGCCCTGCTCAAGCTCAAGCCCGATATTGCCGATCGACTCTTTCAAGCCGGCAGCACCGTCCTCTTCAACCCCTTGGGGCCAGAACAACGGGTTCCACAGATCCCGATCGAAGAGGTCTGTACCGATGCACCGCTGGGATCCTGTGAAGGTGCCTTGAATCCAGAGCTGCGGGAACAGTTGCGGGGCAAGGTGGTGTTGGTGGGATTTGTGGGAGGCTATCCCGAGACCTTCCCGGTGACGACCGCCACAGGATCCCAGATTCCGGCGGTGGAGTTACAGGCTCAGATTCTCTCCAGCCTGCTGCGCCAAGAGTTTTTTCAGAATCTCCCCCGTGGCATCGAGATCTTGATCATTCATCTGGTGGGCATCGGTACTGGGGTGGTGCTCAGTACCCAGTCCTCCGCTTTTATCCGCAGCTCTCAACGACTGTCGCGGCAGTCAGACTCTCGCTCCTTCCGTCTGAGCAGGTCGCAAATCTACATCGTCGTTTGGGGGATGGCAGTGGGTGCCTATGTTGGCGTGGCGGTGGCGCAATTTTTGCTGTGGCGGACTATCTGGCCGTTGGGGTTGCCCTGTTTGACGGTTGGCCTGACCACCCTCAGTACGATTGTGACAATGGTGCTATTGCATAACCGTGAGCGGCTCCAGGCCCAACAAATGGAGTTGGAACAAATGCGACGGGCCGAGCAAGAAGCTGCCGTTGATCAGGCCCGTAAACTGCTCTATCGGGTGGCGACCGATATCCACGACCAAGAACTACAGGAACTCAAGTTGGTCATGGATGATCTGGAGGTGTTGCAGTGGAAACAAGACCAAGGGATCCCAATCGAGAGCAAGGTCTACGATGATTTGCTCTACCAACTGGAGCAGATGGGACGGGGCATCCGCAATCAGCTCAATGATGTCCGCACCCTCGCCACCAAGCTGCATGTTTCCCCCACCCTGCGGGAAGGGTTACATCGCGGCATCGAGACCTATTTGGAATCGTTGGTGGTCAGCGGCACCCTGACATTGCCGATCGACCAGCAGCTGCACCCGCTGCAAGAGTCCTCCACAGGGGCATGGATCGACCATCGAGAAGATATTATGCGCTTCTTTCGGGAGGCTCTGGCCAATGTGATCAGTCATGTTCAGCCCCCCAAGGGCGATGCCACCTTTGTCACCGTCAAGCTTTTTCAGACTGGATCCCAGTGCTGCTTAGAGGTGAGTAATGATGGCACAGAGTACGCTCCCAACCAACGGGGGGGCTACGGCACCAAGGCCATGAATACCATTGCCCTGGATCTACCCCAGGGATCCTGGCAGCGCATCCGCCGTCCCGATGGCATCACCCATGTGGAATTGCGGTGGCAGATGCCCAGCCCAAAGCTAGGCCACGGTGAGCATCTATAGAATTCCTGACTAGACGAAAAAGTTAGCCTCTTCTCGCTAGCCAAGTGACTCAATCCAACATGAAGCTGGGCATATCTTGGTCGTCGTCCACAGGATGGGGAAAAACAGGCCGTCTGATGGCCATCGGCTGGGTATGTTTGGGATTTTGATGTTGGAGAGAGGCTGGGGGTGGGGCGGGCTTGGCCACCTCTTGCAGTTGCTTTTGCAGCTGATCCCGCTCGGTTTCCAGAGCTTTAACATCCGTCTTCAGCTTCTGCTCAGACTTTTGAGACAGATCGAGGCGATAGGTCAATTCCTCAATCTTCTGGGTGGCTTTCTCCAAATCTGCCACCACTTTTTGATGGTCTTTGGGGGCAATGGCATCATCGTTAGCCTGTTTGAGCGCCTGAGTCAGGTCAGCCACCTGAGCCTCCAACGCCTCGATCATGGCAGCATCAATACCTGAGGCTGTCTCCAGGGCTGGGGTTTCAGTATCATCGGTAGGCGCATCAGCATCTGCGGCCTTGCGGCGGCGTGAGGAGGCAGGCTTGGATCCCTTGCCAGAAAATAAACTGCGGGCGATATCAGGCTCGGTCATAAAAGTACCTCAGCAATGGACAGCACATGGGTGATGATAAACAGAAAATAGAATTCAAGAGAGAGAACAGGCATCGCCACAGGGTTATTTTCTCATCCTTGGTTCTCAGGATCCCTCAAACTCCACAAAGCTCAACCTCCACCAATCGGCGCAACCGCTGAGCCGCCAAGCTCTCAGGCTTATACTCCCAAACCACGGATCCCCGGTCAAAGGCGGTGCGAATGTCGGTGCTATCGGGAATGGTAACCGACGACAATACATCCCCAAATCGCTCTTGAGCCAACTGGTAGAGCTGCCCCGTATGGGATCCCGCCCAGGCATTTCCGGGCAGATAGCGGTCATCCAACATATTGATCACCACGCGACAGTCCCGGGATCCAATCAGCGGCTGCGCCTGTCGGATAAATCGCAAGGTCACCTCCGTACAGCTAAAATCCGTGCGATTCAACCGAGTCGGAATCACCACCAAATTGGCTGCTACCAAAACATTGGTGGTCAAAACATTCAAATCCCCAGGACTATCCAACAGGACAAAATCGTAGTCGGGCTGGAGTTGAATCAGATGATCATTGAGGATCTTTTCTCGCCCAACTCCAAGCTGGCTGAGCTGTTCCACCCCATTGGCCATCAGCACATGGGAGGGAATCACATCCATCCCTTTGTCGCTCTCGTAGATCAGATCCCGAATCTCAACCTGGGGATCCGAGCGTAACAGAGCCAGGATGCTCTCGTCTTCATCCCCATCGTCAATATCCCCCAGCAACAACAAGCTGGAGGTGCGCTGGGAGGTCAAATCCACCACGAGCACACGCTGTCCAGCCTGAGCCAGCCAGTGAGCACAGTTGCCACAAAGGGTGGACTTGCCCGTGCCCCCTTTATTGTTAGTAAAGGCGATAATCCGCATGATCCTATTCAACCACCTTCTCTCCTGAGGGCGATGCCTGAGTTCACTTGGGATTGACCGGATCCGATTCAAATTGGCATCTGCAAGCGGCCACAGGGATCTATGCTAGTGAGCGAAACCCTTCTGCTCGTCGGAGGCTAATCATGTCTGAGGTCGTGTCGATCATTTTGGGAGGAGGTCGGGGAACCCGTCTCTATCCCCTTACCAAAAAGCGTGCCAAACCTGCTGTACCCCTCGCTGGCAAATATCGCCTGATCGACATTCCTGTCAGCAACTGCATCAACTCCAACATCGATAAAATCTATGTGCTGACGCAGTTCAATTCAGCCTCCCTCAATCGCCATATTGTCAACACCTATCGGTTCTCCCCCTTCAGCAACGGGTTTGTGGACATCTTGGCAGCACAGCAGACCCCCGAAAACCCAGAGTGGTTTCAGGGCACCGCCGATGCCGTACGGCAGTATCTCTGGCTGATGGAATCTTGGCACGCCCAGGACTATTTGATCCTGTCCGGCGATCACCTCTATTGCATGGACTATCGTCCCTTCATTCAGCACCACCGCGACACCAAGGCTGATGTCACCCTAGCGGTGTTGCCCTGCCGCGAAAATGTCGCCTCCAGCTTTGGTCTGGTCAAAATTGACGACACAGGTCGGGTGCTGGACTTCACCGAAAAACCGAAAGGGGATCTGCTCAAGTCCTGCCAAGTGGATACTTCTGCTCTGGGATTGAGCCCCGAAGAAGCTCTAGAGAAGCCTTACATCGCCTCGATGGGCATCTATGTTTTTAAGCGAGAAGCACTGGTGGAGATGCTAGGCAATAAGGAGCACGCTGATTTTGGCAAAGAGGTGCTGCCTTCTGTGGTCAAGAGCCACAACTTGCAAGCCTATCTGTTTAATGACTATTGGGAAGATATCGGCACCATCGAGGCGTTTTATGAGGCAAACTTGGCCTTGGTCAAGCAGCCTAACCCCTCATTTAGCTTCTTTAATAGCAAGATGCCGATTTACACGCGGCCCCGCTTCTTGCCCCCCAACAAAATTTTGGATTCTCACGTCAAAGACACGATCATCTCGGAAGGGTGCATTATTAAAAACGCTCAGATCACCAATTCCATCATCGGGATCCGATCGCGCATTGAGGCCAATACCATCATCGAAAACACCATGGTGATGGGATCCGACTTTTATGAGTCGCCAGAAGAGCGAGAGGCCAAGCTCAGCAGCGGCATCCCGCCTGTGGGCATCGGAGCCAATAGCCATATTGTCAACTCGATTGTGGACAAAAATGCCCGCATCGGTCGCAACGTCAAGATTTTGAATAAAGATAATGTGCAAGAGGCGGAACGGGAAGAGGATGGGTTTTGGATCAGCAATGGCATCGTGATTGTGATTAAGGACGCCACTATTCCTGACAACACAGTGATCTAAGTCCACAGTCTATGGTTCATGCCATTCTGCCAGCAGCATCAACAGATCAGCATCAACAGATCAGCATCAATAGATCAGCATCAATAGATAAGATAAAGGGATCCCTATTTGAAAGATTGGGATCCTGTTTTTTGGGGATATTAATTTAAACAAAAGACCGTTTCGATTGGGAGCGGATGGACATAGATTAGACAGTAGCCTCAAGTCCATCCGGGAGAGAGCCATGATTCGTCGGATCCCGATTTTCGGTTGCACACTGGTTGTCTCTCTGGTCTTGTTCTGGGTTGGCCCTGCTGTGGCCCAAAGCTGCCCCCATGCCACCCTGCAAATTCAGACGCAGCAAACCGTCGATGCCCGGGCTATTTGCGAAGCAGCGGAACCTCTGGCCCAGCGCAATCTCAGGATGTTGGTCTATCTGACTGACCAGAGAGCGGCCTCTGAGGAGGCTTGGTATGACCTGATCGATCGGGCGGAGATTGAGGCAGGATTTCGGGATCCCAATCGTGCTGATAGCTATGCCCGGAATGGGGTAACGTTGGCCGCCAGCACTGACACCAGCACCCTCTGGGGCATCAACGCCACCTTTGGCGAAAATCTCTTTGATAGTCGGGCCGATCTGGGATTTGATCAGATTCGCTCTCAGATCCGGCCTCTGTTGCAGGCAGGCCAACCCACTCAGGCGCTGACCACAGGGTTGACTCGCATCTATGAGTTCAACTATCCAGCCTCTCCCTTTCGTCATCTACTGCCCATTGGTGGGGTCGGTCTGGTGGGGGGCGGTGGCTGGGTGATGTGGAACAAGCGCAAACGTCGGCAAAAGCTGGCCACCCACATCAAAGCCCTGCAATCGCGGGTGGCCAGCCTAATGTTGGCCTGCGATCAGCTGCTACCAGCGGGGGATCCCACCCAGATGATGCACTACCAGCTGTTTAGCCTCTTGGGGGGTGAGCAAGCCCCTGGTTTGGCCCAACAGTTACGGGAGTGGCTGAGCCAAGCCCGCGCTGCCCTTGATCAAGCCTTTGGCCTGCAAGATCATCTCAACCGCCAATCAGACAATTTGGGTGGTGACACCTTGACCCAATTGGAAGAACTGGTCAAGAGTTGGGAGGCTCTCTATGTCAGCGTGATTGGTAGCCAGCCACAGATTCTCAATCTCTCAGAAGAGCAACTACAAACCCTGCTCAGTCCTCTGCAATACCTCCCTGCCAATGGCCCCAAAACCGCTCTCCAACAACAATTGGATACGCTTCAGCAGCAGCTTCAGGCCACCCCCTTAAAGGTGGAATTGATGTATCCGTCTCCAAACCAGATCGAAAGCCAATCGATTCTGGATCTGGTCTATCAGGTAGATGCCCTGCTCCATCGAGTGGAGACCGCCGCCACCACAGCACCCGCAGCCCTGTCTCAGTTGCAAGGACAATACCAGAGTCTAGCCCCCAGGATCCCGTCGGAGTTTCCCTTTGATCGCCAACGGCTGCTGATCCAGATCGATCGACAGATTCGAGTGGCTCAAAACGCACTGGATCGGGATCAACCCTTGGTCTGCCTTGATGCCTGCGACACTGGCCAACAACTTCTAGAGGGATCCCTGGCTTTGGTACAGACTCATGCCGACTGGCTGGGCACCTCTAATCTGATCGAAAAATTCCGCTTTGAGGGCTATCGGTTGCCCCAGCTGGATCCCGACTTTCAGGCCATTGACCACAGCCAAACCCAGATTGGTGGGCTGATTGCCAGCGGCCCCGCCTCCGCACTACCTGCTGCCGTCAAAACTTGGTCACGGGCCATCCAGTCTCTGCGGGAACAAGCTGAATCGATCGTGGGTCTCCACAAAAGCAACCTGACGACATTAGAGCAAATCCGCTCTGAGCTGGCCGGACTGGAAAGCCAATGGCAAAAGCTCTCCAGAGTTTTACCCAAGGGGAATCGTGACCTCATGCAGGCCCAGCAGCTGCTAGAGTCCCTCACCCTGGAAAGGATCCCGGCGATTGAGCAACAAAACAGCCTAGAGGAACAGGATTTTGCCGGAGCACGAGCCACCCTGGACAGTGCCGCCGCCGCCCTCAATTCCATTCATACAGCCCTCTCAAGAGCCGAGAATGAGATGGTTTCCCGCTCCCAGGGCAACACCAATGTGGTGGTGGTCAATACAGGATCCAAACATTCTGGCTCCTCTTTCCGCTCTAGTTCATCCCGGTCAAGCTCGTCTCACTCCAGTTCATCTCGCTCGTCTGGAGAGTCATCAAGTGGGGGATCCTCCAGACGCTCTTCCGGTGGTGGCAGCTCGCGGCGACGGTAGAGATGGCCCAGATGACATTCACTCTGTCACTTGAAACCGAATCCTCTTGAAACCAAATCCTGACGATCCCGGAGATGACGACTATACTGATTAAGCGCGTTCTAGTCTGCGCTCGACTCAGTGGGGATAGCGATCTCACGAACCATACTTTAGAACTAAACATTTAGATACTCTAAACATTTAGATACTCTAAACATTTAGATACTAGAGACATGGGCTTGCGGATCGAACAGTGATTGACCAGTAACTGACCAGCATCACAAGCTCCTTTATGCGCTTTGGTTTCTGCGGCTGTCCTGGCGATCCAGATCCTTTTAGTATCTGATTCAACGAAAACTGCTCTTAGACTAGTCCCAATTTTTGGGTAGGGGCAATCGAGGAGCACGTCTTCATGCTATTTTCCGAACTCGGTCTTTCGACCGACATTCTTCGTGCTGTTTCTGACCAGGGATACACAGAACCAACCCCCATTCAGCAGCAGGCGATCCCCATTATTCTGTCGGGTCGAGATGTGATGGCCAGTGCCCAGACGGGTACCGGTAAGACCGCCGGATTCACTCTGCCCATCCTAGAGCGGTTGGCAGCATCAGGGTTAGTGGCCAGTGCTCCAACACCAGTGTTGACCGGATCCGGCAAACATCCCGTTAAGCACTCCATCAAACAAGCGGTCAAAGCCCCCCGACTCCCCCGTGTGTTGATCTTGACCCCCACCCGCGAGCTGGCGGCCCAAGTCTCGGAGAGTGTCACCACCTACAGCAAATATCTAACGCTGCGCTCAACCGCCATCTTTGGTGGAGTGGGCATCAATCCCCAGATTGACAAGCTGCGGCGCGGGGTCGATCTGTTGGTGGCCACCCCAGGCCGCCTGCTGGATCATGTGGGCCAGCGCACCGTGGATCTCTCTCAGATTGAGATGGTGGTGTTGGATGAGGCTGACCGTATGTTGGACATGGGTTTCATCCACGACATCCGCCGCATTCTGCATTTGGTGCCTCGCCAACGTCAGACGTTGATGTTCTCGGCCACCTTCTCGGATGCGATCAAAAAGCTGGCTGATGAATTTCTGACGGATCCCGCCACGATTGAGGTAGCTCGCCGCAACTCTCCGACCGAAACGGTTAGTCAGTCGGTGTATTTGGTGGATCGCAACCGCAAACGGGAATTGCTTTCTTACTTGATTGGATCCCAAAACTGGAAGCAGGTGTTGGTCTTTACCCGCACCAAACATGGGGCTAACCGTTTGGCGGAGCAGCTGGACAAAGATGGCCTCAGAACCGCCACCATCCACGGCAACAAGAGCCAAGCCGCTCGCACCCGTGCTCTTTCTCAATTCAAACAGGGATCCGTGCGGGTGTTGGTGGCGACTGATATTGCGGCCCGTGGTCTGGATATCGATCAACTGCCCCATGTGGTCAACTTTGAGATGCCCAATGTGCCCGAAGATTATGTCCACCGCATTGGCCGCACTGGACGAGCGGGCAATCTGGGTCAAGCCATCTCACTGGTGTGTGTGGATGAGCACGGACTGCTGCGGGATATCGAACGCCTGCTAAGGCAGGAGATCCCCACCGAAGTGGCACCGGGATATGAGCCTGATCTGTCGGTGAGACCAGAGCCGATTCAACGGGGGCGACAGGATCGAGGCGGTCGAGGTGGACAGAGCAGCGGCTATGGGGGACGTCCCTATGAGCCCCGTGGCAATGAAGGACGGGGAGGTCGTCGGTTTGATCGCCAGGATCCCCCCCGCCAAGTGGCCCCGCGCCGAGCTGTTGATCCGGTGGATCCGGCTGGATTCCGGGGGGACGATCAGCCCAGTCCTGCTGCGGCCCCTAAGACCAAGCTCACCCTCAAGTCCAAACCCCCCCACGCCTCACGGGAAGAGCACCCGGCAGACCTGGCCACCCGCAAACGCACCCGCCGCTCTCGGCCCAAGAAAGAAGTGGGATCCCGTTAAGGGGTTGGCCTAACCGCCAATGGGCTCATTCAGGGTCATCTCGCTGGTCTAAAAGAGTGGTCTCATCCGTCACGGCGGCACTGAGATCCACTCCCCCCAAAAAAGCTCCCCGCAGATCGGCTCCCCGCAGATCGGCCTCATCCAGTTGAGCGCCGGTCAGGTCAGCTCCCTGCAAAATGGCCTGCCGCAGATCGGATCCCCGCAGATCGGCTCCGCTCAGGCTGGCTCCACTCAGGTCTGCGCCGCGAAAATTGGTCTCTCGCAGATCGGCTTCCCACATAAATGAGAAGTGAGGCCGGGATCCACTCAGGTCAGCGCCAGCTAAATTGGCAAAGTTGAGCACCACCCCTTCCAGTTGGGTAGAGCGCAGATCAGCCCCCGACAGATCAATCTCTTTGAGGATGGCTCCACTCAAATTGCTGCCAGTCAAAATCGCACCACTCCAATCGCAGGCGATACACTCACGCGGGATGGGGGATGGATCACCCTCCTCTCGGATTGATGTGTCCAATTGCACATCGAGTTGATGGGGTTGCTCGGCCCTAACCGGGGCACCACTGAGCAACACAAAGCCGCCTATCATCATCAGGATCCCGCTATTTGTCTTGGCCATAGTGCCCACTGCAAGAGGATTCATTGCAGCCATAGTAGCCGCAGCACTTCCTCTCTAGGCAGCGGGCGGAAGCGCAAGTCAAGCAAAACCACTGAATGTGGCAGGATGCCAAGCTAAAATTTGCTTGATCCTGAAACACCTCTGTCTGTTTATGTCCTTACCATCGTCACGGCCCACGTTCTCCGATCCTGAGGCTCTCCAAGCGACTGAACAGGGGGTAGCCCTATTTGACCAGAGCGATTGGGGCCGGTTCGAGATTGTCGGGGACGGTAGCTTGGACTTTCTGCACAACCAGAGCACCAATGACCTGAAAAATTTGCAGCTGGGGCAAGGGGGCGAGACTATCTTCATCACCCCCACAGCGGGAATCGTCGATCTGGTCAGCCTCTACCGGACGGGATCCGATCAGACCTTAATTCTCACCTCTCCCCAGCGCCGCAAGATGGTGGAGAGCACCCTCTGCCGCTTTCTGGTTTTTTTGAAAGGGGTGGAACTCAAAGATCGGGCTCCTGACACAGTGACGTTTCGTTTGGTGGGGCCAGCAGCGGCTGATCTGCTGCATCATCTGGGCTGGCCCGATCTGACCAGCTCACCTCCTTGGTGTCATCATGTGGTAGCCCTAGAGTCGGCCTCCATTCAAGTGCTGTTGGGATCCGATTCTCATCAATACACCCTGATTGCGCCGATGGCATGGGGGGAGAAGCTGTGGGGGCTGATGGTCAACTGGGGCGGGATCCCGGCCAGTGCTAACGTCTGGGAAATCCTCTGCTTGGGGCAAGGGCGACCGCTGCCGGATCATGAGTTGACAGATTCCATCAATCCTCTGGAGGCGGGGCTATGGCATGCGGTCTCGTTGGAGAAAGGCTGCTATGTAGGGCAGGAAGTGTTGGCCAAGCAGGTGACCTACCAACGAATTCGGCAAACCCTGTGGGGCATCCAACTGCCGGTACCCACAGCGGCGGGCACTGCTGTTCTGCGGGACAATGAGAAGATCGGCACCGTCACCCGCTCCAGTTTGATCCGAGAAACAGCGTTGGCCTTGGCGTTTATTCGCTCCAAGGCTGAACCCTATCCCGGCATGGCCGTAGAGATTGACCAACGACCGGCTCAGTTGGTCAAATTGGCCTATCTGACCTATCCTCCCGGCGTCGGGGAGATGCCAGAACCCCTGGAGGCAGTCAACGCAGTGGAGACCCTGGAACTTTGATCTTGTGCTGGTGAGTTGGATCCCCTATCACAGCAGTTTTGATCCCCCAGAGTGACGTTCCCCCAGAGTGACGTTGGCGGCAAAATGTGAATCAAACCCGATTGCTCCCCCCTGCCCACTGGCGATCATTGTTGGGCAATCCGTTGGCTGGCACCTGGGATCCCATTCGACGGAGGCCATGCTGGCTGAGATGTGCGGCATAGT
>JAAUUM010000065.1 GCA_012031565.1 Synechococcaceae cyanobacterium SM2_3_2
CCGGTCTGCCGATACTGTGTTAGATATCGCTGCACGGTGCTGGTGCTGATCTGAAACTGTTGAGCAACCGCCCGAATCGAGGTGTTCCCTTGCTGATAGATTTTGACAACCTTGTGACGAAGGTCAGTTGAATAGCAGGTCATGAGCAAATGCCATCTCTTCGTCCGAATTCTACCTCCTCAGCCGTGTTTGGTATTTTAGGGAAGGGCTGTAACCCTATTGAGATGATGTGGATGAGATGATGTGGATGAGATGATGTGGTCAGTCATTAAGGCTTTTGTTCAGCTTTATTGCAGAGGAGGGACAACAGCCTTAGAGAAGCTGATAAAAAAAGGCTTGTATTTGATTGAGGATTCATCCTTCAGCAACTGGTTTATAAAGTTCTGTGGTTGTAACAGCTAATAAATGAGCAGGCTGCACAAAGAATCCAGTTCAGCCTCTGACATTTAAGCAATAATGTTTAACAGTGATATCAAGCGTGTCTGGGCTTTAGGCTTCATGGATTTCCCCACATCGCACCTCCCAAAAAAATCACAACTATCTTGCAGACTGAGATGACCCATCCCTACACCGTGATGCTGCTGATCCCGACTGGGATTGGGGCGGCGATGGGGGGCTATGCCGGAGATGGACTGCCAATTGCGCGGGCGATGGCGCAGGTGGCAGGTCGGCTGATCACCCACCCCAATGTGCTCAATGGTGCTCAGCTCTATTGGCCGCTGACCAATGGGTTCTATGTGGAAGGTTATGGGCTAGATCGGTTTGCGGCAGGTGAATGGGGATTGCGTCCGGTAAACAACAACCGTGTGGCTCTGGTTTTAGATCGAGGTATCGAACCGGAATTGCGGGTACGTCATCGGCAAGCAGCAGAGGCAGCTCGGGCCACCCTGGGACTGTACCTGTTGGACGACATCATCCTCACCGATCAACCCCTGGGATCCCAGCTTCAGATCACGGCAGCGGGAGCCAGTTGGGGCACCTTAGCTGCTCCCGATAGCTTGCTACGAGCGGCAGAACGGGCTTTCCAGCAAGGAGCCGATGCGGTGGCGGTGGTGGCGCGGTTCCCCGACCTGGATACGGATTTTGGTTTGGCCACGCTGACAAGCCACTATGCCCAAGGACAGGGAGTGGATCCCATTGCCGGATTGGAGGCGATCATCAGCCACCTGGTTGTCCGGCAGTTTGGCAAACCCTGTGCTCATGCCCCCGCCTTTGCCCCCTTTGCCCTTGATCCCACCGTGGATCCCCGTGCTGCCGCCGAGGAGTTGGGACATACCTTTTTGCCTTGTGTGCTGGTGGGGTTGAGCCGTGCCCCTCAGTTTGTCCTCTCCAGAACGGGATCCCAGGCTGGCGATATCTGGTCAGAACAGGTGGATGCCCTGGTGGTGCCCGCCGATGCGTGCGGAGGGGCGGCAGTTTTGGCTTTAGCAGAGCGGGTACAAATCATCGCGGTGAATGACAATACCACCACTATGCAGGTCAGCCCTAGCGACTTAGGGATCCCGGCCATCACGGTCAACTCCTATCTGGAAGCCCTGGGTATCTTGGTGGCCCACAAAGCTGGCATCGACCCCATTGCACTCCAGCCTCGTATCCCCAGTCTCCAGGAATGGGATCCTCTCGCTCTACACTAAAAAAGAGTTATTTCGGGCTAGAGTCTCTTGCGACGGATTTTTATCACCGGTGCTAGCGGTTGTGTGGGGCATTATGTCTTGCGTCAATTGCTCCATCAAGCCCCCGCTAAAGTCCTGACTGCTGGCTTGATCTCCCAGCCCAATCAATTTCTGCCTGATCCCCCAGAGGCATTCGCAACCCTAGAGCCGCCTTATCATGTCATCGCCTTGGTGCGGGATCCCGCTCGGCTACGCTGGACAGCCCAAGATACTGAGAAAATGACCGCTCAGGGATCCCAGTTGACCGTGCTGACGGGCGATATGACCCAGATTGATGCTCATCGGGAATGGCTGTCGGAGACAGAAGGGCTGATCCATTTGGCCGCTGGTTGGAGCGATGATGCCACCGCCACCACCATCAATCTGACTCAAACATTGCGGCTTTTTGAGCTTCTGGATCCGGGCCATTGTCGCAAGATTCTCTATTTTTCCACCGCCAGTTTGTTAGACCGTCATCACCATCCCCTCGAAGTGGCGGGACGGGCCGGAACTGCCTATATTCGCAGCAAATATGAGATGTTGATGCGGCGCTCTGAGATCAAATTAGTCGATCGGCTGATCACGCTTTATCCCACCCTCTTGTTTGGTGGCTCTGGATCTGCCCCCTATTCGCACATCACCACAGGGATCCCTGATGTCATGGCTTGGATCCCGTTGGCTCGATTTCTCAAATTAGAGGCCAGCTTTCACTTCATTCATGCAGCGGATATCGCCCAGATGGTGGCCTGTTTATTACAGCAACCAATCCTGACGGGAGATTGGGTTTTGGGCAATCCTGTTCTCACGTATGAGGAGAGCATGAGGCAGATTTGTGGCTATCTCAAAAAGCGCATCTACTTTCGGATCCCAGTACCGGTAAAATTGCTGCGAAAATTGGCCCCAGTGTGGCGAATTCAGCTCTCAGAATGGGATGATCACTGCATCAAAAATCCCCATTTTGTCTACAACGCTATCAATCCTGAATACTTTGGGATCCCAGCTCATTACCCCTCTCTGGTTTCGCTGCTCCGGGACTATGCCTGACCCTGCCAAGGGATCCTGAGACAATTTTCAGGATATTGCGAAGGGATTATCTGTTGGGGAAATAGCCCCTATCATCACACTGAGCAAAGACTATATTCGGGAAATCAGACTCTCTCTTGCCATCTGATGTGATTTAAGCCGACCCGCATGGTGATCTTGATAGCTGACAGCATTGGCTTCTGGGCGTACAGTCAAAGCTAAAGGTCAAACCCTTATTTTCGCTTGCATCTGTTGTGTTCGTCCGAGGATCCGACATGGCTACTTCGCTGGAAAATCACCTTCTTAAGGGTCGCTATCGCCTGCTCCAGCGGTTGAATGAGGGAGGTATGGGAGCTGTCTATCAAGCGAAGGATACCCAGCGGTTTGATGCCACGGTTGCCATTAAAGTGCTCCATCAACGTCTTTTGGTGGATCCCCAGCTAGAAGAACAAATCTTGCAACGGTTTGCTACCGAGGCTCGGGTCAACATTCTGTTGGGCAGTCACCCCAATATCATCACGGTGTTTGACTACTGCTGCCCCACAACCACTCAAAGCCAGCAATGCTGCCGCTACCACCCCAAGGGATCCCAATCTCGGCAGAGCAGATGTCGTTGATGCAATGGGAATATGAACCTTGACAGTAGAGGTTTTCATCATAATCGGGCTGTGAACATCAAGATCACACTACATCACTTTGCTCAAAAAAATGAGTGCCCGAGACCTACTGTAATCCCCTTGTCTATATTTGAGAAGGGGTAATTTTAACAGCAGTTGAGATGCCTAAAACCTAAACTTGGGATCCCTAAGCCTATTTATAAATAAAAAAGTCCTATTAGGGCATTCCCAACAGGACTTTGACCGATTTATCTAATTCAAGTGCTTTTCTTTAGGTGTTTTTCAGGCAGATCTTCAATCAAGAAATCTCAATCAAACCGGGACTGACCGCCATCACCGCAGCCCTCTTAGCCCAGGGATCCCGACTTAAAACTTGTTGAGATTGATGCCAGCTTCGCGGGCCATTGCCCCAACACCACGGGATTTGAGGGTTTTTAGTGCCTTGGTGGAGATCCGCAACCGGACAAAACGATTGCCTTCTTCCCACCAGATCCGCTTCCATTGCAGGTTAGGTTCTTGCACCTTCTTGGTGCGGCGATGAGAGTGAGACACTTGCATTGCGTTGTTACGCTTCTTTCCGGTCAGTTGGCATTGCTTGGCCATGATGTCCCCCAGGTGATGTAGAGAAAAAGATTGAGATGCGCTATGCCTGCTCGCCTTGAATAACGACGATTGAGATTTTGGGCTGGATCCAAACAATGGGAAGACATATCCTTCCTCATCCTCAGATGCCAGGGACTGATCCAACCGTATGACAAAGGTGTAAATCATTCAGTCAATCAGTGTCACCGATCTCTGCGGAGTCAGCAGATCACCAATCGATAGGCTTAAAAAAGAGTCAGGCTTTTTACTATAAATGATCGGGTCGAGAACCGGCAAGCTGAAGTTGATTCTGAAGCTGATTCAGTTCAGATTCGATTTGCTGAAAAGTCTGCTGACAATGATTGGTGCTCTTGAGGGGAAGTTCCTCATTCTTGGCGATGCAGGTCACTTCCACATGGCTGGGCTCGCGATGCTTCCAGTTCATCAGCACTTCAACGGTCACCAGTTGATTAAAGGGCTTGTGGCCAGGAGGCTCTCCCGCCACCCAATAGTCGTGGCTATTGTGCAGGATATTGAGGCGGCAGCGCTCGAGGAGGTGACGAATCTCCTCCTGCAATTGCTCTGCAGAGCCGGAAAGCTGGGTGACACAGGAGTAGCGGGCCATAGGATTGGTGTTTCGTCAACAGCAGAAGTATCTATCGGCTTCGATAACGGTATCTCATCTTCTCGGTAGGATGCAATCTTTCACACAGTAACCGATTTGTGAATCTCTCACGAATAAGAGCCTGACTGGAATTCAGGAGCCCTGGCCCCAGCCCCCCCCTCCCGGCGTGGCTAGAGTCAGACTATCACCTGCCTTGAGGTGACGGGTTAGCTTGCCAGGGATCCTATCGCCATTGAGGGTGTTTTCTCCCACTTGAGCCGCTTGTCCGCCGCCGGATCCTTGAGGAGCATACTGCCGCCGTTCACTCAATAATGACAGGGTGCAGTCTTCTAACACCTGAATCGTGCGGATGATGCCCTCTCCCCCCCGCTGGGATCCCTGACCACCAGATCCTCGCCGCAGCCGATAGCTCAAGATCCGCAGGGATAGTCCATCTCTAGGGCTTCAATCGGGGTGTTGAGGGTATTACTCATGCCCACATGGATCCCACTGGAACCAGCCGTATGCGGCCCAGCCCCCTGGCCACCCCCCAGTGTCTCATAATAGGTAAAGGAGCGATTGCCCACAATCACATTATTCATGGTGCCTTGGCCTTGGGCGATGGCTCGATCTCCGGCAATGGGGGCCAATGCCTTCAAGATCAGATCGGCGATCCGTTGAGAAGTCTCAACATTGCCTGCCACCACCGCTGATGGAAAAGGGGCATTGACCAGGGATCCTAGTGGAGCCGACAACGTGATGGGGGCTTCGATACCGTTATTACTGGGGATAGTGGGATCCAGGAGACAACGCAGTGCAAAGAGTACCGCCGCCCGCGTCACCGCCAACGGCGCATTGAGATTGCCCACTATCGCCCCATCCGTGCCCGCAAAATCCACCCCCAGCTGATCCCCCGCTACCGTGACCGCCACCTGGATCCGAATCGGCTTAGGATCCCATTCCAAATAATCTTCCGCCTCGTAACAGCCATCCGGCCACTGGGCAATCCGTGCCCGCATCCGATGCTCGGTCGCCAGCAACACCCCATCGATCACCTGCCACATTCGGGATCCCTTGGCCAACATCAGCTGTTGCAGCCGTTGCAGCCCCCACAGATTGGATCCCGCCTGAGCCATCAAATCCCCCCGACGCTGCTGGGGATGACGCATATTAGCCAAGATCAACCGCAGAATGGTTTCATCCCACCGACATTCATAGGCCGATCCAGAAGGATCCACCGCCATCGCCTTGCCCACCCGAACCGGCGGAATCACCAAGCCTTCCTGCCACAGATCGATAGAATCCGCAGGCATCGATCCGGGACTCATGCCCCCCACATCGGCATGATGCGCCCGATTGACGGCGTAGGCAACGGGATCCGATAGGTCGGGATCCAACCCTGGGATCGCCGTGATCACGGTCAAATCTGGCAGATGGGATCCCCCCTGAAAGGGATCGTTGAGCAAAAAAATATCTCCTGCCTGGGGCTGACACTCCATCACCGCCCGCACCGCATCCCCCAATGCCCCCAGATGGACGGGGATATGGGCCGCCTGGGCAATACAGCGACCTTGGGCATCAAACAACGCGGTGGAGCAATCTCGCCGCTCTTTGATGTTGGCAGAATAAGCGGCTCGGATCAGCCGTGCCCCCATTTCTTCGGCAAGGCCGCTGAGGGCGTTGGACATCACTTCCATCTGAATGAGATCCGGCTGAATGAGATCCGGCTGAATGAGATCCGGCTGAATGAGATCGGGCTGATTGCCAATAGCAGAGGGGCTGACACCTGGACGAGCAGACACACCATTTCCCACTAGACATAAATTCAGTATAGAGATTCGGCCCGACAGACAAGTAGCTATTTAGACAAGACAGACAGTAAAACCATACGTTAAGACCATCTGTTGCAAAACAGCAAAACATAATTCTCTTGCAATCCGTAGGGGCAACGCTTGCATTTTTTTTGGGCTGTAGGGTACGATCCTCATACAACGAAAAGCCGATGGTTTTACCGTAGTTTAGTCGTCGCATCCCTAAAACCATTTGGGGCAAGCGCCCAGAGCGATGACGGCGATCACCCCCACTCCGTCAAAATCCCGTCAATACCTTGACCTGACTCTGGCTTTTGCCGCGATACCTTCCCTTTTTTCGACCCTATCCTAGGAGAACGTATGTCTTTGTTTCATGGATTCAAGCCCGCCCTGCCCCGTCTCCGGGGATCCCGGCTCAAGCTGGCTGGCATTGCCCTCAGTCTGGCCTCTGCCTTGGTGATCGCTCCCTTGACGTTGGTGCCCCACCCTCAGCCACAGGTGGTGATGGCCCAGAGCAGCAGTGCTGCCGCCACCGAGTTTGTGTCCCCTGCATGGGTGGCGGAGCGCCTTGACGATGACAATCTGCGTATTTTGGATGTGCGGATCGCACCCTTTGCCTACTTTACTGGCCATATTCCTGGTGCGGTTCATGTGCCCGACAACACTTTTCGAGGGCCAAACGGGGTGTTGCCGGTTCAATATTGGTCTAACGAGCAGATTGCTGAGATCTTCGAACAAGCGGGCATCTCCGACGGCAACGAGGTGTTGATCTACTCGGATGGCAACGATATTTTGGGGGCGACGATGGTGGCCTACCTGTTGGAGCGGATCGGTCATCCAGGGGCAAAAGTGCTGGATGGCGGCTTCAAGGCTTATCAAGAGGCTGAGCTAGAGGTCACCAAAGAGTTTCCTGAGTTTGAACGGGGATCCCTGACCATTGCCGACAATCCCGATGTGCGGGTCACTTTGGAAGATGTGGCTCAGTTCATCGAAGGGGATGATGTCACCTTTATCGATCCTCGGCCTGCCGACCTGTTTGCTGGCGAAGTAGACGTTTGGGCCCGCAACGGCCACATTCCGGGTGCCAAAAACATCCCTTGGCCCACCTTCACCATTGGGGAGGACAACTTTTCTCAACTCAAGGACTTGGAAGAGATCCAAGCTCTATTGGAGGAGCGCGGCATCACCCCCGACGATGACATCGTGGTCACTTGCTCCACCGGACGGGAAGCCACCCTGCAATATGTGGTGCTGAAACATATCTTGGGCTACCCCAATGTTCGGGTCTATGAGGGATCCTGGACAGAATATCAGCAGTCTGATCTGCCGGTTGAAACTGGCCCTGGAGCTTGAAGAGGCTAGAGACCTGAAACATAACGAGCGGTGTCATGTGTAAGCAAAGCACCGCTTTTTTAGGTCTTGACCCACTGCCGGATCCCAGCTCCTCAAGCCACTGCCGCCGCCGCCTCAGGCACTTGAGCCTGGGATCCTTCTCGATCTTGAGCTAGGCGCTCATACTCAGCCAATTGCGCCTCAATCTGCTCTCTGACCAGCTCCCGGTACTCCATAAAGTGCTCGTTGTGGGCACAGACCGCCATATAGGAATCCAACAGCGCCGTGCGGGTAAACAGGATATGAAAGAAGTGATGCCAAAAAATCCAGCGGGTCTCACGCTTGATCCCCTGTCGCCAGCAGACAATTAACAAAGCCCGAATAATCGTCCACTGCGGCAGCTGAAAGGCGGGCTTCACCTTGGGATCCCCGAGCTTGAGAAAATAACGATAGACCCGATTGAGATACTGGGTCGGCTCATACAACTGGCCAAAAGCCTCCACATACTCGCGGGCGATTTCCTGGACAGGCCGAGTCGGGACAAAATTCATCAGGGTGGTTTGGTTGATGTTGCCGCCGCCACTGACCAATCGACCTTCTTTTTCCAGCCGATGCCAGAGAGCCGTATGGGGCAGAGCTTGCAACATGGCAAACGTGGTGGTCGGGATCCCGGTCAACTCGGCAAACTCCACAATCCGCTGCCCAGCCCCAGCCTTTTCGCCATCAAAGCCAATGATGAAGCCCGCGATCACCCGCAACCCCGCCCGCGTCACTTTGTCGATGGAATCAAGCAGGGGAGACCGGGTATTTTGAAACTTCTTGGTCAACTGCAAGCTGTCGGCATCTGGGGTCTCGATGCCCATAAACACCGCCCCAAAGTTGCACTGCAACATCAACTCGATCATCTCGTCGTCTTCCGCCAGATCCAACGACGCTTCGGTATCGAACCGGAAGGGATAGCCCCGCTCCGCCTGCCAGTCCTTCAGCTCGTGCAACAGCAGCTTGACATTGCGCTTATTGCCGATGAAATTGTCATCCACCATAAAAACGCTGCCGCGCCAGCCCAGCTCATAGAGGCAATTCAATTCGGCCAACAGCTGTGGGGGGGTCTTGGTGCGGGGCTTACGGCCATAGAGGATGATGATGTCGCAAAATTCGCACTGAAACGGGCATCCCCGCGAGAACTGCACCGACATGGAGTCGTAGGCCGACAGCTCCAAGAGGTCGTAACGCGGAATCGGCGTGGTGGTGACATCGGGCTTTTGGCCACCAGAGCGAAACACCCCCTGCTGCTCTCCCCGCTCAATCGCCTCGATAAACAGGGGCAACGTGATCTCCCCTTCATCCAGGATCATGTAGTCCACCCCTGCCGCTTCCATCTCTTCGGGCAGAGAGGTGGGATAGGGGCCACCCACCGCCACTGGTTTGCCCTTTTGCTTGGCTAGGGCAATTTGTTTGAGCAGATCTGGCTTTTGGACGATCATGGCGGAGCAAATCACCAGCTCTGCCCACTCCCACTCTTCGTCTGTCACCTCGCGGATGTTGCAATCCACCACCTTAAAATCCCAAGTTTGGGGCAGAATGGCGGCCACCGTCACCAACCCCAGCGGGGGCAGCAACACCTTGCGATTGACTAACTCCAGGATCTTCTCATAAGACCAGAAGGTCTTGGGGAAGCGGGGATAAACCAGAAGAACCCTCATGATCACACCGGAGAAAGAGGACTGAACACGCGAATTGCTTTGCAGTGTAACCCTTTCAGACGATAGATGAAGATCTAATTGGGGTTTGTATCAATTTCTGGCGAACCCTCAGACTGGGATCCCTGCCCTGCAGCCTCGACAATGGCCCGCTCGATCAGGTGGAGCATCGCCAACGATTTGGGATCAAAAGCATTGATCTCCATCACCCCTTTGAAGGCTGCTTGGGCCTGCCGCAACAGGTCGAGATCCAATTGACCGGGAGCCGCCGATTCTAACTGAGCTTTTTGCAACAAGATTGCCCCCAGGTTGTACCGGGCTTCTTGGTGTTGAGGATCCAGCCGCACCACCTGCTCAAAAGACCGCAGGGCCGGATCCAAAAAGCCCTGGGATCCCAAGACCCAACCCAGCTTGTAATGGGCCTCCACATGATCGGGATCCCGCTCGATCACCGCTCGAAACAGCTCGATAGCAGTCTCCAGATCCCCAGCCTGGGCCGCTTGGATCCCTAGGTCAAATTCAGCCGATTCAGCGCCAGAAAAACTCATGGGATCCCGTCTCTCATCTGTGTTTTTTTCAGTTCCGCCCGGTGTCGTTGAGCTGATTTAGCCCTGATTTATCTTCACTATTTATCTTCACTCATCTTCCAGTTGCCAGTGCTCCTGCGTGGCTTCGGTGTCAAAGATGCGAGGGGGTCGCACCACGATCAAGACCTTGGCCAACAGCCGTTCCTCAGGCTCGTCTTCAAACCACTGAATCGCCAGGGATCCCGCTTGTTCCACCAGAAAGTAAGACTGGGCCTGCCACTCTCGATCGGCTCGATCCACCAAGACCACCACCTGCTCTCCCGGCTGCCGCATCTTGGCATCCAACATCGACATCTGAGTGGGATCCCAGAGGATCGCCACCGGATCCACAGCTGCCACAATCGGAGGCCAACCGGGCAGAGCCAGCCAAGCCCCCACCCCTTCTGTTTTCACCATCCGAAAGGCCACCTGAGGCTGAGCATAGGGCACCGCTTGCAGATCGTGTCGAGTTAGGGGCCATTCGCCCGCCACCGGAATCACCCGTGGTAACTCGGACTCCTCTTCAATCCGATAGCTGGGCAAGAGGGGAGCCGAACGGCGGGGCTGCACCGAAAAATCCGTCAGCAACTTTTCCACCAATTGACGAGCCGAGTCGCTCTGAACAAAGCGCAGGGCACGAGCAATCAGACGCGAGCGTTCCTGTAAGTTCTCCGTTTGACGGGCCAGCCGCCAAGCTTGATGAGCAATAGCATCACCGGGGTGAGAGGTAAAGCCCTCCGGCACCTGGGGCAACAGAGAAAACACTTTGGTGGCCCGCACCACCTCATGCACCTCCTCCACATCCAAGCCCTTGAGCAGCGCCAACTCCGCCACCCGCACCCGTTCTTGGGGATCCAAGATCCGCAGTTCATACAAAATATCGCTGGCCCGCAGACCAAAATGCCCCAGCACCGCTGCCGAAGCCCCTTCGCGGCTCAATCCTTCATAGACCTGCCAGCCCACGATGATCTGATTCTGTTGGATCGGCTCAAAGCCCGTACCCTCAAAAATGGCCTGGGGATTGAGTCCCGCCTTTTGCAGCTTTTGGCAGGCCACCGCCCACTCCAGCCAGGATCCCTCTTTGCGGCGTAATTGTTGGAGGAGGGCCTCTTGGTCGAGGCTACTGAGGTCAGACGGATCCGGCATATCTATCGGGGGTGCTTGTCCTGACTGAAGCTATCACACTCTGTCTCAGGGATGAGCCAGCTCACTTTTAGAACCGAACGAAGGGATCCCAGCGGGATACACTGGCTCTAGCACTGGCTTTGGCAATCATCACCCATGAAACCTCGTCTGGCCTTGATCGACTATGACACTGGCAACCTGCATTCGGCCCACAAAGGGCTGGAGTACGCTGGGGCTGAGGTGCATATCGTCGAGGATCCAGCAGAGTTAACAAACTTTGATGGATTAGTTTTGCCAGGGGATGGAGCCTTTGATCCGGCCATGCGGGAGCTGCGGCAGCGCGGGCTAGAAGCCCCAATCAAAGCGGCCATTGCCAACGGGATCCCGTTTTTGGGCATCTGCATCGGCCTGCAAGTGCTGTTTGAGCGGAGTGAAGAGGGCATCGAAGCTGGATTGGGCATTATCCCTGGCTGGGTCAGGCATTTTCGCCCCGAACCCTCCGTTCGGATCCCTCACATGGGCTGGAATCAGTTGCAGCTCCAGAGCCCACAGGATCCCCTTTGGCAGGGCATCGAGCCCTCCACCTGGGTTTATTTCGTCCACAGCTACTACGGGGATCCCAGCGATCAGCAGTGGATCTCGGCCACGGTTGAGCATGGATCCCAGACCGTCACCGCAGCGGTCAGTCGTGGCAACGTCATGGCTACCCAATTTCACCCCGAGAAATCCGGGATCCTGGGCCTACAGATAGTCAAAAACTTTGTGGAATTGGTGCGAAACAACTGACATGCCATCCTAACCTCACCAATCGTCTCTACCATCCTCGTACCGCTGCATTATGTCTACCGATGTCAAGCTGATCAATATTGGGTTTGGCAACATCATCATGTCCTCTCGGCTGGTGGCCATCGTCAGCCCCGACTCCTCACCCGTGAAACGATTGCTGAAGGAAGCCCGTGACCGGGGGCAGATGGTGGATGCCACCCACGGTCGTCCGACTCGGTCGGTACTGGTGATGGATTCTGGCCATGTCATCCGCTCTGCTATCCAGCCCGAAACCATTGCCAATCGATTTGCCACCTACCGGCTTGGGAGTTCCGAAGGGGATTAGGTTACTCTGCCATTATGGTAAGTTTTATAACTCCCTCATCTCGTCACTGATTTGAGGAAAAAGTCATCAGGTTAGACGGTGCGATGCCCGCAGCCCCATAAAGCAAACCAGAGGTGATCATGAATCCTTCCACCCTCGTCGATCTCAACCTTCTGGATCCCTTGCCTACTGATCCCGTGCCAGAGACAACCGAAAAGCCCAGCGGTCAGGCAGAGGAGGGCGACAGATCCCTTCGATCGGGATCCCTGATTACCTTGACCGGCCCTAGCGGCGTTGGCAAAGGCACTCTGCTTAGCCGCCTATTAGAAAAACACCCCGACCTGCACTACTCCATCTCTGTCACCACACGGGATCCCCGGCCCGGTGAAGTGGACGGTGTGGATTACTACTTTTGCTCCCGCGATGAATTTTTGGCCTTGAGAGCCGCCAATGGTCTGTTGGAATGGGCTGAGTATGCTAGTAACTTTTATGGCACTCCAGTCAAACCAGTGCGGGACAAGCTGGAGCAGGGCTTTGATGTATTGCTAGAAATCGAATTGGATGGGGTGCGACAGGTGGCCCAGCATTGGCCCCAAGCGGTGCGGATCTTTGTGCAGCCCCCTTCCATGACCGAGCTAGAGCGACGGTTACGAGCACGGGGATCCGAGTCAGAAAGCAGCATCCAGCGGCGGCTGGCCAAAGCCCGGGCTGAGATGGCGGCGATCAAAGAATTTGATCATGTGGTGGTCAATGATGAGATGGATCAAGCTCTGGATCAACTAGAAGATATCCTTTTTGCCTCATCAGTTAGATCGCGTTGATCCCGTCAGTTTTACCGGTTGAGGCTGCTGGCATTGCCCAATCGTCTTCTCCACATCATCTAGAACATTGGGGACAGATTAGGACACACCTGATTTTCTCAAGATTTTCTCAAGTTGAAGGAAGATGGGAAGGCTGGATCTGGAAGATAGATATGACTGCCTCTCTCAATCCCAGTGCTGAGATTCTGTGTATTGGCACCGAGCTATTGCTGGGGGAGATCCTCAATAGCAATGCCCAATATCTCGCCATCGAACTGGCCAAACTCGGGATCCCGCATCACTATCAAACGGTGGTGGGGGACAATATCCCTCGCATCCATGCGGCATTGGAGGTGGCCATCCGACGTAGCACCCTGTTGTTACTGACGGGCGGATTGGGGCCGACCCCCGATGATCTGACCCATGCGGCGCTGGCCTCCTACTTTGGGGTGCAGATGGTGGAACATTCTCAGGTCTGGGAGGAGATTGTACGGCGGTTTGCCGAACGAGGGATCGATCCCTCCCCCAGCAATCGCAAGCAAGCCCTGTTACCGGAGGGAGCGATGGTGTTACCCAATCCCAGTGGCAGTGCCTGCGGCATCATCTGGAAGCCGATCCCCAGCCTTACCTTGATGACCTTTCCGGGGGTGCCCAGCGAGATGCACGGCATGTGGGAGCAGACCTCGATCCCCTATTTGCAGCAGCAGGGGTGGGGCCAAGAGGTGTTTTTTAGCCAAGTGCTGCGGCACTGGGGGGTGGCGGAATCTACTCTGGCGGAAAAAGCGGGATCCCTGCTCAATCAACCCAATCCCACCGTGGCTCCCTATGCGGGCAAAGGGGAAGTGCGGCTGCGGGTGACAGCACGGGCGCATGATCCGGTGGAGGCCCAAGCCATCCTGTACCCTGTGGTCAAGCAGCTGCAAGCGATCGCCGGAGATGATTATTACGGCAGCGATGACGATACGCTGGCCTCGGTGGTGGGGCAGTTGCTGACAGAGAAAGGGCAGACAGTATCGGTGGCAGAATCCTGTACGGGCGGGCTACTGGGGCAACTGATCACCGGGATCCCGGGCAGTTCCAGCTACTTCGTCGGTGGGATCCTGTCCTATGGCAACCCGGTCAAGCAGCAGATGCTGGGGGTGACCGCTGCGGACTTGATGGAACATGGGGCAGTCAGTGAGACGGTGGCAGCCCAAATGGCAATCGGTGTGCAAAGCCTGCTCAAAACTGACTGGAGCCTCAGCATTACGGGCATTGCTGGCCCTGATGGCGGCACTGAGACAAAGCCCGTGGGATTGGTCTACATCGGACTTCGGGATCCCTGGGGTCAGGTGGAGGTCAGTCGCCATACCTTTGGCTCTCGACGCGGACGAGAAGGGATCCGCTGGTCATCGGCCCAGACTGCCCTAGATCGCTTGCGCCGACGGCTGCTAAATCTGGCTCAGTCTTGAAAAATATGTTAGGAAATATACACCAAAGCCCTATCTCAGTAAGTTGATCAATAAATTACAGCAGAGGCATTGCGCTTTTTTGCTCTAGGCTGGGCTTTGAGGGGCTGTCGGTTGATGCAATAGGGTCAAGAGAGCTTTCACCACCGTATCGGGGGCTTGTTTCAGTTCTTGGAAAAGTTCTTCTTGTTGATCTGTCATAGATGGATCCCTATCCCTACTAGGTCAATTTGAACCTTTCAGAGGGCTGCAACTTCGTGCCAAGAAGCATTCAAGCAAAAGATACCAAAACCACTTGAACCAAACTCTTGAGACATATCAAAAGCACCCCAACACCAAGGTCTCAAGGTGCTCCTACATTTTGCATTTTTTTATAGAAAGGGTTTATCAAAAGTGAGATCTAGGGAGGACTGATGGTCAGGGATCCTTGAGTCCTTTCAGACGGGATCCCTAAACCTCAATCCCAAGCTTGTTTGTCGGTGAACTTGTAGGTAGGCGGCTCTGCATTCTTGCCAATGCTGTGATCCACTTTGTTGATGATCTCACGACCTTCATTGGCTTTCTCAGGGAACACACCATCTTTGGGATGCACCAACACTGGCTCAGAACCAGCTTTGATGCGGAAGATCTGGTAATCCTTGATTTTGAAATCGCCGATCAGTTGGGCACCCAGGGCTAGGCATTGCTCTTTGCGGGCAAAGGTGAGCATATTTTTGCCCTCAGCCATCACCGCCGAGCCGCTGGTGGGCATCTCAAACACTTGACCGACTTTGCCTGTCCAGGTGATCACATACTTTTCTTCGATATCAGCGGTGCTCAGCAGACCTCCGGTAGACCCACCAAAATCAGGCACAGTTGCGCCAATGCGGGGATCCCCGTCTTTGAGTGCTTCAGCTATAGCCATTGTCAACCTATCTCCTTGTCTAGCTGTGGTTGTCCAGGTGTGGTTGTCCAGGTGTGGTCTAATTGCGGTATTGAATGCAGCTATTAACTGCATAAATGCAACTGATGTCACTAACTCATCCCCACCCGCATCCATTGAGACCGAGTCGTTAATCACAAGAGTACTGAGCTACCTAGAGTCAAAGTATCAAGATAGGCATCAGGCTTCGCATCTGGATGAGTTGGAACTTTCACTGTGCTCTGGATCCTATCACTGGCCTGATCAGAGCCGAAAAGAGGGTTCTCAATCTGTAATGTATCGTTGCACGGCTTGGCAATGGTGGATCAAATCGAGGTAACTGGCCTGCCTCAATCCCCACAATCCATAGCTATCCTAAAGGACGCCTTGGGATCCCTGTTTTTAAGTCATGCTAAACACATCATGACTTTTTATCAGAACCTGAGGATCTATGGCTCGTTGGTCTCTACATCCCGCGATACCGACCCAAGCTCAGGTGGTACTGCTGCCAACAGCCTTTGGCATCCATACTCAGGGGCCATCCGCGATCTTGAGGGCTGGGGGAGAGATCAATGGATTTGAACCACTGCTGGAAACTGATGTGGATGATTTGGCGATTGGGCAGATCTCGCCTGTGGTGGATGAGCCGCCTTTTGGCATGTGTGAGAAGGTTGTCAGTCAACGACTAAAACGGCAACAGTGGCCCGTCTTGTTGCCGTCGGTGATGTCGGCCAGTTGGGGCGGGATCCGAGCTGCCTGGAAGCAATATCCTGATTTAGCCGTCGTTCACCTGGGCGCTCATGCCCAAATGCTGCCGTCATCCGAGCAGATTCAGGCGGAGGAGGATCCGGGCTTTAGCTCAGCGGCCTGGATCGAGCAGGTGGTGAAATATCAGATCCCAGTTGTCCATGTGGGTCTGCGGAGCACAACCCAACCGGGCTGGAAGTGGCTGCGGGAGGAAAATCACCCGGTATTCTGGGCCGCCCAAGACTGGGATCCCGCTGATGTGATCGAGGCGGTGCCCCAGCAACCGATTTTCTTGGCCTTGGATGTCAGTGTCCTGGATCCTGCCCTGGTACCCACTGTCCCCTATCCTGAGCCCGGTGGTGTGGCATGGCCCCTGTTGCTAAGAACCTGTCGGGCGTTGTTCAACTCCCGGATGGTGGTAGGGGTTTCGCTGGGAGGTTTATCGGTCACCTCTGGCACCCGCCAAGCAGCTCGACCCGTGGCCCGCATCCTCAATTGGCTATTGGCCTGCCACAGCCTCTCTCTCTAACTTTGTCATTCTCAAGGTGTAATCCAATAGGGGGGCAATTGCCTGGAGGATTAGACGTTCTTGGCCAGTATTTCGAGGTGGGGTAAGAACCCGGCATTGAGATAGAGGCGACGGGCGTTTTGGTTACGGGACATGACGCCAATCCGGAGTTCATGGGCACCAGCGGCTCGAACGAACGCTTCAGCCTGCTCAAGCAGCTTTCGACCGATGCCTTGCCCGCGATGGGATCCCAGTACCACGATATCGGTTACCAGGCCATAGGTGCCGGGTGGATCATCGAATCCTTCAAACGGCTCCTCGGCTAGCACCGCCACAAAACCGACCAGAGCTTCATCCTGTATTGCGACATAGACCACCCCATTTGCAGCTGCACATCGCTGTTGGAGGTGATCCCAGTAGGCATCTGCCATAGATTCACCTGGGCGCAACCTGGGGTCAATGCCACGCTCGAAATCTTGAAGCTCCACGATGCACTGACGGATAGCAACACTGTCATCCTGACGAGACTGTCGAATTAGAACTGCCATTGCTCACTGTAAAACTGTTGGTCTAACTCCTAAATTAGGCATCAGAAGATACCTCCCACTCATCAACAGAATATCCTACGCCTATCCGCTGCAAAGACCAATGATGTTGGGGGGCACTTCATCTTCACAAAGATCGGGATCCCTAACTCACTAGCGCCCCAGGGATCCCTTGCCCTATCGCACCTGCGGAACTATTAGGAGCCTCCAACTTCAATTACTCTCCTTGGAACAATAGTGCTGACTACACTGCGAACATAAGGTATCAAAGGCAGTACAGCCTGTTCATGATATACATGAGACATTCTGTGGTAAGCTTTAAAAAACTGAATCTCCTGTTGACATCAGGCTAAACGCATCTTATTTTGTAGCTAGAGGTACAGAATCTTGTGAGAAACATAGGTTTTTGCCTTTTTAGTGGCACCTATTTCCGGGAAACTAGTCATAGGAAGCATTTTGTTTAGCACATCACATAGTATTATTCAACCAAATTAATAAACCTTAGACCTCTGGATCTCTGGCCCTGCTTTGAGATAGCGATATATAGGTAAAAAGGTCTGGAAACAGTGCTCTGAAACTATATTTAGA
>JAAUUM010000320.1 GCA_012031565.1 Synechococcaceae cyanobacterium SM2_3_2
TGATCAAAAAGGATCCCATTCATGAGCGGACTCGGCGGACTGAACAAAACCCCCAATGGCGTTGTTTTGGGGCTGGTGCAATTCCAACTACCTGTGGTAGTCACCCCGGATGATGTGGCGGCACAAACCCAAGTCATCGTGGACATGGTGGCCAAAGCTCGCCGCAATTTGCCCAGTATGGATCTGGTGGTCTTTCCTGAGTATTCTCTGCACGGCCTATCGATGGATACCAATCCGGCCATTATGTGCAAGCTGGATGGCCCCGAGGTCGCCGCCTTCAGCGATGCCTGCAAAGAGCACAACATTTGGGGTTGCTTCTCAATCATGGAGTTCAATCCCCAGGGCAATCCCTACAACAGCGGCATCATTCTCGATAACCACGGCAATCTGCAACTTTACTACCGCAAACTGCACCCCTGGATCCCGGTGGAACCGTGGGAACCCGGCAACCTAGGGATCCCGGTGTGTGATGGCCCCAACGGATCCAAAATTGCCCTGATCATTTGCCATGACGGTATGTTTCCTGAAATGGCGCGGGAATGTGCCTACAAAGGGGCCGAAATCATGGTGCGTACGGCGGGCTACACAGCCCCAATTCGCCATAGTTGGCGGATCACCAATCAGGCCAATGCCTTTTGCAATTTGATGGTGACAGCATCGGTGTGTATGTGTGGCTCGGATGGCAGCTTTGACTCGATGGGGGAAGGGATGATCTGCAACTTTGATGGCACCCCGCTAGTCATGGGATCCCATCGTCCCAACGAGATCATCACCGCTGAGGTTCGCCCCGATCTCGTGCGAGAAGCCCGCATTCATTGGGGCGTGGAGAATAATATCTACCAATTTGGCCATCGGGGTTATGTGGCGGTCAAAGGTGGTGCCCAAGATTGCCCCTATACCTACATGCAGGATATGGTGCAGGGCAATTATCGACTGCCCTGGGAAGATCAGGTGATTCATACCGATGGCACCGCTTGTGGATTTGCCCCCCCCACTCGCGAGTATGAGGGATCCCTGCCTCAGGAGGTTGCCATTGGGTAAAGGGAAAACACTTTATGCCCAAGAAGATTCGTGAGCTAAAACAGATGTTACGCAAGGCAGGGTTTAGCTTAGAGCCTGCCAAAGGAAGTCACACCAAATGGAGTCATCCCTTACTAACTGGGAAGGTGACTTTATCAGGTAATGATGGAGATGATGCTAAGACCTATCAAGAAAAGGATGTTGCTAACGCGATTCAAGATGTCCAGAACCGTCAATCAGAAGGCCAGTAAAATGCAAAGTCAATATAGTATCGTCGTCCAATGGTCAGAGGAAGATCAATGTTATATCGTAAGTCTGCCTGAGTGGGGCAGCTACTGTCATACCCATGGCGAAACCTACGATGAAGCCATGAAAAATGCTCAAGAAGTCTTAGAGCTACTAATAGAGTCTGCACAACGAAATAGCGAAGCATTGCCAGAGCCTGATGTCTGGATCGCCACTAGAGACCTTGCTGAAATAGCCTGATAATCATGGATAGTTGAGAACTATGGGATCCTATCTTCAATCTGAGCCTTACCCCTGGCCTTTTGATGGCGATTTGCGACCTGATAATACGGCCTTGATCATCATCGATATGCAGACAGATTTTTGTGGGATTGGCGGTTATGTGGACAAGATGGGCTATGACTTATCTTTGACCCGTGCCCCCATTGAACCGATCAAACAACTGTTGGCGGTGATGCGAGAAAGAGGCTATTTCATCATTCATACCCGCGAAGGCCATCGCCCCGATTTGTCAGATTTGCCAGAGAATAAGCGCTGGCGTAGTCAACAGATTGGCGCAGGTATCGGGGATCCCGGCCCTTGTGGTCGCATCTTGACCCGAGGTGAACCGGGCTGGGAGATCATTCCCGACCTAGCTCCACTGCCAGAGGAAGTCATCATTGATAAACCGGGCAAGGGATCCTTTTATGCCACCGATTTGGACTTAATCTTGAGCCGCAACCATATCCGCAATTTGATTTTGACGGGCATCACCACCGATGTCTGTGTCCACACCACCCTGCGAGATGCCAACGACCGGGGCTATGAATGTTTGTTGCTATCAGACTGCACTGGTGCCACAGACTACGGAAATCATCTGGCGGCATTGAAGATGATTCAGATGCAAGGAGGGGTGTTTGGGGCCGTTGCTGATTCTGAGGCTCTCTTAGCTGTGATCAAATAGCTCTTGCCCAGCGTTGTAGAAATTTGATCTTGACTTTTTCATCATTCCAGCTTCATTTTCTTTCTGAGCATATTTTAAGGACACGATCATGGTTGCTACTCTTGCCGAACCTAACCTCAAATTAGTCAGCCCTCCTGATCTTCAGGTGATCGAGATGTCCAAACATTTTGGATCCCTGATTGCCCTAGATCAGGTTTCGCTCCATCTCAAACCGGGATCCTTTCATGCCTTGCTAGGCGAAAATGGCGCCGGTAAAAGCACCCTAGTCAAATGTGTGATGGGCTTTTATGCACCTACCAAGGGTGAGGTCAAAATTGATCAAAAGCTGAGCCAAATTCATAGTCCCCGCGATGCCCATAAGTATGGCATTGGCATGGTCTATCAACATTTCACTTCCGTGCCTGCCATGACGGTGGCGGAGAATCTGATCCTGTCTAGCTTCGAGAGTCCCAGCGTGATCAACTGGAAAGTGGAGCAAGAAAATCTGGAAGCCTTCATGCAATCAGCTCCGTTTCAGATCCCCCTCACTATTCCTGTGGCACAATTGGCAGCGGGTCAAAAGCAAAAATTAGAGATTATTAAACAGCTCTATCTCAAGAACCGAATCCTGATTTTGGATGAGCCTACTTCTGTGCTAACTCCTTCAGAGGCGGATGAGATTTTGGGCCTGTTGCGAGATGAGGTTTCTGCCGGACATCTCAGCGTGCTGATGATCAGCCACAAATTTCGAGAAGTGATGACCTTTTGTGACGAAGTAACGGTTCTGCGCAAAGGGCACTTTGCCGGATCTGGCTTGGTCAAAGATCTAACGGTGCCCGATATGGCCGCCATGATGTTGGGGGAACGTAAAGAACCCACCCCTGTGCTCAAG
>JAAUUM010000066.1 GCA_012031565.1 Synechococcaceae cyanobacterium SM2_3_2
TGGCTCCGGTGGAATTGTTGGGGCCACCCTTCCGGCCCGGATCCGATTTGATAACATGCTGAAACTGAAAATCGAGAAGGGTTTGCAAGCCTGCGTCCGCCACAAAAATGACGGATCCACCCCGACCTCCATTGCCCCCCCAGGGGCCACCGGCAGGCACATATTTTTCTCGACGAAAAGCAACGATGCCATCGCCCCCATCGCCTGCTTTCACTTCAATTTCGACCTGATCAACAAAAGCAGCCATAGACACCCGATCAAAAAGTCCCTTCCGGCTGTCTCTTTGCTCGCCCCACAGCCTGTCTCCCACCGAGATTCGACTGAGTCTGACAACCCAGCCCGATACTCTAGCATGAGTTTAAGGAAATTGATTTTATGCCAAATTGATTTTATGCCCCGATCGTTGTGGGCTATGATGTTACTCTGCCAAAATTGCATCTGTTCCGTCTTGGGTCGACATAGCTTATATGTCTATCTTAGGAATCACTACGGGATCACTTCTTTAGGACGACCCTCAGATAGTTTGAGCCAGACCCAGCAACGGGATCCCTGAGCCTAGATGTTCATCCCGTTCCTGACAGATCTGCCTTTTGTCAGTACCTGCCATTCTGTAAACCTGTCGTTTCGCTGCTTTCCCAGGCTCTACCTGTCAACCATGACTCAAACCGCTACTGCAACGATTGATGTCGGCTTCTCCCTTGAAGATTTTGCCGCCCTGCTGGATAAGTATGACTACTCCTTTAGCCCTGGCGAGATTGTGGCGGGGACAGTTTTTTCTTTAGAACCTCGGGGAGCCCTGATCGACATCGGAGCCAAGACGGCGGCGTTCATCCCGTTGCAGGAAATGTCCATCAGTCGGATCGAGAATCCCTCTGAGATGCTCTCCCCCGGCGAGACCCGCGAATTTTTCATCCTCACCGAAGAGAACGACGAAGGGCAATTGACCCTCTCCATCCGTCGGATCGAGTATATGCGGGCTTGGGAGCGGGTGCGCCAGCTGCAAAACGAAGATGCCACCGTGCGCTCCAACATCTTTGCCACCAACCGAGGGGGGGCATTGGTGCGGATCGAGGGTCTGCGGGGCTTTATTCCGGGATCCCATATCAGCACCCGCAAGCCCAAGGAAGACTTGGTGGGAGAAGAGTTGCCCCTCAAGTTTTTGGAAGTGGATGAAGATCGCAACCGCTTGGTGCTCAGCCATCGCCGCGCCTTGGTGGAGCGCAAGATGAATCGCCTTGAGGTGGGCGAAGTTGTGATCGGTGCAGTGCGCGGTATCAAACCCTACGGTGCCTTTATCGACATCGGTGGGGTCAGTGGCCTGTTACACATCTCCGAGATTTCTCACGACCACATCGACACCCCCCACAGCGTCTTCAATGTCAACGATGAGGTCAAGGTGATGATCATCGACCTCGATGCCGAGCGGGGCCGTATTTCGCTATCCACCAAGCAATTGGAAGCCGAGCCAGGTGACATGACTCGGGATCCCCAGGTGGTCTACGCCGGGGCCGAAGAGATGGCCGCTAAGTGGCGTGAAGCCAAGCTGGCTGCCGAACAAGCCAAACAAGCTGAGGCTTCTGGCGTGGTGGCGGACGCTGAGGAAGAGTATGTATACTCTGCCACTGAGGACGACGAGGAAGATTAAGCCATTGATCTTGTATCCCCTGTGCCTGATTCAGTCCCCGATTGTTCCCATCAACTGAGTTCTGCTCTTGAGCCGGTCGGGGATCCTGCCCCCTATGCAGTAGTTGGCTATCCAGTAGTTGGCTATCCAGTGGTGACCACGGGCGATGGATCCCTGACCTTTTATTCGGAAGAATTCGGTCAAGCTTTTCATAACACCACCGGAGCCCATCAAGAGGCACTGGAAAAGTTTGTTCGCCCCACAGGTCTTGAGGAGCTGGCTATCCAACAGGTGCACATTAACCTGTTAGATGTCTGTTTTGGCTTGGGGTACAACAGCGGTGTGGCTGTGGAGACGATTCATGCCATTGCCCCCACCTGTGAAATCCATCTGATTGGTTTGGAACGCTCACCTGACGTGCCCCAGCAAGCCATTGCCAATGGGATCCTATTTGGGATCCCGGAGCAGTGGATCTCGCTGGTGCAAGATCACCAGATCAATGCCTCTTCGTTTTCTGGGCAGCTGTTCTGGGGAGATGCCCGCCGCACCTTGGTGTCTGTTCCTGTGGGCTGGGCCGATGCCGTTTTTTTTGATCCATTTTCCCCGTCGGTCTGCCCGGAGTTGTGGACGGTAGACTTTTTGCAGCAGGTGCGACAGCGGATGAAACCAACCGCCCGGTTAGCCACCTACTCCTGTGGAGCCGCGATTCGGCAGGCCATGCTAGAGGCCGGATTCCAGATTGGATCCACCTCACCCGTGGGTCGACCTTGGCCCGGAACGGTGGCCTCACCCCAAGAGGCCCAGTTGCCCCCCTTGTCGGCTGCGGAACAAGAGCATCTCCATACCCGTGCAGCGATTCCCTACCGGGATCCGACTTTGCAGTGGAGTCGAGATCAGATCAAGCAAGATCGCCAATATCGGCAGCAGCAATCCCCCCTAGAGCCAACTGGAGTTTGGAAGCGACGCTGGGAAGTAGAGAGGACAACTCCAATTATCTCACCAGAATAAGTGTAAATACTGTCTTGTATGGATACAGTGGAGCCAAGGTTAAGCAGTTTTCCTCATGCCAAATTAATGGTGTGAAGCTAGGTTATGTTTTAGTTAGGACTTTTTCTATAATCTGCTAGGGGCGGTAACCATGACCACCAATAAGCTGACGGATCGGCCTCTGATCACGCTCTGCCGTGGCCAACACTACACCGTTTTGGATTTGATGCGTCAGTTGATCGGAACTGAGAGCACCCCGCAGATGGTGACAGAGCGCCGTCAACTGGTGCAAAACCTTCGCCAGCGCCTCTCGCGACATCTGCAATTGATGCGGCACGTTTTCTTCCCCCCCCTTCATCGCATGTCACAAGTGGATCAAGTGCTGGGACGACGGGTGAAGCAGTTTGAAAACGCTATGAACGCCCTGCTGCCCCGGCTCACCGCTTTCATTCATGCCAGCGAAAGGGATCCCCAGTCCATCGATTTTCGGGAAGCCCGCTCCATCATGGGTCTGCTCAAGGCCAATTTTGAGCAACAGCAGCGGCATCTCCATGTGCTGTATATGCGTCATGTGCCCAAAGGTATGGAGCAACACCAGCTACAGATCTTTCGCAATCGGCTGATGGCGACCGTTAACAAAAATGGCCCTGCTCGGGATACGGTCTCTGCCCCGGTCAAGATAGCGCCTCAACCCGTCCCGCCGCCGCCAGCACCCTCCCAAAGTCGCCAGACCGCCATCCATCCGGTTCGGGTTGACCATCTTAATAAGCAACGGGCTTCCCTGCGGGCGCTAGAACGAGATGCCATCACCCGCCCGGTTTTTCCAGGGGAAGAATTGGATCCCATGCTGGGAGCAGTGGGGCAGTGATAGTAACCGTCGATCCTCCGCTTGTCTCTCACCGGATCCCTCAGATCGCTGGCCCCAATGCCGCTGCCATTGTCTCTGTGCGGTAGGCTTATGGGTGTGGTGTTCCTGATTTGTGCATGGAGATTCGTCGTCGTCCCCCCGCTCGTGCAGTGGTAGTGGATTCTCAGTCCTACCAAGTCAACCTGCCGGATGCTGAGCCCAAGCATATTCTTGAGGCAATCGTTTGGCACAAAGACACTGAAGTGGAAGCCCTGCGGCAGCAATATCCGATGGCGCGGCTGAAATCCTTAATTGGACAGTTGCCGGCACCGCTGGATTTCTTAGCAGCTCTCCGCACCTCCACCTACCCCGTGGCCCTGATCGCTGAGGTCAAAAAAGCCTCCCCTAGCAAAGGGATCCTCCGGCACGATTTCGACCCTGTGGCGATTGCCCAAGCCTATGAGCGGGCCGGGGCTACCTGCCTATCCGTCTTGACCGATCAAAAATTCTTTCAGGGCAGCGGCGACTATCTCAGCCAGGTCAAAGCCTCAGTTGGGCTGCCGGTGTTGTGTAAGGAGTTTATTCTCTACTCCTATCAAATCCTGTGGGCACGAGCTTTACAGGCGGATGCGGTTCTGTTGATTGCGGCTCTGTTAAATGATGCCGATTTGGGCTATTTGGCCAAGGTGGCGCAACGGCTGGGCATGACCCCTCTGGTGGAGGTGCATACTCTGGCGGAGCTGGATCGAGTATTGACCTTGCCCCACATCGAGCTGGTGGGCATCAATAACCGCGATCTACGCACCTTCAAAGTGGATCTGAGCACCACCCAGAGCTTGCTAGAGAAACGGGGATCCCAGTTGCAGGCGCGGGGGATCACGGTGGTGAGCGAATCTGGCATCTTTGGGTTTGGGGATCTAGAGCAGCTGCATCGCTGGGGAGCACGGGCGGCTCTGGTGGGGGAAGCCCTTGTCACTGCGCCAGATCCGGCCCAAGCCACCTCTACCCTGTTGGGACTGACCCTATGAGCGAGTCAAGACGGATCCCTGTGCCTGCCCATGTGCATTATGAGCTGTTGCTGCGGGTGCTAGAGCGGCAAACCTTTCCGGTGGTGGATGAGGCAGACTATGCCAATCGCCCCAAAATGCAGGAGCTGGTCAATTCCCTCCGCAAAGCCCTCAGCCAACAGCAGCAACTGGAAGAAACTTGGCGACAACGCGGGTTTGAGATCGACTATCGCTGGAACGCTGACGATCCGGGCTAGAGATGCCCTATAGGGAGACCAGGCGAGATGACCACTAAGATTATTGTGTTGGATGACGATCCCACCGGATCCCAGACGGTACACGGCTGTTTGCTGCTGACCCAATGGGATCCCGACACGTTGGCATTAGGATTGCGGGATCCCTCGCCGATCATGTTTGTGTTGACCAATACGCGGTCTCTATCGCCTGAGCAAGCAGCTGCCACCACCCGCTCCGTCTGCCAATCCCTTCGGATGGCCTTAGCTGCCACCCAGGTGGCTGATTTTATTGTGGTCAGCCGCTCCGATTCCACCTTGCGGGGGCACTATCCGATCGAGACGGATGTGATTGCTGAAGAATTGGGATCCTTTGATGCTCATTTTCTCATCCCGGCTTTTTTTGAGGGGGGGCGCATCACCCGCAACAGCATCCATTACCTGAAGGTAGAGGGGAACTGGATCCCGGTGCATGAGACGGAATTTGCCCGTGATTCAGTCTTTGGCTATAGGCATAGCTATTTGCCCGATTATGTGGCCGAAAAGACGCAGGGACGGATCCCGGCAGAGCAGGTGCAGTGCTTCACCCTAACCGAGATTCGGGATCCCGACTCAGAACGGCGGCTAGGGCGATTGCGGGCTTTGCAGGGCAACTGCTGTGGGGTGGTGGATGGCGAAGAGCAAGCAGATCTGGATCAATTTGCGGCAGATCTGAAGGCGGTGGCGGCAGAGGGCAAGCGGTTCTTATTACGCAGTGCTGCCAGTATCCTGACGGCGTTGGCTCAGCTCCCGCCGCAGCCCATTGCTGCCCAGCAGATGAGTCAGCTCACCCGCACAGCTCGACCTGGGGTGGTGATGGTGGGATCCCATGTGCAGAAGACCACCCAACAGCTAGATAGGTTGCTGCAAGAGCCTGATGTGGAGGGGATCCCGATTGAGATTGAGCTACTGGCTCACGATCCGAACCAAGCAGAGCAGTTGCTGAAAACGACCTTGGCTGATGTCGATCGGATCCAGTCGATGGACAAAACTCCAGTGGTCTACACCAGTCGCAAAGAGATCACCTTTGCTGATGCTGAAACTCGATTGGCCTTTGGTCAAGCGGTCTCCGAACTATTGATGGAGGTGGAGCGGGGGTTGCCTGCCGATATTGGCTTTTTGATCAGCAAGGGGGGGATTACCTCCAATGACACCCTCAGCAAAGGATTGGCAGTCTCTGCGATTCGGTTGCTGGGGCAGATTGCCCCTGGGGTGTCGGTCGTCCAGACCGCCTCTGATCATCCCCATTTCCCGCAGTTACCGGTGGTGTTATTTCCTGGCAATGTTGGAGATGCCGATACGCTGGCCCAGGTCTATCGCCGCCTCCGCGTTCCGAAGAACCTATGAATAGCTCGCCTCCCCCCCGCTCAACAGTCAAACTACCCCAGGGATCCGGCTTGGTGATCAAGCTGGTACTGGGATCCGGCTTGCTGAGCGTGGCTCTCAAGGCGGGTGAAAACGTTTTGAGCGTACCCGCAACCCTGCCGCTGGTGCTGACCTTGATCGCGTTACCCACCGTGGTAGTAGGTACGATCTTAGGGATCCGGCAGATTCGCTCCGGTAAAATAGCCACAGAAAAGCCCCCCGATGGCTCGGAAGGCTTGCAATCAAAAGAGGATTTGTCTTAAGGTTCGGCGGTTACAATTAACCAACTCTGAACGACGAAGATAAGCGGTAGCCGATAACCTTTGCATTTTTTGCATTTTCACCGAGATCCTATCGACCGTCCGCTTCATCGACTTGTTAGCTGGCTGACATCTGTCGTCATTTCAATTTCTAAGATTCGTCTTCCGATCCATTCGCTAATTGCGGGGACGATAGCGTTGCCAAGGAGTCTCCCTCGACGACCGTCCATCCGGGAGGAAACCCCATAAGTCTCTCCCACTCTGTCCACGTCAAGTTTCTCGCCACAGAGTATTGGTCGGTCTGAATGACCTCCTTGATGTCCTCCAGTTTGGGCACGTAACGTGGGGCAGATGCTTTTTGCCATGGTGTACCCGAAGCCGCCGCGACGTTGTACCACAAGCGGATTGTCTCCGAGAGTGCCTTGACGAAGATTGGGTCTAGTTTGCGTTTTGCTCGATTCTCTCGACGAAGTATCCCGAGACAATTCGCGACTGTCAGCAAAGAAGTGATAGGCACGTTCCGATCTAAAACTTGCGATAAAGAACACTCTGTCTCGATTATGGGGTAGGCCCGAATGGACAGCGTTACACGATACCCATCCCCCCAAATACCCATTCTCTTCGAGCGTGTCGATAACTGTTTCAAGAGCGGTTCCTTGCTCTGCGGAGAGTAGCCCCGGCACATTTTCCATGACCAACCACGCTGGATGAACTTCTCTAACCAAGTCCATAAATGCGAAGAATAGACTACTTCGCTTTCCAGCAAGTCCTGGGCGATCTGTGTTGGCGGTACTGAGGTCTTGGCAAGGCCATCCGGCACACCACAAGTCAGAGGTAGGGATAGTTGCTGGGTTGAGGGTTGTGATGTCTTCATGTAAGGGGATATGTGGCCAGTGGCGTTTAAGGATCTTTTGGCAAAAAGGGTCTATTTCACATTGAAAGACGACATTCATCCCTGCTCTTTCAAAGCCAAGATCAAAGCCGCCAATGCCAGCGAAGAAGGAGGAGACACGCATATCAAAACTAGATACAAGGGTCTGATAATAGGGCTAATCATAAATGATTTAGCCATCGGAAGCTACTGTAGACGGAAATCGTCTACAGATCAATCCTCTCTTAAATAACATCTCACTATTAGGTTGAGGTGTTAGTCATGGGAGACAAGCAAAATATAAGTGGAGCAAGAATTCGTCAGATCAGACTGAAAAATAATTTAGACCAGGTTGAATTAGCCGCTGCTCTCAATGTTGATTATGGAATTAAGCTAGAACAGTCTGATATCTCAGAGATTGAGCGTCAAGTCAGATCTCTGAAAGATTACGAACTAGATGCCATCTCCAAGGTGCTGGATATCGATCCCATCTGGCTACTACGGGGGGATAACTAATGGCACCTGAACGGAAAAGCCGTGCGCGACAGAAGTTTTTATCTCTTGCAGCTGTAAGTGAGCAGGAAGTGCCAGGAAACATCAACCGAGAAGGCTGGCTTGAGGAAGTTTGTCAAAATTTTGTCTGTCCCAGTGATGCCAATAAGTCTTACTATCGAGTGCTTTTGGAAGAACTGTGGCCTGTGGGTCATGGTATTCCAGGCCCGCGTGTAAAAGAGGACGAACTGAGAGAAGCGATTAACCGCTTTAGAAGAAGTCAGCATTTAGGCCCCCAACCCTATAAGCCTTACGTAGACGTTTTTCGGCGCTTGCGAGAATTACAAGGCGAGGAAGGCATTACCGGAATTGGCAGAGAAGGTAAAACTTACCAACTTGTGAGCCTATCCTTGAGTGAAAAGAGAGTGCCACGAATTAAGCTTTCTGATCTGGACTGGCTAAGAATCCTAGACACTTATCAACACAGATGTCCGGTATGTAACAGATCTGAGCCAGAAGTTCGTTTTCAGCAAGATCACAAGATCCCGCGTACTAGAGGCGGCGGTAACGAGCTGAGCAATTGGCAACCCCTTTGTGATGAGTGCAATAATTTCAAAAGTACATCATGTCGCGGATGTCAATTAGAGTGCGAGATATGTAGTTGGGCTTTTCCTGAGCGGTTTGCTCCACTCCGCCTATCTTCAGATAACATTTCTAGACTTAGGCAAGTTGCAGCCAGCACTAACTCCGATCCTCATGATCTGCTGAACCAAATAGTGGCTTGCTTTTTCCTCAATCAAGCTAGTGAAACGGGAGAATAGCATTGAACCTACGAAGTGAAGGATATGACAAAACTGCCACAACCCAGAAACGAAGACAGCAAACAAGGGGCTTAAGCCCCTTGTTTGAGCGACCCAATGATTAACGATCACCGCCTTGGAGTCTTAGCGTCTGACCAGTTGCAGGTCTCTGACACTGCTTTGGCCACCGGATGAGGCCGTCATCCGAACCCGATAGATCGTGCCAGGAGCGCCCAACGGATCAGTCACGGGCAGGCTGAAAGACCCATCAGCATTAGCATTGACGGTACGGGTCAACAATGTCCGGGTGGTGGTCACAAAGCCTCCCACCGACAATTCGGCCCGGACTTCGATCTGCACCGAGGCGTTGGGCTGGGTGCGCCCCTGCAAGGTGAAGGAGTTGCTGGTGACGGGATCCCCATCATTGAAGTTGGTCAGGGTGGGCTGCAACGGGATCTGCCCTTGAGTCTGGGGCTGAACCGTGGCATTCACCTCTTGGCTGCTCAGGGTTTGAGTGGTGGTGGTAGCCCCTTCGATCAGTTGCACGGGCTGTTCTGCTGTCACGAAGCGGACTTGGTCGCTATTTTCCAGACGAGCCACCAGGATCCCTTCGGTGGTGCGATCTTGGTTGCTGACCAGAGCATTGGCCACATAGGTGCCGGGGCTGACCTCACGGGTTTCCAGACGGCTGACCCGCTGGCTGTCTTGGATCAGCAACACCGACACATCGCTAGCCGGAGTACCATTGACGGTGATCAACAGGATCTCATTGGCCGCCAGAGGCCGATTGCCAGCATTATGAGAAACAGATTCAATCGCAGCCCGGATCGGGGTGCCCACATTAAAACTCCAGGTGACGCGGCGGGTGGTGCCCTGAGTATTGGTGAACTCCAGTAGCACGTCATGCTCCCCAGCACTGAGAGGCTGAGTGGGACGATAGCTAAAGAAATCGCGGGTGATCACCGCCTGCGAGGTAACATCTTGCTCATCTACAAACACCTTGACCGTTTCGGGCCGCACAGAGACCCCATTGGCCTCTCGAAAGGTAGCTGTGATGGGGGTACCGGGTTCGACATCCATCGCCCCGACTCCTGGGCTGGGATCGGTAATCTGCTGGGCATAGACAGGGGATCCAGCCAAGCCGATTAAAACAGCTCCCATCAAGACGCTAGAGGACAAATATCGGGTCAAAGCATTGGCTTTTGTCATGAAGAAACCTCGGGTATCAGAACGAACAGCATTTATAGACAAGACTTTCTCTATAGTTTGACTATCCTATCAGGCGGATTTACAGGGGCCTAAAGCCTATCCCGACTACTCTGAGACGACAGATTGCAGGGCATTAAAGGGATCCCAGTTGGGAAGAACGGTTTATTGGTCAGTCTATTGGTTAGTGAAATCATTCATGAACTTTCTCAAGAATTATCGCAATCATCATCAGGAGATAATCATCAATAAATAAAGATTGTCCCATTGTCCTGCAAATCCAGACAGTGATCGCCCGAGACATCGTTGACCGTTGTTACCTCGACAGTGATCAAATTGGATCCCGCCGGATCTTGAGAGGATGTCACCGCATATTGAACTGGAGATAGCATGGGGGTGTTAAGGGCCAAGCAATTGGGCACCACCACCTGCTCTAGTCGGATCTCCTGCCCTGTCTGAACCTCTGTCAATACGCTGGGATAGGGATCGCTGAGTCCGTACTCGAGGGGATGGGGGGTACGGTTCAGCACCCGTACTGTGATAGGACGAGCCGGATCGAAACGGGCCACCACCGCCCACGGGGATCCCTGCACAGTAGATGCCGCCCCGAGAGTAGCCCCCATGCCAGCGGTAGCTAAAGCAATGGGCAGGAGCAGGCGGGCCAGCGGGAAAGAGCAAGGGGCCAATCCGGGATCCTCAAGTCGGGGGAATAATCGACGTAGCGGCTCTATGACTGTTCTTGACCCTCAGAAGGTTCTCACAGCCAGACAAACCACTGGTTTCAGCCTATCAATCAATCAGCTCCTCCGCTTCTGGGTCTTTCAAATCCCCCACTCGATAGTCCCACTCAATCGGGGGCATCTCCTCAAAAGCCTGTTTGAGAGACTGTTCCCATTGCCGCCGAATTCTGGCCAGATAGGGATCCCCCGTCTTAAAGCGCAGGCGATGGTTCACCTCCAGGGATCCCGCTGTTACCATGACCAAATCTAGGGGTGGCCCCACCGAGATGTTGGATTTCATGGTGGAATCAATCGAGAGTAGCGCACACACTGCCGCCCGGGATAACGGCGTCTCAAAAGTGAGAGTGCGGTCTAAGATCGGTTTGCCATATTTCGTCTCGCCAATCTGGATAAAGGGATTTTCTGGCATGGCCTGAATACAATTGCCCTGAGGGTAAATCAAAAATAATCCCGGTTGTTGGCCTTTAATCTCCCCCCCAAACAAAAAGCTACAGCCAAATTCAATACCATCTTTTTCCAGCCAAGGGCGATCCAACTCCTGCATTTTGCGAATCTTGCTGCCAATGTAGCGAGCGATGTCATGCAGGTTGGGCAACGAATGGAGATTACTATCGGCCTGAAGTTGGATATCCCGCTGCATACTTTCCAACACAGCCTGAGTGATGGAGAGATTGCCGGAGGTACACATCAAGAGCACCCGTTCACCACTGACGGAAAAATCGAATAGTTTTTGATAGGTGGAGATATAGTCCACCCCGGCATTGGTGCGAGAATCTGCTGCAATCACCAAGCCTTCCTGAGTGATGATGCCTAAACAGTAGGTCATAGAAGGGGGAGAATCCTGAATGGTAGAGCTGAATGATAAAGCTGGATGATAAAAATTGACTCACAAAATGATCCAACTCAGGGATCCCCATTGACCCTATATCGGCTGACCATACATCGGCTCTTGGGCTGATCCCTGATTATCCATTTCCCCAGCCAGCCAAGGGGGCAGACTCATCCTGCAAAACTTGATGGGCAAACAACCAAAAGAATAGACCGGGCAGGAGTGAAGTAATGGCAATGGCTGCCATCAGGCTCGTGTTACCCCCTTGCAAACTGGCATAGAGCACCATCGGCAGGGTCAAGACGCGGGATCCCCCCACAAAAAAGGTGAGCAAAAACTCATTCCAAGAGATCAAAAAGGCAAACAGCGCCGCCACCACCACCCCAGGGGCAATAAGCGGCAAGGTCACATATCGCCACACCTGCCAGCCCGCTGCCCCCAATGTTCGGGCCTGATGTTCATAACCCTGATCAAAATGGGCGAACACACTGCTCAACACCAACACCATGTAGGGGATGACTGGGATCAGATGAACCAAGATCACCCCCAGCACCGACCCGCTGAGCCGCAGCCGGATCAGGATAAATTGGATCCCCATCAACGTGGCCAAAGGAGAGACACAGATGGGCAAGAGCAACAGCAGTCGCAGCACCCCCTTACCGGCAAAATCCATCAGCCCCAACGCTCGCCCTGCCGGGATCCCAATTAGGAGTCCCAGACCTGTGGTTGCCGCCGCAATTCCCAAGCTCGTGAGCAGGCCGGATCCCACCCGGGCACTACCGGAAAGGATAGCCTGCCACCCTTGACCACTCCACTGAGAAGGCCATACCTGAGGAAAATACCAGCCCTGGGATCCCGACCAAATCAGCAGAGGGATAAAGGGCAATAGCAAAACCCCAATGATCAGCCACAGCAGGGCTTGTTGTGTCCATCGACTTGATCGAGAGGTCATGAAATAAGTCCTCTAGCCCGAACCAACAGGATTCTTGTGGCCAGCATACCCCCGATCAGCCCAGGCTATGATGGGGCCACTCTCACCGCTTGATATTGGCTAGACCTTGCTGAGCGACTGATGCGATGCCATCCGGCCCCACCTCAACCCCAGTTACCAGTTGGCTGGTTTAGTCTATTGCCTCCTTCAAAAACTCAATGGCTTTCATCTAAGTTTCAATCAAACAAACCATCACAGCCCAAACAACCCCAATGGATGCCAACGTTATTTGGGTTTGCGCCCTCAATGTCGTCTTAGTCTTAGGGATCCTGCGGGCGATCCCGATCGTCTGGGGGCTGCGGCGGACTTTTTCCGGCACTGCCAGTACCTTCGATGGCTGGTCGGAAGCGACTCATGCATCCCTGGGATCCACCCCGCAAGCCTTGCTCCAGCTCCGAGATGGACTTCGGCAGAGCCGCAAGACGTTGAGCAGTAGCAAGCAATGGCTGCAATGGATTGGGGGATTAACCCAGATTGGCAGATGGGTTTTGAGGAGACTTCTCTCTCGCTAGCACCTCCTACACCCAGCATCCAGACTCGACCTGTCTCTGGCATCCCCTGTCTCTGGCATCCCCTGATATCCCCCCTGCTCTGCATCGCCTTGCGGGATCCCGTCACAAAGGTTTACTTTGAGTTACATGACCTGATCTCCCAAGGAATTCATGCGTTACCCCATGCAGATTGCCCAGGATCCTCTTTCCAGCCTGGTGCTTCCCCTTTTTCAACTCAATGCCACCAATGCCTTTGTGGAGATGGTGCCCGATGAACTGCGGGTCAAAGCAGGCAGTCTTTTTGATGAACGGTTTAGCCTCAGCAATCTTGGTCGAGCTGAGCTGGTCTCATGGGAATGGTACATGGGCTTAGGCTTACGCACTGACTTTCAGGGTACGGTCGCCCCCGTCACCAGCACCGAAAAGGTGATTGCCATTCCGCTATTGCAGCAAAAAGTGCTGTTCTTGCCTATTCTTGGCCCACTCGGGGTACAGGTGCCCTGCCGTCGCATTGTGGTCAGTCTGCGGGACGTTGATACCTTCTTGACCAGCTTTAATGCGGGCCGCGTCAAACCAGAAGAAGGCCCCAGCAGCATTAGTATTGACTGAGTATCGACTGAGCATTGTCTGGTCTTGGCCAGCTCTGGCTGTCAATCTAAACCAACAGACTGCTATGCAGTAACGAAATCACAAGATTCTTTGTGGTTAAGGGTGCAATCCATAAGCCTAAACACCGCCAGGGGAGATAATATCTGGATCCCTAATTGGGAATGATCAGGTGTCTACACTTGTCTACACTAAGATCATTCCATCAAGAAAAGGTCAAAACTTGATTGATAACCCTTGATTAACAAACTAAGTTATTAACAAACTAAGTTATTAACAAACTAAGTTATTAACAAACTAAGTTTGATACCTAAGGGATCCAGCAGGCAACGAAGGCTGACTTGACATGAACCAACGCCTTGTGGGGCAGCTTATTGGCAATCGCTATCGCCTCACCCAACACATCAGCGAGGGGGGCTACGGCAACGTCTATCAAGCAGTCGACACGCAGCTCAATGACCAAGTGGTGGCCGTCAAGCTATTGCGCTCGCCCCCGCCCGATATGACCCCCGACTACTACCATCAACTGCAAGAGCGGTTTATGGATGAGGCGCGGGTCAGTGCCCTGTTGGGGGAGCATCCCGGCATTGTCCAGGTTAGATCCTATGGTGTCTTTCAGCAGCGACCCTACTTGGTCATGGAGTTTCTCAAGACTGGGGCTGATAGCGGTCGTGGGCTGGACTCTATCCTCAGCCGAGAAAAGGTCATATTTCCAGGCAGGGTGCTGCGGCTGGGGATCCAAATCTGCGATGGGCTTGACCATGCCCACAATTTTCATGTGGATCTGGGGCGCTATTCCATCCGAGGGGTGGTACACCGAGACATCAAGCCCAGCAACATCTTTGTGATGCGAACCCCCGACAAGCGGGAGGTGGTCAAGCTCTTGGACTTTGGCATCTCCAAGGTGATGGGGGAAGCCAACCGACACTTGACCCAAACCGGCTATTTCTTGGGCACCATGTGTTACGCCTCCCCCGAGCAGATGCGGGGGGAAAAATTGGATTCCCGCTCCGATATTTACTCCTTGGGCATCGTCCTCTACGAGATGCTGACCGGAGCTTTGCCCTTTAATCCTGATACTGACTCGCTGCCCGGTTGGTACCACGTCCACAACTACGAGAAGCCCATTCCCTTTCGCTCTCGCTCTCTACCTCATACCATTCCTTCGGCACTGCAAAAGGTGGTGTTTGCCTGTTTGCAAAAGGAGCCGGAGCGTCGCCCTCAGACCATGCTGGGGCTGAAGCAACTGCTGGAGGGAGTGTTGGCCCAGTCTTACCCATCGGGATCCCAGCCTTTGCCCAATCGGGGGGGGGCAGGAACATCGGCGTTTGGCAAACCGGGCAACCCGCTGGCCGATCTGATCGACCAAAAACCCAAATCTCCCTCTGATGCGGCGTTATCAGCCCCAGACTATCAACGGGCCATGACGCTGGTGGAGCAAAAACAGTTCAAAGAGGCCATCCAGCTGCTCAATCAATTGATTCGGCGAGAACCGAATGAGAGTCACTATTACCTCCAGAGGGGACTGATTCACCTCAACCAAAGCAATTGGGGCTTGGCCCAGATGGACTTTCAGGGGGTCTTGCGGCTGGATCCCAACAATGGAGAGGCTCAGGCGGGCTTCAGGCAGGCCAGTCAACAGAACCCAGATGGGATGGCGGCGGGCCAGGGATCCGCTGATCCGGCTATCCAAGACATGGTGAATACCCTCGGTGAACTCAGCACAGAGGGGTCGATCGAGTTTCTGTCGGGCTCAGCGTTGCCTTGGCGTTTGCTGGTGGGATGGCTGGTGGGGAGCGGTGTTGGCAGCAGTTTGGGGTTGGCGGCAGGACTGGCGGTGGTGGGATCCCCGTGGACAGGAGGAGGGATCTTGCCAGCGGTGGCGGGGATGCCGATGGGCTGGTTGGCAGCAGGGATCCTGGCTCTCTTGCTGGGGTTAGGAGCAGGAATCGGGCAGATGCTGATGTTGCGACCGTATCTGTCGCGGCCTTGGGGCTGGCCGATCTTGACCCTGTTGGGCACCCTGATAGTGGGGATCGGCACCGGTTATGGACTCGATGCTGCCGGTCGTTTTGATGGGCCAGAGCTGTTGGCTGCCTTGGTGGGACAGTCTATTGGGCTGGTGGGGGTTGGTGGGTTGATCGCCGGGGTCGGGGTGGGGCTGGGCCAATGGGTGATGTTGCGAGGCTGGGGATCCCGATCATGGCTGTGGATCCCTTTGGCGGGCCTGGAGATGGCTTTGGGGGTTGCAGCCGTTGTGGCCCTGACTCGGGTCAGCAGTCTGGGGGCCTTAGCGTTACTCCCTCTGGTGATGGCAAGGTTACTGTCAGGAGTCGGGCTGCTGATTTTGAATCCCCATCGAAGGCTGGCCCAGCCCAAAGATGGCGGCACTCAACCCGATCCTCCCGGCGCTCTAGCTGCCAACGGATCAAAAGCCCGTCCCGATCAGGCTTAGACCTGATAAAACCCAGAGCAGAGCCCATCTATCGACTGGCGATCACCAATCCCATCATCCCGGCCATGAGAGGACGAAAGTAGCTTTGACTAAAGCCCGCTTTTGCCGCCAAATTGCACTGTTGGATCCCGCTGGGAAAGCTGGCCAAGCTGGGCATGATGTAGGCATATTCCTCCCGCAGACCCCTCTGGGCCGCCAAGGGCACCACCACCTGATCCAAATACAGCTGTTGAAATGTTTGTAGCCAGGGATCCGGCGGAATCTGAAAATCCAGAATAGCTGCCCGACCCCCGGGCTTGAGCACACGATAGATCTCGGCCAAGGCTTGGGGGATATCGGTCACATTCCGCAGTCCATAGCCCATCGTCACCCCATCAAACTGCTGATCCTCAAACGGCAGGGCCAAGGCATCCCCCTGCACCCACTGCAAGTTGTGACCGGGATAGCTCAGGGATCCCCGCCGTGCTGCGATTTGGAGCAACTGCGCGGAGAAGTCTAGCCCAATCACCCGCCCCTGGCGACCGACCCGCCGCGCTAGATGAAAAGCCAAGTCCCCCGATCCAGAGCAGATGTCCAGCCCTTGCCCTCCCACGGGAGGATCCAGCCAGCCGACCGCCATCCCTTTCCAGACCTGATGGAGGCCCAGGCTCAACACCTGGTTAAGGTCATCGTAGTGGGGGGCAATCTGGTCAAACAGATCCCGCACTTGCTCCGCTGTCTGGATCAAAGATGTGGGCATGGGGATGTGGGCATGGGGATGCGGGCATAGGTTAGGGGCTGATGAAAAACGCAAGCCCTAAAAAGTTATCATCACACGGCCAAAGGATCCCTGGCGACCAATGCCGAGCCACACTTGGGCAGGACTGGTATTGAGATGATTTAACAGTTGATCAAGGTTGGAGAGCTGCTGGCCATTCAGACTCATCAACCGATCTCCGGCCTGGAGACCCACCTGTGCGGCCACAGACCCTGGGTTGATCTGCTGAATGATCAATGTTTGTGGATCCACCACAATCCCGAGTCGATGCCCTTGAGCCAAGCCAGCCCCGCCCGATCCGTCTGAGCCACTACCGGCCAGGGGCCTACCGGCGGCAATTGAGGCGGTGGCTGAGGCGATAAACGGCTGAGTCATGGCCACACTGGTGGCAAAACCGATGCCAACGCTGCCCCCTCGACCAGGGCTGAGAATAGCCTTGTTAACCCCAATCAACTGACCGCTGGAATTGAGCAAAGGCCCACCGGAGTTGCCGGGATTGATGGAGGCATCCGTCTGCAAATCGCCATTGGGGGCAATACGGCTGAGGATCCCGGTGGTGAGGGTGCCGGATAACCCAAACGGGCTGCCAATGGCATAGACCTGCTGGCCCACCCGAATCTGACTGGGATCCGCCAGTTCGATGATGGGGAAGACCTCATTGGCCTGGATCTGGACTAAGGCCAAGTCATTTTGGGTATCCACTGCCAAAACCTGTCCGGTGTAGCGACCGCCGGCAGAGGTCATCACCTGGACTTGCCCGCCACGGGATAGAGCTGTCCGCACCACATGCTCGTGTGATCACCAACCCCTCGGCTGAGATAATGGATCCCGAACCGGAGCCTCGCCCTGTGTTGATGGTCACCACCGCTGGGCTAGCTTGTTCGTACGACAT
>JAAUUM010000067.1 GCA_012031565.1 Synechococcaceae cyanobacterium SM2_3_2
ATTTGGTCGAGAATGCCTTTTGGGGACTCAAGCAGTGGCACGGCATCGCCACACGGTATGCGAAACATAGCGCATCATATCTGGCTGCCGTTCACATCAGGTGCATTACTTTGTGGGCTAAAATATTCTGACGACACCCTCTAGGCCACAGGCCGTTCCCTGCTTAGAGGCGGAGGGATCCCTGTTCCACCGTGGGATCCTCAGACATCAGACATCAGGGCAACGGCGGCAAGCTAAGCTCTTTGAGAAATTCGTTGCGGTTGGTCGGCGATGCCCCGTAGGATGTTACCCAGTTGTTTGTGGTCGTGTTAAGTCATTGTGGCAAGCAGCTATTCGGTAAGATTATTAGATGTTCACAGCGAGGGTTTTTACACCCAAGCGGCTGAAATCAGATGTATTGTTGGTCACTACCATTAGTCCGTTAAACGAGGCTGTTGCGGCAATAATAGCATCGGGTGTTTTGGTCCTAAAGTTTTGTCTGAGCTGTATGGACTGTTCAGCGATCGCCTCTTTAAGCTCAAACACAGTAGCATGGCTCAGGTATTCTCTTGCTTTAGTAAGTAATTCAGGGTCATCTGCAAACTGACTCCAGCCTAAAAACTCGATCTTGGTGATAATCGAGATCTTAAAGCTATCGGCAAGAATGGCATGGATTCCTTCATCATTGGTTAACCCATTGAAGTAGTAGATGACGATATTGGTGTCAATCAAGTAAGCCATTAGAGCCAACCTTCTCGAACGCTAGCCAAATGGTCGTCAATGACTTGCTTGGATTGGCGATCCACTCCAAAGAATTGATGGGGATCAAAAGAAGGGGACGGCTGTTGTAGAGCTTCAATATTATCTTCCTGGGCCAGTTGCGCTAAGACTAATTGCACAAGCCGAAATTTGTCAGCATGGGAGAGTGCTGAGATCGCGGGTAGCAATTCTGTGATTGATGTTGGCATAGTGATTAAGTCTTAGGGGTTTACTTTGGAAAGTGGGGCATCAAAGACTTGAATGTTCTGAATTGTTTTAATCAGTGGAGTCCTCTCTTTTTCGATAGCTGACTGAAATGGAAAACAGTGTCATGGGCGAAAGGATCTCCACCCCCAATAGTGAATCCCCAGAGATTTGCACCAGGTCATAGACCCGTCCCTCATCCCTAAAATCTAGTAGCGTTCCTAACTCTACCAACATAGGTTCCGAGCCTAACAACGGCACAACTTCATTAGGCTTATCTACTCGCCATAACCCTCTAATTCCATCTTTAAGCATTTCCCTCTCCCCCTCACGCCGTCGGCTTCACCGCAGCCACCACCCGACCCAACACCGCAAACTCCTCCTGCAACTGATTGAGGCGATACACCTCCGGTCGATAAGCCGGATTATCACTCAACACCCGGATCCGCTCTTTCATCCGCTCCAATCGCTTCACCCGCAAATACCCATCAATCCTCAAGACAAATATCCCCTCCACAATCCTGTCGGCAAACTTCGCTGACTCATCCACAATCACCATATCCCCCGAATCCAGCGTCGGAGCCATCGAATCCCCCATCACCCGAATCATGCTCAGATGGCGGGGACTCACCCCCAAACTCGTTTGGATCCAAGACTTGCTGAGGGGCACCAAACTCCGTTCCGCCCCCTCCTCCACAAACGCACCACCCCCCGCACTCGCCGCCACATCAAAAAACGGGATAAAAATCACATCCGCCGCCGCCAAAGCCTCCGGTGAAGTTGAAGGCAACTCACCCCCCACTAAAGGTCTGCGATAGCGCGGCCCCTGTCCGGTCAGCAACCAATCAATACTCACCCCCGTCGCCTCAGCAATCAGGATCGACTTATCCGAATTAGGAATCGCCTTGGCCTGGAGGTAATTCCGCAAAGAACTATCCGCCAGCCCACAGATATGGGCAAAATCCGCCGCAATCGGATCCATGCCGCGCTCCTTAAAAAACTCCAGCATCAAATCGTGAAGGCGGCGGGCAATCGCCTGCACCTGAGCGGGATCCGCTGATTGGGCACGGGGGTTAGGGGAAGAAGCAGGACGTTTAGGCATCAAAAATCACCCAGGTTTACAGTGTTGACGTATCGCAAGAAGATGGCGACTATAACAGGGTATATGAACAACACTCTTCATACAGGTAGTCAAATGTCAACCTCAATCGAGGGAGTGATGCACCAAGAAGGCATCCGGGCCGGGATCCGCAAGAGCTTTGGGACGTTAGAGAAAGCCGCCGCAGAGTATGGGGTGTGCCGCCAGTTCGTCACCAGTGTGATGAAGGGAGAAAAGCGCAGCGCCAGGGTAGCGCGAGCCATCGCGGAGACCTTGGGCAAGCCAGTGGAGGAGGTCTTTCCTGAGCGTTACCCCCTTCGCGTTAGCGATGCGGAGCATTAGGAGGATGCCCATGAGCTTTGATATTCGAGCGCACATTGATTTCCAGAACGGGCGAGCCTACTGCCCCAGTTGTGAGAGGAAGAAAGGCCGCAGACCCCGACAGCGCAGCTTGGCTTTGGTTCCTGGCACGGATGGAGCCTATCTCTGTCACGCCGGATGCACGGTCGAAGAAATCCGCTCTGTCATTGGCCAGCCCAAAGGGATTCCATCCAGGAACGAGCTGCGCTCTACCAGCAATGGCAACGGGCACAAGCCCAATGACCAGACTTACACCCCCTTACAAGTGGGGAAGTTCGTGGGTCTCTTGCTGAATGGTCAGACCCCGGATGCCATCGAAGCTAGAGACTGGCTCTCCAACCGTGGGATCCCTTCAGCTCTGATTGCCCACTACCAGTTGGGCTTGATGTCCACCCCGAAAGGCATCGGGATCCCCATTCCTCTAGGCGATGGCACCTCTGGTATCAAAACCCGCCGATTCCCTCTAGACTCATCCGGCATCTGGCATCAGAAAGGGATCCCTGCCCTGGTCTTTTTGACCCACAACCCGGAGGAGTCTATCCAGACTTGGCTGTGTGAAGGGGAATGGGATGCTCTGCTGTTGGGATGGCAAGTACAAGAAGCCAATCTCCCCATTACCGTTGCCACTTTTATCTGTGGTGCTCGTACAGTTCCCCCAGACTCTGAGCTAAGTAAGCTCCCTGGTGAAGTGGTCATCTTCTACGACCGGGATGAGGCGGGAACTGAGGGATCCCAAAAGATTGCCCAAGCACTCCAGAAACTTGTCAAGTCCGCCCGCATCACCCATGTGCCCTGCTCCCAAACACCAATCCCCAAAGGTTGCGACATCTCCGATGCCTTGCTAAGGGGCATAACTAGACCTCTCGCATAAATGAGAGAGAAGAGAGATACCAGAGGTGACCTAGTGGATAAGGCTATGACTGACGAGGAAGTCCAATCTCTGTCCCCAGCAGCGTTCAAGAGTCTTACAGGGGGGCAGCCAGAAACGTTTGAGCACATGGTTGCCTACTTGACCCCTCACTTGCAGCGGCAAGGACACAGAGGGGGACAAAACAAGCTGAGTGTGGCTGAGCAGCTACTGATTTGCCTGAGTTATTGGCCAGAGTACCGTACCTACTTTCACATTGCCCAAGATGTAGGGGTTTATGAATCAACCGTCTGTCAGATTGTCCACAAAGTAGAAAAGCTTTTGGCTCGATGTCCAGAGTTTCATCTACCCGGCAAAAAGAAGCTGAGGGAAGCGGGATATGAGGTGATTGTTATCGACATGACTGAAGTTGAGATTGAACGGCCTAAAAAAACAGCGGGGTTATTACAGCGGCAAGCACAAGTGTCACACCCTAAAAGCACAGGTGACAGTTGAGCAGGGAAGTGGGCAGATAATTTGCACAAGTTTTGGCAAAGGGAGAGGACATGATTTTAAGGTTTTCAAGGCAAGCAAGACACGACTTGAAGAGCAAATAGAAGTGTTGGTAGACAAAGGCTATCAAGGGATACAAAAGCTAGATGGCAAGAGCAAGATTCCCGATCGAAAACCACGAGGTAGAGAGCTGACAAGGGAGCAAAGGCAAGACAATCAGCAGCTAGCGATTCGGCGCATCAGAGGGGAGCATATGCATCGACGGTTGAAGGTATGGCGGATCATTGGCAGTCGCTATCGCAATCGGAGGAAGAGATTGAAACTGAGATTGAATGTCATTGCTGGCATCCACAACTATGAGCTAACCTTGCCGCCCTTAACCTCTTGTTGATTCGTGCAAGAGCTCTAATCAACTGGTACTCAGCGGCATCAATCTACTTGCCACAATCAAGGGGCTCTGGCTCCTCGTCTAAACTTCCCCAGGATAAACAGATCTCCGCAAAGGAGCACTAAAACGGGATCCGTCGATCAAGCCAGACCTCCACCTCTCGCTCCACATAGTCCCATTCAGGACTTTGGCGCATTTGCTCTAAGAGCGTGGCAAAAGACTGGGTGTGCTCGGGGGCAAACTCAAACCAGGTGAGAAAGTCAAATGGCTCTCCGATATCTCGACAGTGCAACAGCCGCCGTGCTACTCCCGGCAGATAGTTCATGCCCACTGCCGTGTGGTGAGAGGCTTCTTCAAAAATGGCCCGCCGCTCATCTTGGGCCAGTTCCCACCAGGCGGCAGACTTCTTAATAGGAATCAACACCGCTGTGATGGCCTCAGCTCGATTCAGATCGGGCTGGATCGCCCGCAACATCGTCACCTCGTCCCGCTTGGCATAGCGGAGGTCGCTGGCAAACCCCTGGAGACACCAGGTCGATGATTCGGATCGCTCTGTAGGGTGCTGATCGACCACTTCTAGGCGTTCTGCCCCCTCCAGACTGGATCCCGCGATTGCTCGAATATCGGTGATCCGCCAGCCCCCTGCACTACCGCCCATGAAGAAGAAGTGGTTGTTCATGCCCAGTCTCAGTGTGCTTGTTTGAGAGGATTGAGAAGATGGCCACTTTTATAGCAGAGGATCAAACTGAAAAAGTAGTGGCTCGTGCTACCGATGTGGGATTGAGCAGATAATGGGCTGAGTTCTGAGCGATGGGGGGGCGCAGTTGGATCTGCTCCATCTTGACCAGACCCAGTTCTAGAAAGCCATCTCGCACCTGGGCTTTACCCCCTTGGGTATAGGTCATCTCATACAAAACCTCGCGGATCCCGGCGGAGATCAGCAATTTCAAACAGGACAAACAGGGTTCCAGCGTTACATAGATGCGGGCACCGTTAGTGCTGATGCCGTGGCGGGCAGCTTGGGCAATGGCATTGGCTTCGGCATGAACGGCGCGAGAGGGCAAGGTGCTGCTGGCGGCACAACTGCTGAGACCGGGATAGCAATAGCCCTGAGCGGTGCAATGGGGGGATCCCGAGGGAGGGCCGTTGTAACCAGTGGCCAACACCTGCCGATCCTTGACGATTACTGCCCCAACCGGAAAGGCCAGACAGGTGGAACGGGTGGCAGCCAACTTGGCCATCATCAAAAAATATTCATCCCAACTGGGGCGCTGAGCCTCCCACTCTAGAGCTGCAGGGATCCCTGGAGGGTCTGAGGGCAGATCGGGAGCCAGCGGCAAAGGATCATGGGTCATGGTGAGGGCAAGAATGGACGAATTGCAAGACATGGACAAGAAGAAGGAGCAAAAAGCGGCCTCCTTCACCTTATCGCCTGCCGAGATCCGAATTGTTGGCTAATTGTTGGCTAATTGTTGGCTATTGGGGCCAAATCTTAACCTGGGGATCCCCAATTCATAACCTTATCTCTACCCTACCCATGCTTGACTAGGGGCATCTTCTTGAGATTGCAGGAACCCGCTCATGAGTGCCAACTTTCGTTCCCGTCGTTTTGCACTACAACTACTCACTTGGGGGGGCGGTGCTGCCCTCTTGGCCGCTTGTGGCGGCAACGGGGGTTCCTCAAGCGTAGGAGTTATTCCGGGGGGACGCAGCGGATTTCCCCAGGGGGTCTTTAGCGGGGATCCCACTGCCCGAAGCGTGGTGCTCTCGACACGGGTGGTGCCCGAAGATGGCGGCTCGGTGGTGGATGTGACCCTGCAAATTGCCAGCGATGAAGGTTTCACCACGATTTTGCAAGAGATCCCTTTGACGGCACGGCGCGACTCTGGCGAAGACTACCGGACAGAACCGGGGGACTACATTGCTCGGACGGTGGTGGGACAGTTGCCCTCAGCCCAGACCTATTTTTATCGCTTCATCACCTCGGTCGGCATCACCAGCCCGGTGGGGCAGTTCCGTACCCTGCCGGATGAAGCGGATGGTCGCCCAGTCCGATTCCTCCACATCAGTTGTGCCAATGAACCGCCCTTCCCGATTGGGGCAGCTTTGCTGAATGAGGTCAATCAAGGGGATGTGGACTTTGTTCTGTTCAATGGCGATACCGTCTACGCCGACCGCTTTTGGTTGGGCCAAGATCCGATTGGCAATCTGGATTTTATCGCAGTCTCTACCGGGATCAACGGGATCCTGTCTATGCTGGAGCTGAATTTCCTCAGATTTTTGGCAAAACCTCGCTGGTGATCAACTGGGATGACCATGAGGTGATCGATAACTACAGCGGTCGTAAGGCCAGTGGTGGCAATGCTCAGCAATTGGATGATCTGACCGGCACTGTCACCGATGTGGAAGATCTGAAGCGTCTGGGTTATCAAGCCTTCTTTGAATACAACCCCGTCACCCCTCAGCTCACCAATGTGGGTGGGGTGGATAACCGAGATCGGCTCTTCCGCAGCTTCAAGTACGGCGCGGATGCCGAGGTGTTTGTGCTGGATCTACGCCAGTATCGTGACTTGGCCGTGGTCACCCCGATTCTGCCTATTTTGCCGCCCGGTCTGACCCCAGAAGCCTTTTTGGCCGCGTCAGGTCTGCCCCTAACCCCCGAACAGCAAGCTCTTTTCTTTGGCCCGCCGGGATCCCAAGCAGCTCTATTTGCCTTATTGCGCCAGACCCCTCGGATTTTGATGGGGGATCCCCAGAAACAATGGCTGCTCAATGGCCTGCGTAATTCGACCGCCCGCTACAAGTTTGTGGTCAGTGAGTTTCCCATCTCAGTCACCTATTTCCGCTCCAACGATGTCTGGGAGGGCTACTGGCTGGAGCGACAGTCGGTGCTGGACACGATTGAAGGGAACGGCATTGAGAATGTGGTCTTCTTGACCGGGAACAATCATTCTGGCTTTGTTGGCCAAGTCAATCCTGGTGGCGCTGTGCCCATCTGGGAAGTGTGGACAGGCCCAACAGGCGCTAGCGTGACGGCCATCAGTATTGATGAGCTAGGCGCGCAGCTGGGGGTGCCCAATGGGGCCCAACTCTATTACGGCATCCTCAACTCCTTCTTAGCGCCACCGGAGGCGGGCGGGATCCCCGGGATCACCAACAGCAGCCTGAGATTCTTGGAGCTAGCCGTCCCCAACTACACCGAGATTGAATTGGTGGGTGGACAAGCTATCCTGCGGATCAAAGGGCCTAATGGCAGCGTACTCTCGGATCCCTTGGGTCGCCGGGGCGAGTTGATCCTGCCTGTGTAAAGGCAACCGGAAATCGCTAAACAACCATAAATGAGATTACAAAATAAATATGGCTTTTCTCCCTTCGCCCTCTGAAAAAAAGGTTCGGGAGAAAAGCCAATGGAACTGGTCAATGAACCAGATAAGTGTAACCTGACTCAGGCATCAAGGCGTTTGAGTGGTAAAGGACTGAACTTCCAGCACCTCGCCCACCTGTGCCGCCGTCATCATATCGGACTTGAGGGATCCCTGAATGGTGACACCCAATCCTTCTATCAACAGCTCTTGCGGAGCCCGAAAGAGGGCGTAGTGTTGCCCTTGATCTGTGGTGAGAACCCAGACGCCCCCCTCCAGATCAAGGAACTCAATGGTGCCTGTAAAAGCCTCTGTGACAGACGTTGACATGGCCATATCCTCCGGGGTGGGGTCTTCACTGATTACCGTAGGTTGAGGCTGCTGGACTCGGAAGAGGTCGAAGCCTTCAGAGCCAAACAGCCCAGCCATAGGCAAAGCAGTCCATTGAGCACTAAGAAGCAACGCCCCCAGACATCCCCAGAACCAAACCATAGAACCCCCTCATAAAAGACGGATCCGCTCAGCAATAGGTGGGAAGCCACCCCGGCACAGAGGCCAATCGCCCCCCAGCGCAGCGAACGATGACCCAGCAACAAAATCACCGCCGCTGTGGGGATCAACACACTGGCAAAGATTGGGTTGAGATCTGCCGACTGTGACAAGGCAGTACCCAACTCAGGCAGCGAGGATCCCGCCATTTGCAGTGGCCAGCGGGGCAAGCCCACAACCGCCAGTCCTTGCAGCACAAATAGGCCAGAGCTACCCAAGATCATGCCCGCCCAAAGAGGCATCGTCAGGCGGAAGCCTTTGGGGGCCATCCACCAGCGGATCAACAGGGTGATGAGGTAGCCACCCAAAACCATGATCAGCTTGGGCACCAGTGCAAAGGCACCACCATCAAACCAGAACCGAGGATTGAGGTAACCGTTGGTGACCAGATAGTTGACGAAATCCTTCAGCCACAGCATCAAGGGATTTTCAGCCTGATCAGTGGTAGAACTGCGTGTCACAGCAGCTTGGGCATCCAAACGACCAGAGCCAAAGTAGTTTTGCTTGTCGTTGGGCACAGCCTGAGCCGACAGCTTCAGGATCTTCTCCACCTCATCAGGAGCCGTTACCCCTTGAGACTGGATCAACGCTGCCACCCCAGCCACGTGAGGGGAGGCCATGCTGGTGCCTTGGAAATACTCAAACACCGATTCCCGAGGATTACGACGGTTGAGGGTCTGTTGCAGGATCCCCCACTCGGGATGCTCTTGGGTCTTGGCCCCACCCGGTGCAGCAATATCCACCCCAATACCAAAGTTGGAATAAGGAGCTTTGTCACCGCTTGGCCCCACGGCAGACACCCCAATCACATGCTCATAGCGGGCAGGATAGCTGGAGCCACTGCTGCCGTCATTCCCAGCTGCTGCAACGATGGTGACGCCTTTGTCATGGGCATAGGTAACCGCATCCTGCATGGTGGCCGCAGCAGAGCGCCCGCCCAAGCTCATGTTGATGACCGTAGCACCATGATCAGCCGCAAACCGGATCCCTTCGGCGATATCGGCCACATTGCCAAAGCCATTGGCATCCAAGACTCGGATCGGCATGATTTTGGCCTTGAAGGCCACCCCAGCCACCCCAATGCCGTTATTGGTAGACTGAGCGATGGTGCCCGCCACATGGGTGCCATGTCCATGCAGGTCAGTGGCATCGCTGTCGTCATCAACAAAGTCAAACCCTGGAACAAAAGCGGTCTCAGCCAAGTCAGAAACGCGAGTCACACCCGTGTCGATCACCGCCACCGTCACCCCCTCGCCAGCCGTCACATCCCAGGCCGCTGGCATATTGATGGCTTCTAGGTTCCACTGCTGACCATACATCTCGTCGTTGGGAAGCAGCATGGTGGAAACCTGATAGTTTGGCTCCGCATACTCGATCAAAGGATTCTCGGTCAAAGCCCGCTTGAGTCGGCGAGCTTGGCCTGGATCCTCAGGGGAATAGTGAAATTGATAAATTTTTTCGGTTTGGGCAAAAGAGCTGGGACTATTGAGCCGCAGATCAATGCCAAACTCTCGCTCGATAGCGGCCACCTGGGTGGGGGTTGCCGTGTTGACAAAATTGACGATGATACTGTCATAGGGGGCGGCGGTCTGCCCGCATAGGGTCATAAAGCCCGCAATTCCTACAACAGCCAGACAGGCTACCACAAGCCCGAACCAGCGACCTATTTTCATAACAGCGGCCTCTAACGAAGTCAGATATTGCCCTAGTATGCCAACTGTGAATCCTAATGACGAGTTCTCTGTGAGCAGTTTTGGCCCAAATCCCCATCGATTAGGCATAGATTAGGTAAGAAAGCTGACTAGGGTGCGGCTCTCAAGAAATATGAAGCCCTCACCCATCGGGATCCCTGAGTTAGGTGGCTAGCATGGCGGCAGCCCCCGTTCGTAAAAAAACCCTCAATTCTTGAGCAAAAGCACCAGCATCGAGAGATTGGATTCAGAATAAGACCCGAGGTGCCAACATTGGTACTTTTCTCTGGGATCCCACCTGCTTTATCAAGTTAAAAAGAGTGCTATCAAAAGGAGATGCTCTTGCGATGTCCCCATGTCGCACACAGTTTGCACACAGTTTGCACACAGTGGGTCAAGAGGCTTTGGGCCTCTAGATCCAAACCAATCATCAGCTTGGGTAATCACCAGCTTGGGTACAGGGTAAGCCAGGGTCAAGAGGTGAAAGGTGAGCTGAGACCGGTAGAGGCTCGAAAAGCTACCCAATTCTTTTGCTAAACCAATTTGGTCAACCCAGCAAAGGATGTCCCGTGACAAGTGCTATCGTACCTGAGGCGGGATGACTAGAGGCGAGATGACGGGGCCAAGACAGGATGACTGGAGGCAGTAATGGATGTGATCGCGTGGTTTAGATCCGTTGGTTTTGTAGCTTGGCCATTGCTGGTCGCTTCGATCATCGCAGTGGCCCTCATGTTAGAGCGCAGCTTGTTTTGGTGGAAGATCACCCAACGCCAAGAAAGGATTGTGCGGGAATGCCTGATGCTATACAGCCGCAGTCCTCGGGCGGCGCTGTTTAAGCTGGAGCAAAATGCCGATCTACCCATCGCTCGAATCTTTTTGGCGGGTCTAGAACTGGAGCAGGCTAACCCTGAAGATTTCCGTTTGGCCCTAGAGACAGCCACCGCCTCTGAGATCCCTCTGTTGAAACGGTATGGCACTGCATTCGACACGATTGTCACCCTATCTCCATTCTTAGGGCTTTTGGGTACTGTCACAGGCTTGATCACGACTCTCCAAGCGGCTCGCACCATTGGACAAGGAATTGATACGGAGCTAGCCCTGTCTGGAATTTCTGAAGCTCTCAATTCGACGGCAGCAGGGTTGGTGATTGCGATTGGCACGTTTTTGGTGGCCAATATCTTTCGATCGCTCTATATCCGTCAGCTGTCCAAGATCCAAGAATATGGCGGTCAGTTGGAACTCCTCCATCGTCACTTTTTAGATCACGGATTCCCCACTTCTCAATATTCAACCCCTCCAGAGACGCCCTATGCGAATCCCGGCAGAGAATTCTAAGACACCTGAGATCAACATTGTGCCGTTGATCGATGTGGTGTTTTCGATCTTGGTGTTTTTCATCATCGCTAGCCTGGAATTGACCCGCTCACAGGGTTTGGATGTGAACCTGCCAGATGCAGCAGCGGCCCGTTCCCAGTTGCAACCCGATGTCACCGTCAGTGTGACGGCTGAAGATCAGATTGCGGTCAATGAAGAGGAGGTGGCCATTGGTGAGCTCATTGCCAAAGTGGAGCAGGTGTTAAGAGACTCCGCTGAAGACGAAGAGGATCCCGAGGCGCCGCGATTGGTGGTGATCAATGCTGACTTGGGGCTGACCCACGGCAGGGTCGTTGAGGTCATGGATGCTCTACAACGAGTTTCGGGCTTTGAGGTCAATTTGGCCATTGCCGCTCAGCGTCCCGGCAGTAATCCATAGACCCTCTTTTGCCATCCGTCACCAGCCTTGCCAAATCTCCATAACGTCCCTGCTCCTTCACTCTGTTAACAATCCGCTTCAAGCGGGAGGTATTCTAAGAGGACAGTGATGCGGGCGATATCATGACGACGATGCCAAGCTCTCCAGACCATCAGGCCCAAGTGCGGGATTTTTATGAAGAGATCCCCTACCCTAACGCCCCCATACCTGATTCGGTTCGCAACAATCTAGACGGTCTCTTTAAAGTTAACTACACCACCGCTCAATATCTCCGTACCCATCAGATTCAGGATAATGAAGGAACGGTGATGTTGAATGCTGGTTGTGGATCCGGCTATGAAACTTTATTGCTAGCGGAGTCTAACCCTGGTGCCAAAATTATTGCCATGGATATCTCGCGCGAATCCGTTAAGCTCACAGAGCAGCGATTGCGCTATCACGGCTTTACCAATGCCGAATACTATGTTCTCGATTTACGGGAACTACCCAGTTTAGGCTACGAGTATGACTTCATCACCTGCAATGATGTCTTGTATTTGTTGGATGATCCGCTGGATGGCCTCAAATCTGTGGCCAAAGTTCTCAAATCGGATGGGATCCTCCGCACTAATTTTCACCATATTTACGGTCGCCGTCAAATGCTAGAAGCCCAAGAGGTGTTCCGACTGTTAGGGCAGTTTGATCTACCTAAACCAGTAGCAATGGAGAATGTCCGAAACTTTCTAGAGGCTCTCCAACCAACAATCCCAGCTAAGTCAAGTTATAGTCAAGCAAACATCAAAGATAATGCGATTTTAGCTAATAATTTTTTACTTTATGGAGACAAGGGATACTCGATCTTAGAAGTATCTGAGATGCTCAAACAAGCCAAACTTGGCATAGTCAATTTGGTGGACTTGCCTTCTTGGAACCTAGAAGATTTGTTTACGGAAATGCCATCCTTTGTGGCAGACAAGATTAGATCTTTTAGTCAACTTGAACAACTGCACTTGTTTGAATTGTTGGCCCCCAATCGCCATCGACTGATCGACTTTTGGGCCGAGCAATCGGGATCCTCGTTTGTATTACCTTGGTCAGAGGAAGATTGGCAATCTGCAACCCTCTACCTCAATCCCTTGTTGATGGACAACACTAGTTTTCGGGGATTTGTCGATAAAGCAGTACAGAAAAAGGAGAGCTTGAACTTTACCTGGCCGGGATCCCCTAGTAAAAAGCTAGATATCCCTGTAGAGCGAGTCCCGCTTATTCAAACCCTTTTGGAGGCTCCCACTTCTGTGGGGGATCTCACAGAGCAAGCTTACGATCTGGCCCGTCGTCGTCAACCTCGCGAAGAAATTGCCGAGGATGTGATGATCTATTTTGATGCCATTGAGGATTTTGCCTTGGTGATGTTGGGATCTGGAGACGACTTCTGACTCTGGACAAACGAACTTCTGGAAAGAGTCAAACGCCCACAAGAGCGCAGTCTATACTGGATTGACGACCCCCAGCCAATCGTTGTGATGATCTCGCTCGGCATCCTCTTCCCCCTAATCCCACTGTCTATTTTGCTGTCCACCAAGGGGCTGATGTTTTTGCTCCTATCTGCTTATGGCGGTGCGATGTGGACTTTTTTGAGTGGTGCCCCCCGAGTCCATACGGTGATCGTGTCAGATCTCGACCGGGCCAAACAGTTCTACGAAGGGATCCTAAAACTACCCGAGGCCGAATTGCCGTTGCAGTATTACTATGGCGGCGATACTAGCCTGATGGGAGCAGGGTTGGATATGCCCTACTTTGCGGGCGACATCATCAGCCCTCGTCGCTTTGATCCACCCGGATCCCCCCCTGTCACCGATATTCCCGGTTTGTGGTATCAGTTGTCGGACAACTCACAGTTGCATGTGGTGCCGGGTAGCACTGAGCGTCCTGCTCCCCCAGCCTATGAGACCGGTGGGGCAGCAGCCTATCAGCCCACCAGCTATGGATCCCCTTCTGGCTATGGATCTAGCTCTAGTTATGGATCCTATGGATCTGGATATCGTCCCGATGCCCGACCCAGCGGCGCTTCTTATGGCGGCCCCAGTTACGGCAGCTCAGGGTATGGGAGTGCCACCAGTGCCCCACCCTCCGGTCGTTACCGCCACACCAGCTATGACCGAGATACAGTTCGTGCTGTGTTGAAAGCTGTGATCAAAAAGCGGATCTCCCACAGCGTTCGCGCTCAAAAGCCTCTGTCATTTTGGGTGCGGGATGCCAAAGGCCAGATTGTCGAGATTGCTGAAGTTGTGTCTTGAGCAATAATGTGACCCCCAGTTGAGTTACTGGATCCCTTAGGGTGGGATCCCTGCGATACAGTCAGCCTAAGAATCAACATTTTAAGAAAAAAGGATCGGAGTGGTATGCAAGCGTGTAAAGTATGGATTCGTAAAGCGTTAGTTCTGGCGATGGGCGTTTGCTTGAGTTTGGGTTGCTGGTCACTCATAGCTCCCCAAGCTTCAGCACTGTCTCGGGCTAGCGATAACCCACCCATTGAAATGAGCCAAGTTGAAGGGGATCCGATCACCACTGAGTCGGGTCTGCAATATGTGGATATTCGCGTCGGCGATGGGGAAATGCCCGAACGGGGACAGACCGTCTCCGTCAACTATGTGGGGCGGCTGGAGGATGGCACCATCTTCGACAGTTCCTACAAACGGGATCAGCCCTTCAACTTTGCCCTTGGGGTCGGCCAAGTCATTCGCGGCTGGGATGAAGGAGTGGCCACCATGCGCGTCAATGGCAAACGGAAGCTGATCATTCCCCCCGATCTGGCCTATGGCAGTCGCGGTGCGGGCGGTGTTATCCCCCCCAATGCCAAGCTGGAATTTGAGGTGGAATTAGTAGAAATCTTGGGCTAAGTGACTGTTGTGCAGTCTGGCAATCTGACTCCACACAGACTCCCTCCTACTTATGACAAGGGATCCCTGCGCTTTTACTTTCGTCAGCTCCGTCGAGGGCTCGATCTAGAGACTATCAGCGCAGAGATCTGTCGGGGATTGGGGCAGCGATTGCGGCATCCCATGACAGTGCTGGCCTATATGGGTACGCCAGAGGAGATTAGGCTGGATGCGGTTTTTGACCAGTTGAGTCAGATTCGTTGGGGGATCCCTCGATGTGGCCCTGGCCGAAGCCTGATCTGGCACGACTATGGGCAGATCCAGGATCAGTGGGTCATTACTCCTTACGGGATCCGGGAGCCGATGCCTGAATCACCTCAACTTGATGCCAGTCGGGCCGATTTGATCTTGGTTCCAGCCTTAGCCTGCGACCGACAGGGATCCCGATTGGGCTATGGTGGCGGCTACTATGACCGTTTCTTGGCCACCTGCTCAGCACCCACATGGGGGATCCTGCCTCAAGCTTGTTTTAGCCTCGATCCCCTGCCTCAGGATCCCTGGGATCGGGGGATCAATGGGGTGTTGACAGAGGATGGGTTTTGGTCGATTGAGCCAGACAGGGATACTTGAGACCCTTTAGACCTTTAAACTTAGAAAAAGGGCCAGGTGTTGAGTGCCGTCACAGTCTCACCAAACCCAAGCCAGTTTTGCATCAGATTCATATCCTGAGGAAGAACAATGATCAGCCACATGGGGACAATGCTGGGACGGGCCATCCAACGCGGCCTGCTGGGAGTCTTGATAGTGATGGCGGTCTTGTTAATGGGGTTTGGAGCCACACCCTTGGAATTGCATGATGTCCACACCGTCGATTGTCCCGACACGGCAGAATTCGATAATTTATTTGCCAGCGGCTCAACGCTGGAGGTTCGCTGTCTGTTTGTGGAGGGCACGGTGCTGAATAGCTCTAAGCGCACGTTGGTCAATGCCGATGTATTTGGTCGCATGTACGATGCCAACGGCAACGATATCATGCCCGAACGAACCCGGTTGGGTGCGATCGAAGAGGTGCCGCCCGGTGAAACTCCTTTTGCCATTCGCATCTCGGTGCCGATCAGCAATCCGTTGCCCCTCACCCTAGAACAGTTCAAAGCCAGTGGCTTTGCGGGCAAAGTTCGTCGCTAATCGTCACAGCTCATGCTCAGGGTTGATGCAGCTTTGTTTTGAGAACACAACGGATCCAGAGTCCACCCGTTTCAGGATGATTGTTGGCGGTGACGGTGCCTCCATGTGCCTCGACAATTTGTTTGACAATGGCTAAGCCTAATCCAGTTCCCCCTTCACTGCGGGCACGAGCGGTATCGGTGCGGTAGAACGGCTCAAAAATCGCCCCAAACGCTTCTTCCTTCAGCCCCGGCCCGTGATCATAAATCTCCAGGGTGACGGATCCCTTTTGCGTGGATAACCTGACGTGAGCGGGGGTCTGGGGCTTGCCATATTTGATGCTGTTATCCAGCAGATTAAGCACCAGCCGATAGAGTCGCTGCTCATCCCCCCACAGGTGCAAGTCCTCTGGCCCCACAAAGTCGAGGGTTTGATGTCGGGGTTCCGATTGGGGGATCAGGCTCTCCCAGGCTTGCTCAACCAAGGGCACAAGATTGAGGGGACGCATCTGGAGGGCAGCAGCGGCTCCCAAGTTGAGACTGCTGAGTTCCAGTAGATCCTGCACCAGCGAGCTCAGCCGAATGATCTCATTGAGCAGCCGATCTACCCAGTACCGCAAGCTGGGATCGACACGGCTCTGTAATGTCTCCCCCACCAGACGAATCGAAGTCAGGGGGGTTTTGAGTTCATGGGCCACATCAGAAGCCCATCGATCCCGTTGTTGAGCCAGGGTCTTGGCCTCCAGGCGATCCTCCAATAAGATCGCCACCTGACCCTGCGTCAAGGACACCGCCCAGCCCCGAATCGGTATCGGCTTACCTTCTCCGCCAGAGGGATAAAATAGCCACTCCCGCATCTGTCGCTGGGGTCGCTTTTTCGGCAGGGGATCCGTTTGCCGGGTTTGTTCCACCAATTGATCCAACTCATAGGAGCGCACCCATTCCAACAGCACCTTGATATTGGGACGCCAATTCTCAATTCGCAGCAAACCTTGGGCGATGGGATTGCAATACATCACCACATTGTTTTGATCCACCTGAATAAATCCCAACGGCAAATGCCGACAGAGATGCTCCCAGTCTTGGACTTGTTGGGCCAGATGCTGTGTCTCGCTATATTGATGTTGCAATAGTTTGAGCAAATGGGCCGACACCTGATCACTTTGCCCCCAGTGGGGGAAGGGCAGGTTCCATCCGGCCACCGATGATTGTTCAGCCACTGACTTTAGACGAGACATCCAGAGTTGATGACGACGATGCCGCTGCCAACGCCATGCCAAGTGAACGGCCAATCCCGCCGCCAACCCACTCAAAAATCCCCAGATAAATACCATAGATGTTCAAATATCCAGTTCATAACCATTAGCAACAGGTCAACTCAGCTCTAAGTATCCAGTGTGCGCTTCAATCTAGAGGCTGACAATGATCCAAGGATGGATCCACAACATCGGATCCCGTCTGGATCTTGTCATCTGCCCCTGCTCCAGAGCCATCTTGCGGCAACAACTATGCCACCATGAGGAAGCTTTGTCCCTGAGGTCAGTGAATCAGCGGTTTGGTCTTTCAGGGTTGATCAACCAAAAGACTCATGAACCAACAGACTCAATTGACAAATTGACAAATTGACAAATTGGCAAATTGACAAATTGGCAAATTGACAAATTGACAAAGACAACATGGCATGAGGGGTTGGGGTTAGCGATGGTTCCGGCACACCAACGATGGCTCTGGGTACGATTGTGGTTTGCGACCCTGATGGGATCCATGCTGGCGATCTGGTTGGCGGGCAGTTCCCTTGGGGTGGTCTGGGCACAGGGAAATCAGCCATTTATTGGCCCGGTGCTGCCCAGTGATTCGCCTGTTCAGATCGACCCGGTTCAGATCGACCCGGTTCAGATTGACCCCGTTCAGATTGACCCGTTCAGATT
>JAAUUM010000321.1 GCA_012031565.1 Synechococcaceae cyanobacterium SM2_3_2
TGTAGACCGGTTCGATCGAGCGCCCAGGTTGAGTCCGCCAACCACGATCATTCCACCTTTGATGCTTTTCTTGAGGAGGGGCGCTGCAAAGAGCCAGTAGAACAGCGATTCCTAATTGACTGCCGCTGCGTGATGTATCGAATGCTCTCAACTGGATGGAGAATTCGTGGTGCCGAGGATCCCGATCCCCTACCAGCTCTTTGGCCCTGGCGTAGAGATTTTGCTCACCGTAGCGAACGCTCTCAGAGAAGGCTGGGGGAATGGGGCGGTTCAAGACTTTAACTCCTGATCCTGGGCCTTCGTTGGCTTCAATTCGGTAGAGCCCTGGCTGTTCATCCATGCCACCTGGGCTAATAGTCCATACCTGTCCAGGTTCCAGTGGGTCGGTGCCGATACTTTTCTCGCTCTGGAGTTCTGGGGTAACAACAAACTTCTCTACTCCTTCCTCTCCCAATTGGTAGCTGAAATGGGTGTTGCGAAACTCGGCAGCTCCGACTCGTTTCTGTTGTTCTTTGACTCTGCGTCTGGATTCCAGGGCAAGGCGGATGGCCCACTCGATGTCTTCGAGAGGGATCGGTTCTTCTGGGTCTGGGTAAAGCAGTTTGAGTAGACCGCTGGTGGTTTTGTAAACAGCATTGGTGTCTCTACCGCTCAGTGCTCCACCAAAGAATATCTGTCCTTGTAAAGTTGCGACCCGGCTTTGGTTTCGGAGCTGGCTTAGGCACTCAGACAGGAAGTCACTGACCAGTCCAAAGTGATCTGTTAGGAGGTCTTTGGACATCTTGGGGATATCCCATCCAGGGAGATAGGCGTGGAGCCGATCCATAAAAGCGGTGTCGTTGCGCATCTCAGGGGGGAGAGGGGATAGCAGGTGGCCGATGCGTTGCTGATGCTCCACATCCACATCAAAGTTGCCTACCATGACCATGCTGCCGTCGGCGCGGATACTTTCCTTCCCCCGGCTGAACTCTCCGGACTCCATATAGCCTTTCATGATGTTGACTCCATCCTTCTGATCGAAGGAGATGCCGGAAACCTCGTCGAAGCAGACGACATCATACTGACAGACTAGACCCCGTTGGCCGTTGGCATTATTGACGAACATGCGGGCTACTGTTGCTTTTCCGCCTGAGACCAGATGTGCGTAGGGGGAGATCTGCTGAAAGAGATGGCTTTTGCCAGTGCCTCTGGGGCCGATCTCTACTAGGTTGAAGTTGCGTTCTACAAAAGGAACCATCCGCATGAGGATGACATTTTGGGCGCGATCGCTCATGCAGGAGGGTTCTAGGCCTATGCTGCGGAGGAGGAAATGTTTCCATTCTTGAGTGGTGAATTTCTGTCTGCCTTTGGCTAGAACTGACAGCACATCTCTTTTTGAAAGCTGGATCTCTCGTAAATTTTCAATGCCAAAAGGGCGACCACTATTCTCTTGGGCAATCTTGGCGTCGTAGATCAGCTCGACTTCGGCATAGAATCCGCCTGTCAACATGCGCTTGTGCTCTTGCACTAGGTCACTATCGATTCGGACATCTCTGAGTCGAAGGCTGGGTAACTCGGCAATGTAAGAGTCGGTGCGGGCATCCAGACGAGCTGAAATCAAGTCGATGACTTTGACGGATCCCTCTTCTCTGGCTCTCGCTTTGAAGAGTTCTTCTTCTCCAGCTCGGACGGTGCGGTTGGCTAATTGGCGGCTGACGATCTGGAGTCCTTCTTCGATTTCTTCTAGATCAGTGCTGGCACAGTATCGGCCTAGGAGAAACTCGACGACATAAGTGGGGACGGGATATTGACGACTAAAAGTGCGCACCAAATCCTTACGGACGATGTAGCCCTCAAAGGCCGCTGCCGCAAGAAGATCTAGAGTATCTAGCTCAATGGTCATCACTCACCCCCTATGATGGTTGCCTGTTTGTGGATGACCGTGCCCTGAGCGTCTAGGAGCACCACAACAGCTGACTCACCTTCTGTCCTATCATCCTCGATAGCTAGAGAGGTTTTGCCTTGCTGTGAGATGACTTTTCCTCCATCGGCCAGGGAGGTGGTGGGATCTGCTGGCTTTCTGCGGATGTCAGCCTGAAGCCCTTCAACTGGGTTGTTTATAGTGATCCGGCAGCGAAGACCTACCCACTGGACATTTTCGAGGGTGGCGGTGGATACAGGCAGTCCTAAGGAAATAGAGAAGGAGGGGGTAACGCATTCTTGCAAGCTGATGCTGCCATGGGCATACTCTGTGCCTGCTCGGCAACATCCGATCCCTGGGGTGAGAGCCAGCGTGACTTCGGAGGACCAATGCCAGGGGATCGTGATGGCTTCTGTGATGGAGGTTTCTCTGAGGATGGCACAGCGCCCCCAATAGGTTTCTGTTAGGAATTTAGGGAATGTGAATTTGGGGAGGCCTCCGGGCATGAGCAGCCAGCCGTGATCGGTGATGATGTGGACTTTTGTCCAGCCTGCTTCGAGTAGGGCTTCAATGCGGTTGATGAGAGCACGGAGTTGACTGGGGATTTGTTGGGCCAGCTGGGCTCCGTGTTCGTGGCCGTAATGGTCGATGTCACCAAACTCTGTCCAGGCTTTGCCTTTGGGATCCCCTGTTTCTGATCTGGAGAGGATCTGGATCCCGTGTTCAGCCATGAGGGAGGCGAAGCGATCGGGGGTGAGGGGTTTACTTGAGGCGCTGATCTCGGGACGGAAGTCTTGACTAGATGCTGATCCTTGCAGGGTTTTGGCGATGGGGGAGATGGCGGGTTTGGATGTTGCGGTAACGGGAGGGAGAGCTACCCACTGCCAATCGGAATCCACCTGCCAACTGCGTTGGTTCATTGTTTGCAATAGGATCTGACCTAGGTCGAAGCGGAGTCCATCAGCAAAGAGGATGCACTCTCCATCTTGAGGGAGATGAGGAGGGGGGGGGATCTGGGTAGTGGTGGGTTTTACGAGGGATTGGAGGTGATGGGCAGCATTTTCTAGCCAGGGCAGGTAGAGGGAGCGGATGGCGCTGGCAACAGCAGCCGTGTCTTCGGAGCGGTCTA
>JAAUUM010000068.1 GCA_012031565.1 Synechococcaceae cyanobacterium SM2_3_2
GGCCGCAACCGGATCGTATGGGGATCCAACAGCACCGCGCGACTATAGGCATAGCGCGTCACATGGCGCACCTGTATTCGCATCTCCCTAACCTTGGATCCCCATCGCCTGCAAGCGATAGAGGCTGGCATAGATCCCATCCAGAGCCATCAGGTCGTCATGGTTGCCCTGCTCCCGTAACCGACCCCGCTGCAACACCAGAATCCGATCCACATTGCGGATGGTGGAGAGGCGGTGAGCGATCAAAATCGCCGTTCGCTCCCTCAACAACGTTGCCAAAGCCTCCTGAATCTGAGACTCTGTGCCCACATCCAAACTCGCTGTCGCCTCATCCATGACCAAAATTTTAGGATCCCGCCACAAGGCTCTGATAAACCCGATCAGTTGCTTTTGTCCCCCCGAGAGGTTATTGCCCCGCTCCCGCACCGAGGTCTGGTATCCCTGAGGCAAGTCTGCGATGAAGCCATCCAAATTGAGGGTGCGGGCCACCTGTCGCACTCGCTCTAAATCTCCTGATTCCCCCAGCGTGATGTTGTCCTGCACATCCCCCGCAAACAGAAAGCCATCCTGCAAAATCACGCCGATATGGCGATGTAGGTCATCCTGGGCCAAATCCCGAATATCCACCCCATCCACCAAGATTCGGCCTGAGGTCACATCGTAAAGGCGGCAAAGCAACCGAATGATCGAGCTTTTCCCGGCTCCAGTCGGCCCAACCAGCGCCACTTTTTCGCCGGGATGAACCGTAAAGGTGAGATTTTTGAGCACGAGATCATCGGGATTGTAGCCAAAACTAACATCCTCAAATCGCACCTCTCCCCGTGCCTGGATGGGCAACGGCTGAGGGGTTTGGGGATCCCGAATATCGGCGGGCACTTCCATAATGCCGGTGATCCGTTCCACCGAAGTAAAGCCTGATTGCAAAGCGGTAAATTTTTCGGCCAGTTGCCGCAAAGGGTTAAAAAACCGCTGAGAAAACAGAATAAAAGCGTACAGTCCGCCAAAGGTGAGGGGATCCTGAGGGGCAGGGATCCCAGGAGCCAGCTGCGCCACCCATGTTTGCATCTGCAATGTAGCCACCGTTATTACCTGTTGGCCGCCAATCCAGAGCAACAGGGCAATGGCAAACCAAGCCACCCATTCCAGCACAGCGGACAAGGCAGAATCATAGAAGATGGTCTTATCCACTTCCAAAATATAGCGACTGTTGATCTGCCGAAAGACTTCGCTATTGTGCTTTTCTCTGCGAAAAATTTGGACGACGCTGACCCCCAAGATATTCTCTTGCAGCCAGCCATTCAGTCGGGATAGTTCCTCACGCACCCGATAGTTGGCATCCCGAAATCGTGATTGCAAATAATTCACCAATAGCCCCATCGGCAGGATAATGGCGATCAGCATCAGGCCCAAATCCCAACGCTGACTCAGCATTACCACCCCAATCACCACCAAGGTGAACAGATCGCTGACGATGCCCACCGCCCCCGTCGAAAACACATCGCCCAAGGCTTCCACATCGCTGGTGATGCGAGTGATCAATTTGCCGACTGGGGTTCTGTCAAAAAAGCGGGAGGGTAATGTCAGGACATGGGCAAACAGATCTGTGCGAATATCGCGGGTCATGGTCTGCCCCAACTTTTGGCTGGTATACCCCTCCAGGGCTTGAAACACCAACCGCAGCAGGATCGTGCCCAACAGCATGATGATGTAGACCGATAAGCCTTCTAAGGCACCGGATCCCTCTACCGCTTGGGCAATCGGCCCATCAATCGCCCGCTGCAAAATCAGAGGCTGCACCGCATCGGCAAAGGCTAAGGGGGGCAAAAATGCCAAAGAAAGCCACAACAATCCACGGCGGCGACGGGCATAGGGCCACAGCACCTTGAGCAGCCGCCAGTCCCCCTTGGCGGTGGGACGCATGGAGTCATCAGCTTGGCTGAGCCCATCAGGAGTGTTCTGCTGAGATGAGGAAGAAGAAGTCAAAACAAAACCTGCAAGGTATGGCGAATAACAAGGTACAGCGAATAAAGGGCACCCCACCCAGGGATGCCAGTTTCATTCTGCCTTATCGGAACAGCGGCAAGAAAAATCTGTCCGTTGTGAACTTGCCACCCAGATTGCCGTTCAGTCCAGAAGGGATCCTACTCCCACCGGCAGGGATCCCCTACAATTTGAATAGGTACTTTTGCACTATAGGTCGTGAGAATGGAGAATACGTACACTGCTGCTGAGCTACTATCCGATCGAGAATTACAGGTGATTGAGTTAATTGCGTCAGGGATGACTAATCAAGATATCGCTAAAGTTTTAGAAATTAGTAAGCGTACCGTTGACAACCATATCAGCAACATTTTGGGCAAAACCCGCACCACCAACCGTGTTGCTCTGGTGCGATGGGCTTTGAAATGGGGCAAAATCTGCATGGATGAAGTCAATTGTTGTCCCCTCAACCTGACTCCTCCCTCAGCTATTCCCCTCTAGCGCAACCCCTTTCAGCACAACTATGCACCAGGATCCCACTCAGTATGCTGTCCGCTTTCCGGGGATGCCGCTGGCTACCTATCGCGAGGTGGCGGCTCACCTCCGCTCACTTTCGGGGGTGACAATCGATCTGGAGTGGAATACCGCCGCTACCTTTCAGTACACCGATAGCCAAATTGGCTCCATGCGGCTCACGCTGGCTGAAGCAGTGGATTTAGACCGATTGCGGGCGATTTTGCAACACTATGGATCCTGGCAACAGAGTGATGAGTGACAGTGTGAGGGATCCCTTGCCCAGCCCGTCTTGCTCAAGTTGTGATGGTGCTCAACTAGATGCCAGATAAAGCCTGTCCCGATGTCCTAATTGCCGGTGGTGGGGTGATCGGGCTGTCCATTGCCCTTGAATTGCATCGAGCCGGGTGCGCAGTAACAGTGGCGGATCGGTGGCAGATCGGTCGCGCTGCCAGTTGGGCCGCAGCAGGCATGTTGGCTCCCTGGGCAGAGCTATTGCCATCGGGATCCCTGCAACAGTTGTGCCAGCAAAGCTTGAGAATCTATGCCGACTGGGCAGCGGATCTGGAGCGGCAGACAGGTTTACCCTCTGGGTTCTGGCCCTGTGGCATCTTGGCTCTGGGATCCCGGCATTGGTTGACCGCTGTGGAATATCCCGCTGCTGAGGCTCATCCCGTCTCAGATCGAGAGTTACAAGAGCTGCAATCTGGATTGAGTTTATCAAAAGCGGTCTGGCTCCCCCACGAGGGTCAAGTGGATCCCCGTCTCTTGGTGACAGCTCTGCATCATGCCGTTCAACAGGCAGGGATTTCGTTGTTAGACCATACCCCGGTGAGGTGGCAGAGGGCTGGAGATCAGATTTTGGGGCTGGATAGTCCTCAGGGTCTCCTCACGGCTCAACATTACATTTTGGCAATGGGATCCTGGAGTGGACTCTTGCCTCAAGTGCCTGTCTATCCTCGCAAAGGACAGATATTTGCTTTGGCAGATCCGGCCCGATCTCTACATCGGGTGCTCTATGGCGATGGCATCTACATCGTGCCCCGTCGGGATGGCCGCATTGTGGTGGGGGCAACGGTGGAGGATGTGGGCTTTGTGGAGGGAACTTCCCCCGAGCAGATCGCCTCTCTCCGGCAAGCCGCCATCGATCTGTATCCCCCTCTAGCCTCTATGCCTGTGATTGAGCAATGGTGGGGTTTTCGACCCAGCACCCCTGATCTATCCCCGATTTTGGGATCCAGCCCCTACTCCAATCTCTTGATCGCCACCGGCCACGACCGCAACGGGATCCTGCTGGCTCCTATCACAGCACACCTGATCGCCAAGCTGCTGCTGCAAGGGCAGAGGGATCCCTTATTAGAGTCCTTCAGTTGGGAACGATTTGAATGACACTCAAGCCTGAGGAATCTACCTATCTCACTACCTAAGCCCAATCTAGCTGACTGAGGGATCCAATTCTTCTCAACTAGCATGGGATCCCTATGAACTGAGGAGTATCTGGGATCCCGGCCAAACCTTATTTGCACCCCAACTGGAGGTTAGAACTGCCTCCCTTTGTCCCTATCTAGAGGGATGAAACGTTTTCAGTTATCATTCTTTCCTTATTGAGAAAAACTGGTCACTATTGCTACAAACCTTTGTTTGAGTAGCTTTTCATGCTCGAAATCCCCTGCTATGGTGAAGCAATAGTTCGCTGCTGAGAAGGATCCTGTCATGGCCACCGTTCAAACCACCTCTCATACCCCCCTACAAGCCTTCGACCACATCGCTCCCAATCCTGTGTTGTTGGATGGCAGCGTTACTACACCCGTTTGTGAAGGGCTTAATATTTTGTTGGCCAGCTTTCAGGCCCTCTATCTGCAATACCAAAAGCATCATTTTGTGGTGGAAGGAGCTGAGTTCTACTCGCTACATGAGTATTTTCAGGAGAGCTTTGGGGATGTCCAGGGCCATGTCCACGATATTGGTGAACGTCTAGATGGGTTGGGCGGTGTACCTGTGGCTAGCTTTACCAAATTGGCCGAACTCTGCTGCTTTACCCCAGAACCAGATGGAGTCTACGCTTGCCGCGCCATGGTGGAGCACGATCTGACTGCTGAGCAAGCTGTACTCGCAGTGCTACGCAGCCAAGCGGCCCAAGCAGAAAGCCTCGGCGATCGGGGCACTCGTTATCTGCTAGAACAAATCTTGCTGAAAACTGAGGAGCGGGCCTACCACCTCAACCACTTCTTGGCCCCTGACACTCTGGTGCAGTTAGGTCACTAACCGGCGAGTTGCACAAAGCTCCGGGCAGATGACTCATCCTGTATCCCAGTCTCATGGTGTATCCCTGGCTCCTATGGATCCGGGGATTTTTAGTCAGATGGCCCGATAGTCTCTAGCCCCCCAAATGTAGGATCCCAGCCAAGGCAGGCGGCACTGGCAGCAATATTGTCGCCACTAAAAACAGAGCCACCAGCGTGAGTCCATCCCGCAGATCATCGGTTGGGGTCAATTCATTTTGGGGTGGACGCTCGGGTTCACGGGCAATGAACAGGATCAGCAACGCCCAGTAGAGAGCCAGCACATTGCTCAAGGCTGCCACCCCCAGCAAGATCAGGGAGACAAAGGTGGCCCGCCCCGCCAGTTTGCGGCCATAGACCGCCTGTACCATCCGTCCGCCATCCAGTTGTCCAGCGGGCAATAGGCTCAAGGCCGTGACCCCCAAGCTGATCCAGCCCATCGCCACCAATGGATGGATCCCAACCACCTCGGCCCCAACGCCAGCACCCACGATCAACCGCGTCAAGGAGGCCACCAAGACCGAGTTGGTCAACAGTGTGGTGGGCACCAGCAGATCCCCCTCACCGCCCGATAAAAATAGCCCCAACAGCAAGACCGCCAGCGAAACCGCACCTCCAACGGCTGGCCCAGCAAAGGCAATGTCAAACAGAGCTTTGCGAGTGGGCACGGGCGACTCGATCCGATTGAGGGATCCCAAGGTACCAATGCCAAAACTCGGCACCACAAAGGCTGGACTCAGGCGAACCCCATAGCGACCCGCCATCCAGCGATGTCCTGATTCATGTAACAGCAGGATCCCCAGGATGCCAACCGAAAAGGGCAAGGCCAAGGGCCACCCCTGCCAATTTTCCAACAATCGAAATCCCAACAGATTAGCCCCCACCTCCAGGGTGGACAATCCGCTCAGGGCGAAAAGGATCCCGGCCAGAACTTTGGCCCCTGTGCTGGCTCGTTGGTTGACGGCCTCGGTGGGCAATACCACCATGGCGGGTTTTTCTCGCACATCCTCCACCAAGTAGAGCTGGTAGCGAGCGCCTACAATCTCAGCCAATTTGGGTTGCAACTGAGCCAAAATCACCTCAGGATCCCCGCGCAGATTGCCCTTAAAGATCACCCCCTCTCCATAAGCAATCGCTTCAGTGGCAAAAAAAGTATCAATGCCAAAGATCCCCTGAATGGCATCGATATCTGCTGACGCCATCCGAGGTGTGAGATCTGTCTCTGGAGCTGGCTTGCCTGCTGATAAGGGATCCTCGCTCTCATCATTACCGCCAGGGTTGGCCTCTGGGGGGGTGGGGGGCATCTGCGCCACCATCGAGCGCACCCGACGGCCTACGGCGATGTAGATGGCAGTAAACCCAATCAAGAGAGCCAAGAAGCCCGCCACATTGAGATAGATGCCAAACGCCAACAATCCCAAAAACACCAGCCACGGCATCACCAATAGGGATCCCTGGATCCACATCAACATCGCCGCCTTCCCCCGTTGGCGGGCACGAAAAAATCCCCATCCCAGCAGGCTCAGGGCAGCCAAGGTGAAGATGGAGATTAATTGCAGCGTGATATCCATAGACGGTGGCTCTCGGAGGGGGCAGAGGTAGGCAAAGATCAGACGTGGCTCAGCAAATCACAAGGTTGTCAAGCATCTCCTTTCTTGGTTCAGCTCAAACCTTTCTTCAGCCTATCAAACCCTTTGCTCCCCCTCTCTACTCTCACGACTAAGCTGGCTGTAACCCGTCTGACAGCGGGGATCCCTGCCGAGAGATGGCGCTGGGCCGAGGCTTGAGACCATAGAGACGGATGAACTGGTAGCCATTGGCCACATAGAGGGGCAGCTTTCGTAGGGTCTTAAACCCACTGGATCCCTGGGCGATCTCCCGCAATTGGAGATTGTTGGCCCGTACTCTCTCCAGCCGTCCCACAAAGTCGGGATGCTCCACATCCAACTCCACCGGGAATACTTTGCCCGCATCGGCATTGGTGCGGCGGATCACTTCCATGTCATATTCTGCGGGATCCAGCCCCAGCATCTGATAAAACTCGGGCCGTTCCCCCACATCGTTCAGGTACATGGTGACGAACACACTGAGCAAAAAGAAGCGACACCACAGCCCAGCGATCCATCCTTGGGTCAGGCGAGACTGGCTTTGCAACATCAAGGCAAAGAAGTCACCGTGGCGGCTCTCGTCTTGGCACCAATTCTTAAAGAAGTTGAAGATTGGGTAGAGACGGCATTCGGGCCGCTGCTCTAGATGCCGATAGATCAAGATGTAGCGCCAGTAGCCAATCTTCTCAGAAAGATAGGTGGCATAGAAAATGAATCGAGGGGCGAAATGGGTGTAGCTCTTGTTTTTAGTCAAAAAGCTCAGATCGAGAGCCAGATTAAAATCCCCCATGGCCCGATTCAGAAAGCCAGCATGACGGGCCTCATCGCGGCTCATCAGCGCAAAGCACTCCGCTAGCACCGGATTGGACTCCTTGAGTTTGCGGGAGAGTTCTTTGTAGAGCAAAAAACCCGAAAATTCTGCGGTGCAGGAACGCTCCAGAAACTCCACAAACAGCTTGCGGGCTTCGGGATCCAACTGCTCCCAATCTTGGTTAAACTCATCACCCCGGACAAAGTGATGGCGATTGTAGTCGGTGCGAAACTCCCGCAGGATGGCCTCAAAGTCTTCAGCATAGGCACTGGTGTCTATCTTGCCCATCGACTCAAAATCAGTCGTATAGAAGCGAGGGGTCAAGATTGTCTCAGAAGGCACCCGAGCTTGGGACTGGGCGCGTGGCGTCGTTTGAGTCATAGGGCGCGATTGCTAGGGGTGTGAATTGATGTTGAGCAATGTTGCCCAACAGGATTACCTTGCAGTCTATCGCGCTCTTTAGCAGCTGTTGGCTAAGAAGTGTTACCAGTTGCTCGGTCTAGAGGATGTATGAGAAGTTCAAGCTAATCGTCTGAGCATCAATCTCACCATGCCCAGATAAACCCAAGCCTCTGTGGTGGCCTCCAGTTGTTCATCATCTCGACTCAACCGCCGGTTCAAACTCAGCCAAGCAAATGTCCGCTCCACCACCCACCGCCTCGGCAACACCTTAAACCCCCTCCCCTGTCGGCGCACAATCTCTAAATCCAGCTCCTAGAGCTGAGCCTCCTCCTCCACAGACATTCCCGTCTATCCCTGGTCAGCCCACACTTTCATCTGCTCTAGCTTGATCCCACACAAATGGGCATCCGTCAACAACCACCCCGTTGCCTGCCGGTCTTGAATGTTGGCGGCTGTCACTACTACAATCAATACCAAGCCCAACCTATCGACTAAGATATGGCGCTTGCGACCGTTGAGCTGCTTGCCCCCATCAAAGCCTCGCCTCCCCCTTTTTCTGTGGTCTTGGCACTTTGAGAGTCGATTGACCCACCTGTGGGTTGAGCTTGACGGCCAGCTTGGCATCTGACTTGTTCACCGAGGGTGTGATTCATCTGCTCAATCACCCCCGCATCTCGCCACAGACGAAAGTAATGATAGACAATGATAGACCGTTGACCAAGCGAGGAAGTCGTGGGGCAAGTAACGCCAGGAACGGCCAGTACGCAGCACATAGAAGATGGCATTGCAAATCTGGCACATGCTGGTGGTGTGAGGACATCCCCCTGGTTTGGGAGGGGGAATTAAGGGTTCCAGAAGACACCACTCTGCATCGGTTAAGTCACTAGGATATGACTGCATGCATCATTGAAGGTCTCGTCTCTATCAGATTACTACTTCTTATACACCCTCTTAGGGTATCCTCGCAACACAGGATTTTATCAAGAAGAATCGTCTATAACTGACAAGCCAGCCTTTAGAAATCGAGTATTCATACTCCTCTAGACTGAATCAACCCACCATTTAAGAGCTGATCTCTTCAATCACCGGGATCCATCCGTGATATAGCTTCCACAACATCTTGAATGGATCCTTCCTCCTTGTTAGCTGCTCAATCAATGTGCCTCCAAGGTTAAGAGCACATTAAGAGATAGGTTAGTATGGATCCCTCAGATACGTGGGAGAAGGTTTCGTCATGTCTCAAGTAACGCCAGAAGTGCTGTCGCTGCATACTCATCACAGCTTAGGGGTTCTCCCGGAGGTTGCCACAACAGATCCCCTGCCCTCCACTTTGGGAGACTATGCCCACGGGATCCTGACGGGACATTGGCATAAGCTACTCAACTACCGAGATCAGGTACTCGCAGATGGTCAGACCGAATCTTTGCATCAATTGCGGGTGACGGTGCGGCGGTTACGGGCGGGGCTAGATCTGTTTGGGTTGGCCCTAGAGATTCCCAAGCAGGGCGATCTAAAAAACTGCAAAGACTGGGATCCGCTCTGGGGGAACAGCGGGATCTTGACGTGATGATGAAAACCTTGGCAGAGATCTATCGACCCCAAGTGCCCGATGGTGAACAGATTTGGATCGATCACCTCACCCGCGATCTGGGCAAACACTATCCCAAGGCCCGCCGCCACAGCCACAAACTGCTGCAAAGCAAGGGCTTTGACAAGATTTACCTGACATGGCAAGCCTGGATCGATGCCCCCACCTACAGCCCCAAGGGATCCTATCCGTTGGCCCAATCGTTGCCGCTGCTGCTCTTGCCTGCGCTGCGCGATGTCCTCCTTCACCCGGGTTGGCATCTAGAACTGCCCCCCTGCCAGGATCCCGAGTTTGTCAACAGCGTCGAACCTCTCCACACCCTCCGCAAAGCCCTCAAGCGGCTGCGCTATCAGTTGGAAGAATGCCGGAGTTTTTATCCGGCCAGTCTCAAAACGTGGATCCAAGATCTGAAAGACCTGCAAGATCATCTGGGTCAGATCAATGATGATCAGGTGATGAGAACCCAATTGGCAGATTTGCTACCCCACGATGTCACCCTGCTCCAGGTGGAAACCTTGGGCACCCTGCTGCGAGAAGAAGCGATCGCCGCTTGGCAGCAAGCCCGAAGCAACTACCAAGATCCCCAATTTGTCCGCTCCCTCTATCAACAGCTATTGGATCCCTTGCTCAATGCCCCGGACTTGCTCAATGCGGACTAACGGCGCACCAGCCAGTAGCGATAGATCGGTAAGCCCTGCTTTTGACATTGCAACTCCCGCAGAGTGGGGATCCCGAGGGGGTTATGGTCAATTGGGCCAGCATAGGGATCCTCAAAATCAGGATGCTCTCGGAACCGTTCCCACATCTCCACCGCCACCTCATGAATATCGGACTGCAAAAACACGGGGGATCCCGGCTGTAACAACAGGGCCAGATCCTGCACCAGGGGGGGCTGGACTACGCGCCGCTTTTGATGGCGTTTTTTGAACCAGGGATCCGGAAATTGGATCGTCAGCCGACCCAAATCTCCAGGGGCAAACAACTGCCTCAGGTTGACATTGGCATTGCCAAACAAAAAGTGAACATTGTCTAGGGCCAGCTCTTGTTTCCAGAGATTGGCCCGCTCCACCAAGGGCTTGCGGATCTCGATGCCCAAGTGATTCCAAGTCGGTTCCTGTCGGGCCAAAGCCAACAAAAACCGTCCGGTGCCGGTGCCGATATCGAGATGAAACGGGCGGTCCAGTTGACCATAGTCCTGCTCCCAATGAGGGGCTGGGACAGGCAGGCGATACTGGGCATGAAACGGGTTGACGTGATTGCGCACCCGCTGCTGCAAGCCGATCCACTTCGGGGTATCCAGGATATCTGTGGTATCTCCCAAATCCGCCAGTGGATCCCCAGACAAGCGATCCTCAAGTTCCGACAGAGAAACAGGATCCTCTGCTGCGGCCTCAGGCCGAGAAAGATCAGACGGCATCATCCACCGCTGTCATCATCAACTGCAAGATCCCCCGCAACGGGATCCCCACCCAATCCGGGCGACTGTTTAGTTCATAGCCCAGTTCATAGATCGCTTTTTCTAGCAGATAGGCATCTAACAGGATGCGGAGTTCCAGCTTATTCTGGGGCAAGAAGGCGGACGCAGAGGCGGCTTCCAGATAGCTAGACAGGAAGGACGCACTGACCCATCGCTCCCAAAACTGTCCCCAAGCCAGCAAGCCTTCTCCTTGATCGGTCACGTCTTCTGAGAGCAGACCACTGGCCACCTGGTTACGCAGGGCCATATTCACCGCATACTGAAACGACCGCAACATGCCCGCCACATCTCGCAAAGGAAAACGCTTCAGCCGCCGCTCGCTCAAACTGCGGGAGGGCTCCCCCTCAAAATCGATGATGAAGAAGTCTTTGCCGGTATACAGCACCTGACCCAGGTGAAAATCCCCATGACAGCGGATCCGTTTGGCGGTGATCCTTTGATCCAGCACCATGCGAAAGCGGCCCATGATCGCTTCTTTTTGTTTGATCACCTCTCGGCCCATGCTGCGATTGCTGTCGGACAATTTACTGACTTTGCGCTCCAAAATCGGGAAGGTTTGCCCCACCAAATTCCGCATCGATTGATAGAGTGACCGTTGATAATGTTGGGAAAACTCCTCCGGCGCAAAATCCTTATCGTCGGTGGCCGCTCCCAAAGCTGTGTGCAGCTCGGCGGTGCGTTGCCCCAACAGACGGGCCGATTCCAGATAGGTGCCAATCGTGGCATAGGCCAACTCAGGAATCTCCAACTCGATTAGATCCAGCAGGGATCCGGTGGGAACAGGCACTTTCTCCAGTTGGGCTTGTTCCACCATCACCCGCTCAAAGTAGGATCCCAGCTCATCGAGGGTAAACCGCCAAGCATCCCCCTCATTGGGCACGTAGTTTTGCAAGATGGCCAGAGTGATCGGCTTGGAGCGACCTTTGCGATATTCCAGTGCCCCCGCCACCGCTGGCGCTTGATCAAAAGCTTGCGTCTCGGTCAAATAGCGGCCAATTTCCAGATCAGGATTGACCCCTTCTTCCACTTTGCGAAATAGTTTTAAAATAAATCGCTCCCGCATCGTGCTGCCCTGCAATTCTCCGTAGGCCACGGAGGTGTTGCTCTGTTCGGCCTTAAGAACACGGGGTTCCAGAGGCAGGGTTTCGATATCGGCACTGAGTTCGGCAAATTTTTGCGTGGTGGTGGCGATAATCTGGCCGGGGGTGCCTTTGTAGAAGGAGTGGCGGCTGATGGAGTTCATCAACAGGGACAAAAAGCCTCGATCCCCAAAGGCATCGAAGATCACCCCTTCTTCGGATCCTTGGCTGGTCTTGATCTGAAGGGTAGCGATCTGAGATTGCGGGGAGTCCAACCGCAATTGCAGGGCTTGCTCCCCCGTCACGTAGGCAATGGGTAGCACATAGGTCTGGGGATCCCCTTCGGTGTAGTCGATATGCAGCAACAGCACCGTTGCCTCGATGATCCGCCCGCTATCCAGCTCAGGATCGGAGTGCATCGGCACCACCGAGGTGATGGTCAGGGATTGGATATTACGGGCTTTGGCCCCAAACCAGCGGCAGTTGACGATGTAGTCCTCCAGGATGGCTTCCAGCCGTACCCGTGCTTCGCCCTTGAGGATGGTTTGCCAGGATCCCGTCACCGTCAGACTGGGCAAGACCACATTGGTATCCCCATCCTGGGTTTCGGCAGGGTTGGCCAATGAGAACCAATAAAAAGAATGGGGGCCAAGGGTGAGGAAGTAGGGCAACTGGCCGATGGCTGGAAAAGGTGTCTGACCAAAGATCTCGGTGGGACGCATCTCCGCATATTGCGAGAGATCCAATTCCACACACTGCACATAGCGGGACAGGTTCGCCACCACCAGAATTCGCTCCTGTTGGTTACCTTCCCCAACGGTGCGGACAAAGGCCAACACCTTGCGATTGTCGGGATAGAGAAATTCAAAGGATCCCTGGCCAAAAGCACGATAGCGCTTGCGAATGGCGATCAGGCGCTTCATCGTCCACCAGAGGGAATTGGTGTTGTTGCGATGGGCCTCCGTATTGACGGATTCGTAGTGATATTCCGCATCAATGATGATGGGCAAATAGAGCTTTTGGGGATTGGCCCGCGAGAAGCCAGCGTTGCGATCGGCGCTCCACTGCATCGGAGTCCGCACCCCATTGCGATCCCCGAGGTAGATGTTGTCCCCCATCGCGATCTCGTCGCCATAGTAGAGGACAGGGGTACCGGGCAAGGAGAACAACAGGCCATTCAGCAGCTCAATCATCCGCCGATTATTGCCCAACAACGGAGCCAATCGCCGTCGGATCCCGAGGTTGACCCGCGCTCTGGGATCATTGGCATACATCTGATACATATAGTCCCGCTCTTCGTCGGTGACCATCTCTAGGGTCAATTCGTCGTGGTTACGCAAAAAGATCGCCCACTGGCAATTGTCCGGCACCTCTGGAGTCTGCTGCAAAATATCGATGATGGGAAAGCGATCTTCCATCTGCACCGACATAAACAGGCGCGGCATCAACGGAAAGTGAAAATTCATGTGGCATTCGTCGCCAGCACCAAAATAGGCCGCCGCATCTTCGGGCCACTGGTTCGCCTCCGCCAACAGCATCCGGTCTCGATAGTTAGCATCCACATGGCGGCGCAATTTTCGCAGCATTTCATGGGTTTCCGGCAGATTTTCGCAGTTGGATCCCTCTCGTTCATAGAGATAGGGCACCGCATCCAATCGCAGCCCATCTACTCCTTTATCCAACCAAAAATCCACCACTTTGAGCAGGGCTTTTTCGACGTTGGGATTATCAAAATTGAGATCGGGTTGATGGGAATAAAACCGATGCCAATAATAGGCTTTGGCAATGGGATCCCATGACCAGTTGGAGGTCTCAAAATCCTGAAAGATGATGCGGGCTTCTTGGTACTTTTCGGGGGTGTCGCTCCAGACATAAAAATCCCGCTCAGAACTGCCAGCAGGAGCCTGTCGCGCCCGCTGAAACCAAGGATGCTGGTCAGAGGTGTGGTTGAGCACCAGCTCGATGATCACCCGCAGTCCCCGCTTGTGGGCCTCATCCAAAAAAGTCTGGAAGTCTTCTAAGGTTCCATAGGTGGGATTGACGCTGTAGTAGTCAGAAATGTCATAGCCATCATCCCGCAGTGGCGATGGAAAAAAGGGCAATAGCCAGAGAGCGGTCACCCCCAAATCCTGGAGATAATCCAGCCGTTCCGTCAATCCAGGAAAGTCACCGATGCCATCTCCATCGCTATCGGCAAAGGCTTTGACGGGCAGCTCATAGATGACCGCATCTTTATACCAAAGGGGCTGGTGAGTGACGACTGGCCAGGAGGATTGGGAAGTGGTATCTAAAGGCATGATGGATGCAGCAACAGTAAAAGTATAAACAGTGAAAAGAGGCTGAGGTTAACTTCAATCCCGTGTGGGATCACCCCCCCTCCACCCGAAAGATGTGAGCGGGCACCCGCCAGGGATCCAACTTGACATAGTTGCTGGATCCCTGCCAGGTATACTCCACATCGTCGATCAGATCTCGAATCACGATGGGCTGCTCGGGGGCAATCCCCAACGGGCCCAAGTCCAGATCCACCCAGCCCGCCTGAGCATAGTGGGGATCCAAGCTAACCACCACAATGATCCGGTTGTCCAAATCAGGGGTTTGCTTGCTGTAGCAGATGATCTGATCGGTATCGGTGGGGTGAAACTTGAGGCTCCAGTCACTTTGCAGGGCGCGATTGTGATGGCGAATCTGGTTGATCCGGCCCATAAACTCCTTCAGACTATCCGGTCGATCCAGATCCCAATGGCGGATTTGATATTTTTCAGAATTGAGATATTCCTCGCTGCCCTGCTTGACCGCCCGACCTTCAAAGACCTCGTAGGCAGGCCCATACACCCCATAATTGGATCCCAGTGTGGCCGCCAGCACCAGCCGCAGCATAAAGGCGGGCCGCCCCCCCTGCTGGAGAAATTCATGCAAAATATCGGGGGTATTGGGCCAGGGATTGGGCCGGAAGTACTCCCGCATCGAGGTCTGGGTCAACTCCGTAAAATACTCGGTCAAGTCCCACTTGTGATTGCGCCAGGTGAAATAGGTATAGGACTGGGTGAAACCCACCTTGGCCAGCAGCTTCATCACCTTGGGGCGGGTAAAGGCTTCCGCCAAAAAGATCGCTTCGGGGTGCTCTTGTTTGATGGCGGCGATGCACCATTCCCAAAACCGAAAGGCCTTGGTGTGGGGATTATCCACCCGAAAGATGGTCACCCCTTGGGCAATCCAATAGTCAAACACACTTTTGAGTTCGGCCCAGAGGTTTTGCCAGTCGGCACTCTCAAAGTTGATCGGATAGATATCCTGATATTTTTTGGGGGGATTTTCGGCATATTGAATCGTGCCATCGGGGCGGGGCTTGAACCAATCGGGATGCTGTTTGACATAGGGGTGATCGGGGGAGCACTGAAATGCCACATCCAGGGCAATATCGATGCCATGCTGTCGCGCCGTGGCCACCAAAGCCTGAAAATCGGCCAGGGATCCCAGCTGAGGGTGAATCGCCTTGTGTCCCCCTGCCGAACTGCCAATCGCCCACGGACTGCCCACATCTCCTGGCTCTGGGGTGGTGGAGTTGTTTTTGCCCTTGCGAAAGGCCTCCCCAATCGGATGGATCGGCGGCAGATAGACCACATCAAAGCCCATCGCCGCAATATCAGGGATCCTGGCTTCACAATCTTTGAAGGTGCCGTGGGTGGCTTCATCTGGCCCACAGGAGCGCGGGAACAGCTCATACCAACTGCTAAAGCGGGCCCGCTCCCGATCCACCGTCACCCGCAGCTCCTGATCGTAGGTGGTGATATGAGGCCGTTGGCCATGTTGTTCCATCAGGCGGGCCAAGTCTGAAGATAAGCCTTCCCGGATGCCCAGATCGCCATGGGCGCGCAAACTGTGGGCATACCGCTGCAATTTGCTGGCCACATCTCCCGTATACTGCTGTGCCGCCGCTTCCACCAGCTCGGCCCCAATCAACAGATCCACCGTCACATCCTGGCCGGCATCCACCCGTTTACCCAGATCTTTTTGCCAGGTTTTGAAGTGATCCACCCAGGCTTGCACCGTGTAGACATGGGATCCTAGGCTATTGACAACAAACTCACCGCGCCAGCGGTCATTGACTTGAGGCAAAAGAGGAGCCTCGCTCCAGCGTTCGGATCCCGCTTCTTTGTAGAGGATCACCGCCGCCAGTTGGTCATGGCCATCCCCAAAAATATCCGCCTCCACCACCACCGATTCGCCGACCGTCCGCTTGATGGCATAGCGTCCACCATCCACCTCAGGTGTCACCCCCTCGATGATGGCTCGTCGTCGTCCCTGGTTCATGATGGGTTGGCTCATGATCTGGATCCCCTTGCGCTTACCTACCCAATGTACCAGCCCCCCTGCCCCCACCCCGTCAGCATCGGCTCTGGGGACGCCTGGATTCAAGACCGCAAGTGGTTTGATCTATCTCATTCTGGCAGGAGGTTTCATTCTGGCAGGAGGTTTTTGATCCCCTCCCCTTCAGCTAACTGATGCACCCACCAGGGCTTGGTCAACCCAGCTCTTGATCAGGGTCACCACCTCCGCAATCGGCACCTCAGTTTTTTCGCCGCTGGCCCGTTCCACCACCTCAACTTTGCCCTGCTTGAGGCTACGACCTGTGGTGATCCGATACGGGATCCCGATCAATTCGGCATCTTTGAACTTAACCCCCGCCCGTTCATCTCGGTCATCCAAAAGGGTTTCTACCCCTGCCGCCTCCAGCTCCAGCAATAAACTTTCTGCCACCTGCATCTGCTCCGCCTCCTGCACATTCGGCACCACGATGATGCAGTGATAGGGGGCAATCGCCACCGGCCAGATGATGCCATTGACATCATGGCGCTGTTCGATCGCCGCCTGGGCCAGCCGCGATACGCCGATCCCATAGCAGCCCATCCACAGCAGAGACTCGGCTCCAACCTCATCGGTGTAGGTGGCATTCATCGCCTTCGAGAACTTGAGGCCCAACTGAAAGATGTGGCCAATCTCGATGCCTCGGGCGGTTTGTAACTGTTGTGAGGGATCCAAGACAGAGCGATCCCCCGCCTTGGCGGTACGCACATCCACCACCTCTGGCAACGGATAGTGCGCCCCCCAATTGGCTCCCCCCACATGCTTGCCCACCTGATTGGATCCCGTGATGAAATCTGTGAGCATGGCAGCGGTTTGATCCGCAAGGCGCAGGATCTTGGCAGCCAGATCTTTCACTGTGCCCAAGCAGCTATCGGGTAGATCGGGGCCGATATAGCCGACTGGAATGGGATCCCCCTGCCAGGACTTTTGGATCTCAGCATCCGCCATCACCAAGGTCAAAACTTTGGTGGCCTTGTGGCGATCCGCCATCCGGGTCAGGGCATTGATCAGCTTCACCTCATTGACTTCTTGATCGGCCCGAATACTGACCAATACCGCCACTCGGATCCCGTTGTCATAAAGGGCTTCGTAGAGAACATTCTTCACCATCGCGGTGGGAGAAGCCTGGAGGAAAGCGGCCATCTTCTCAATCGTCTCAGTGCCGGGGGTCTCCAGCTCCTGAAAAGTCTTGTAAGGGGACGGGGACGGGATCGGGGGGCAGCGAGACGGCTTTCTCCACATTGGCGGCATAGGATCCATCTGCCACATAGAGCACCTCATCCTCCCCCGCCTCCGCCAGCACCATAAAC
>JAAUUM010000322.1 GCA_012031565.1 Synechococcaceae cyanobacterium SM2_3_2
AATCTTGGGGAAATTAGATGTGATGTCTGGCAATTGATCTTGTCCTTAATTCGTTGATCTTTGCTAGCTATTTTAGCAAATTCTGGAAATCCGATCTAGCTTATTTGATAACATTCAACACTTCTGGGAGAAGAGATGTCCCGAGATTCATCATTCAGATCAAGGAGTGCAATATGCAGGAAAAGAGTACATCCAGATCTTGAGGGGGAAAAGAATTAAGATCAGCATGTCGGAAGTTGGACAAGCCTGGCAAAACGGATATGCAGAACGATTAATGAGGACGATTAAGGAAGAGGAGGTAGATTTATCAGAGTACGAGAACTTTACAGGAGCTTATCAACAGATGGAACATTTTCTGGAAGATGTGTACATGAAGAAACGGATCCATTCATCCCTGGGTTATCTCACCCCTACTGAATATGAGCAGCAATGGATTGAAAAACTGAAGAGAGATATGGTATAAAGGAGGAGATCCTTGAAATATTGAAAGCACTGTCCTAATCTAGGGGTGCACTACAGTATGGTTCAACTCCCAGGAAGTATCTGCCGGACTTTATTGTGCAGGTGGATGATGGTCTTCCGGATCCGTTGAATCTGATTGTGGAGATCAAGGGATTCCGGCGGGAGGATGCTAAGGAGAAGGCCAATACGATGCGGACCTATTGGATCCCAGGGGTGAACAACTTGGGGAGTTTCGGTCGTTGGGCTTTTGCTGAGTTTACGAGTGTGTTTGAGATCGAGGAGGACTTTAAGGCATTGATGACTAAGCTTCTGTATCCCGCTCCTCCGCCTGATTAGAAATCCGCCTAATCTAGGTATGTTGTCTAGGGTATGAATACACAATTGGCTTTCCCTATACCCATCGCGTGAGTAACCAAGGAGTCAGCCCCATGCTCAAAACCTACCAAGCCATCTATGAAAAGGGACAAATTCAATGGATAGGCGAGACTCCAGAAGTTGAGTCCGCCCATGTTTTGATCACGATCCTAGAAGAAGTGAGTCAACAAAAGAAGAAGCGTACTCGTCCAGCCCACTTAATCGGACAGATAAAGATTTTAGGAGACATTGTTAGCCCAATAGTTCCAGAAGAGGATTGGGAATGTCTGAAGTAATTGTTTTGGATACTCACATCTGGATTTGGTACATCAACGGCAATGATGAGCGGCTGCCTGCTGGCTGGCTCGACAGGATTGAATCAGCCGATACCCTAGGGGTTGCTTCCGTTTCTAGCTACGAGATTACTCTTGCCCATCAGCGGCAACGGCTTGAACTGCCTATTCCGCCAGAAGCTTGGTTTGAGGATGCTCTGGCTCCGGCAGGGATCCAACTTTTCCCTCTCACTCCAGCCATCGCGTGTCGGGCTGTGTCCCTCTCTTCCATTCACAAGGATCCCTTTGACCGCCTTATTATCGCGACTGCACTTGGTCTCAAAGCCATGCTTGCCAGCATTGATAGTAACTTTGCCAAATACCCAGAGCTGGCAGAAACTCTGATGCCGCCATGAATAACCAAGCCGCCCATTCGCAGTCCTAAATACCGGATCCCCCCTCCATGCCTCGAAAACCCACCAACCCATCCAAGCAAGTCGAAGCCCTCAAGCATTCTGAGGACAAACGCCGCAATATCCCCACTGCCGAACACCAATCGGTGATGAAGGAAGAGGAACAATCCCCCATCCGCATCGCCTACGAACGCCGTAATCGGGATCTGGATCCCCAACTGGTTTGGCGGGGCAAGGATGAGCAGGATTAGTCGGATCTAGTGGTGACGGCTCCCCCCATCTACATCCAAGAAAAAGTTCATCCCAAGGTGATCATTGATGATCTGTTGCGGCAGACAGGAGAACGGCAGGATGAGCAGCTTGATCTGTTTGCGGATTTTAATGGTTTGCCCAAGGATGCCACTGCAACAGAGTTTTATCAGCATGATGCCAACTGGACGAATCGCATAATCTTGGGGGATAGCCTTCAGGTGATGGCGAGTTTGGCGGAGCGGGAAGGGTTGCGGGGGAAGGTGCAGTGTATCTATCTGGATCCCCCCTATGGCATCAAGTTCAATTCCAATTTTCAGTGGTCAACCACCAGCCGTGATGTCAAGGATGGCAAAACGGATCACATCACCCGTGAGCCGGAGCAGGTGAAGGCGTTTCGGGATACCTGGAGGGATGGGATCCATTCCTATTTGACCTATCTCAGGGATCGGCTGACTGTAGCACGGGATCTGCTGACGGAAAGTGGATCCATTTTTGTCCAGATTGGGGATGAGAATGTGCATCTTATCCGGACGTTAATGGATGAAGTCTTTGGGGGCAAGAACTTTATAAGTATGATAACAATCCGGAAAACAACCAGTGAAGGAAGTAATTTTATAGGTTCAACAAGTGATTTTGTTGTTTGGTTTGCCAAGAATAAAGATATGACAAAATCAAATAGGCTCTACAGTGAAAGAAGTAAATGAAGCTGAAATTCGATATAATCTAAAGTATTTCGATGACTCCCTTTTTCGCTTAGATAACATAACTAGCTCTAGACCTGCTGGAGAAGGTGATACAACTTGTTTCCAATGGTTTAGTCAGAAATTCTATCCAGGTAAAGGTACATTTAAAACGACAGAAAATGGCTTGGTGAACTTGGCGAAAGCAGATAGACTTCCTGTTACGAAGAATAATAAACTTAGCTATAGACGATTTCAGAGTGACTTTGGCTATGCAGCCATTGGAAATCTATGGGCCGATATTAGTGGTGCAGTCCAGAGTCGTTCAGATCCCAAAATTTATGTTGTTCAAACGAGTACAGCTTTAGTGCGACGCTGCCTCCTGATGACCACGGATCCCGGCGATTTAGTCCTGGATCCCACCTGTGGATCCGGCACGACAGCTTATGTCTCCGAACAATGGGGCAGACGGTGGATCACCATCGATACCTCTCGCGTAGCCCTTGCCCTCGCCCGTGCGCGCATCATGGGATCCCGCTATCCCTACTACCTGCTAGCAGACTCCCCCGCCCAGGACACG
>JAAUUM010000323.1 GCA_012031565.1 Synechococcaceae cyanobacterium SM2_3_2
GCCGCCGCCGCCCTAAAATCTCCGCCAACGACCGGTAGTACCACAGGGATCCCTGTTTTGGCCTGCAAACCGCTCCCAGACCGCATCCCCCATCTGCCGCCAATCCCGCAAGATGGACTGGGCATTGTGCAACTTGTCAGCATTGGAAACCAACAAGACCGAGTCATCCACGGTTTCCAGATGCTCAAGGTAGGCAGCTTTGCGCTCCTGCCAGCTCTCTTTGGCCTCCCCCTTGGACGTATCCGCCTGGGTATCCGTACAGCCCAGGACAATCTCCAGCACCCGTGGGCCAAACCGTTGCACCAGTTGCTGCTCAATCTGGGATCGGGGTTCCCCCGTATTGCGAGGGCCATCCTCAATGCTGTCATGGAGCAGGGCCGCAATCGCTTCATCCTCATTGGCCCCATGCTCCAGGGCAATAGCTGCCACCGCCAACAGATGACTGATATACGGGATCCCTGTCCCTTTGCGGGTTTGGCGTGCGTGCCAGTAGTGGGCATAGAGCATCGCCTCATCAAACCGATTGGTCAAACGCATCGACATTGATATCCTTATATTTCATGTCATCCAGACAACCGTTACGAAATAGCCGGAGTCTGCTTCAGGGGCAGCGACACTAGGGTGCCTGTCCCCTGCCAAGAGCGCAAATCCACAAACCGATCCGCCACCCGGATTAACTCCTGGTGAGTATCCGGCTGGTAGGCCGCCACTTCCACCCGCACCCCATGGGCGCGCACATGCTTAAGGGCCGGAGCAAAATCCCCATCCCCGCTCAGCAGCAGTACCGTCTCATAGCGGGGGTACATGGCCATCAGATCCACAATCAGCTCCCCATCCAGGTTGGCCTTGCTGCTGCCATCCGCCCGGGTCACCACCGGCTTGGTCACCACCCGATAGCCCTGGGTGCGGAGCTGACGATGAAATCGTCGTTGGGCCAGGTTTTTGGGATCCACACCACTGTAGAAATGCACCTCTACCTCCCCCTGGGTTAGCTCAGGCACCAGGGATCCATAGTCCGGCAGGGATCCCCTGGCTTGGGCACTGGCATAGAGATTAGCCCCGTCGATAAACACCCCCACCTGTTTGCGGGGGGACGATGGAGGAGAGGACTCCAGCTGGCGTTGGATCTGCTCAAGTTGAGTCTCAAGCTGAGCCAAGTGCTCAGGCGATACCCCCGGAGAGGCTTGAGGCTGAGGGTGATGGTTGGCCAGCTCCAACACCTTGAGACGGCGTTGCATCTGTTGGATGGCCTGGGTAGTGGGGGCCAGTTGTTGGCGAATGGATAGATGGGATGTCGGGAGCTGTTGCCAAGTGTGCAGCTGGCTGGTCAGCGCTGCCACTTGGCTATCCACCCGTCTCTGCTGACTTTGCAGGACTTGGAGCTGCTCATCCCGACGGCGCAACACTGGGTAGGCCATCGCCAAAGGGGCCAGCCCCAACACCACCTGTCGGGTGAGCAGAGCCGCCACCCCCAGCACCACCGAGCTTGTCCACCACCACCGCAAAGGGGTGGGAATCTGTGTATTAGCAACCATTGATAGTGATCTCCTTAAAATTGAAGAGAACTCATTGCCTCACCACCACCCACCAAAGCCCCCAGTGCCTCCAGCAATTCCCCTGGTAACGGCGGCACGGGATCCCAGCCCCCCAGGCACAGTTCCAGGCTGGGAGAGGACTGCCGGATCTCAGAGATGGGATCCTCCTGGGTGTGAATCACCCCCACCAGGCACAAATTGCCTCGGTCGCGGCAAAACTCATGCCAAGCCTCGATGTCACTGGGCTCCCGGCTGACCACCAGATAATGGGAGCAGGCTTCCACGAGGGGAATCTTTTCCGGCTGCACCATGCCCCCCACATCCACCAGCACCAGCCGTTTTTGGCGGCGCAACTGGAGAATGGCTTGGGCGTGAAAGCCAAAAAACTCGGGGGTGAGCTGACCGCGATGGGGCTGTTTGAGGGTTTCCCGCATCTGGGGATCCAGCTCCAGCACCCAATTGCCTTCCCCATCCCACTGCGCCCGTTGCAAATAAATATCAGGGTGGGTGGGCAGTAAAGCCTGAAACAGGGCATGAGACAGGGTACTTTTGCCGCTATCCGGTGGCCCCACCACCATTACGGCGGGACAGAGGTGGGGATGGATCTGGTCAGACCCCAGCGGTAACACCTGCCCCACCTGCACTTCAGGACTATGGCTGCTCACTACCACCGCCCCCAGCCGGGGGTCAAAGCAGGCCACCCAACGGGTGATATGGCACTCATGCACCAGCCAGCCATAGACCCAGATGGGGGCACGTCCACTCAGCACCACCCCCTGCTGGGGATCCAGGCCAGGGGGCAAAGCCAACCCCACCAAATCGGTGGGATAGGTGAGCCGGTCGGGCCGGGTCAGGTCGATTTCAAGTCTTTGATACCGCAGGGATCCCAGACTCAAACCAGAGCGCAGGGAGAGGCGCAAGGACATCAGCACACCCAATCACAAGACAACAGGTTTAGTATGCCGCTTGTTGGAAGGGGGTATTCCCAATGATGGGACAATCAGTCCAGCGTTAAGTCAGGCCCAAGACGATGCAATCCTTTGATGTTCCCCTCAGTTTGGATACCTTGCGCTGGTTGGCTCAAGGGCAATGGCCCTCCCGACTGGAGCGGGCAGTCAGGTTGTGGGAGCTGTTGCACCGGCTCTACCACCCGGAGTTCCCCTGGCGCGACCAACTTAAGGAGATCTTTGACTACACAGAGGTGCGGGATCTGATGTTGTCGCCCCAGCATCCTCGCCAGGATCCCCCCAAAGAACAGGCTATCGTCTGCCCAGATCCCGACTGTCTCTGTCATCGCCCCCTCAATGTCTGGGTGTTGGATCCAGGCTGGCTGCAAGGATTGGGCCTATCGTCAAGAGATATAAATAGGCAGCTCAAAAACCCTCCCTTGGCCATAGCCATCGCACCCTGCGCAAGGATCTCTCCCACTTGGCCCAACAGGGCTGGCTCCAAAAGATAGGCCGGGGCAAGTTT
>JAAUUM010000069.1 GCA_012031565.1 Synechococcaceae cyanobacterium SM2_3_2
GGACTATCGGCAAAATGCTGATCGAGCTATCCGGGCCTATTGTCAGGGCAATCCGCTAATGACAGGGCTTTATAAACTGTTCCCAGAGATGTTTATGGAGCTGTCTCGTCAGGCCACCATGTATTCGGTCTTGGGGGTTGTTTTGGGAAGTCATGGCGCCTGTCTTTTTTGAGATGAGTGATCTCTATGATGAGGGCAAGCTCACCAGTGTGCCAGAGGCTATGAACTTTCTGGTCAATGGGATTTTTGCCATTGCAGGGCGACCCATTTATCATCGAGTCAACATTCGAGGCGAATGGTACGATATTATGCCCAAATCAAAAGGCTTTACGTGGCTTTATGAGGCGGCATTTCCTTATGTGGAAGCAGTCTTTTACCGTACCTCTCCGTTTCGAGGCACCAAATCCTACAATGCTCAGGCCAATCAAATCCCAATTAGTCAGCTGGACTATCACTATGGGGTGCTCTATGCCGATAAGTTTCCAGTCGGTACTGCTGGGATCCCGCCAACGCTTTTGCACCAGGATATGTTCCATTTTTTGCCCCCCTATCTAGTAGACTATTACAGCCAACACTGTCGGGGCAAAGAAGATATGTTGATTCAGTTGGCTATCAGCTTTCAACGATCAATGTATTGTGTCACGTCTGCTGTCATCCAGGCGGGTCGGGCTGCTTTCCTCTACCCACTTGAGGATCCCAATCCTCGTCATTTGATCATGAATCGCCGCTATTTTGAAGGCCAACTCAACCGTTTTTGTCGACCTGACTATGGGATCCGAGATGCTGCTCGACTATCGATGATTCAAGATCAAAACTATCGCTAAACCCCTTATCAGTGAGCGGTACAAACCGACTAACGACAGACAAACGATAGACAACAAACGATAGACAACAAACGATAGACAACAAACGATAGACAAGGGGCTTAATCCTGTTGCCCAAACTGCCTAACCTGTACCTTCATCATTTAGCCATCATTTAGCAAAGGGATCCCTATGCCTGACATTGTGGATATTGCTGTTTCTGCTCCAGGTTTTTCGACCTTGGTAACCGCTGTCAAAGCGGCGGGTTTGGTGGATACCCTCAAAAGTCCTGGCCCTTTTACAGTGTTTGCCCCCACCGATGATGCCTTTGCCAAGCTGCCCGGTGGGACGATTACAACATTGGTGCAAAACATCCCTCAGCTGACCCGGATTCTCTGCTATCACGTGGTTCCACAAAAGCTGACCCGTGAGGCGTTATCTCACTATGCCAATATCGAATCAGTCGAGGGATCCCAACTGGATCTCAGCATCACAGAGGATATTTTTGAGGTCAATAATGCCACTGTTCTGCAAGCGGATATTGAAGCCGACAATGGCATCATCCATGTGATCGATACGGTAGTGTTGATGCGCCCCCACTGGTTTTGGCCGATCATGGAGTCTGCGGTTCAGACTGGTTGAGGACATCAGGTTTTGGCGATTTTGATAGCAGCTCCAGCCAGCGGTTCCGGCAAGACAACGATGACGCTAGCCATGCTGGCGGTTTTGCACAGGCGAGGACTGGTGATTCAGAGTTTCAAAGTGGGGCCAGACTATATTGACCCGATGTTTCATACGGCCCTGAGCGGGATCCCTTGCCGCAATCTGGATCCCATTCTCAGTTCGGTTGAGTATGTCCAAAACTGTTTCGCCACCCATGTTCAAGCGCGGGATGGGGCCATCGTCGAGGGGGTGATGGGGCTGTTTGATGGCAAAGCAGGATCTCCCTGTGATCAAGGCAGCTCGGCCCATATTGCTCGTCTGCTGGGGATCCCTGTGGTGCTGGTGATCGATGGCTCTGGCATGGGCAACTCGGTGGCAGCTTTGGTCTATGGTCTCTGCCACTTTGATCCCCGGCTGACCATTGCGGGGGTGATTCTCAACCGGGTGGGATCCGAGCGGCATGGCTCTATCTTGCGGCAAGCGGTGGAGTCGGTGGGGATCCCTGTCTTGGGGGTGGTGCCACGGGAGCAGGACTTGTCTTTGTCCAGTCGCCATCTGGGTCTGGTACCGGTGGGGGAGCTGCCCGCTTTTGAGAGCTTGACAGACAGACTGGCCGACTTGGGAGAACAGTGCTTGGACTGGGATCGGCTGCTGCCCTTGGTACGGGATCCCACTAGTAGCAAGAACGAGAGATCCTCAAGTTGGGGCCAACCGGATCAGTTTCGCGGCTTACGGATCGCCATCGCCTGGGATCATGCTTTTAACTTTTACTACGCCGATACCTTTGACCTCCTCCGTTATCTGGGAGCCGAGCTGGTCTTTTTTTCACCCCTTTCCTCAGGGTTCGAGAATTTAGGGGTCGATGGATTACTGCTCGGTGGAGGGTTCCCAGAGCTATTTGCCCCGCTGCTATCCGAGCGGCTGAGGTCTTTTCAATTTTCCTACCCCATCTATGCCGAATGTGGCGGGCTGATGGTGTTGGGACAGCAGATCATAGATCTGGAGCAGCAAAGTCATGATATGGCCGGGATCCTGCCGTTTTCGACAGCAATGGGATCCCGGTTGGTGCTGGGCTATCGGCAGGCCACGGTGCAACAGTCAACGATTGTGGTCAAGCAGGGGGGATCCCTGTGGGGACACGAATTTCATCGGTCACAGATGGTGCCAAATGGGAGCAATCAAGATCCACAAGATCGAATTTTTAGCTGGGACAATAACCAGACAGAAGGATGGGCCTTAGACCGGATCCACGCCTCATATCTCCATCTGCATTGGGGTGGCAATCCTCACCTGGCCCACCGTTTTTGCAATCTTGCCAATTTGCAAAACTTTCCAGACCAACCTAGAGCTGAACCAGGATCTACCGCAGGGTCAATTCCGGTGAAGCAGATTCCGTATCCTGCCTGCCCAGCGGCCCATCATCAGGGATCCCGAAGTCTTCGGCCACCAGACGGGCGGTTATTTTGGCGGACATCATGACACTAGGGGTGCCTGCTCCCGGTTGAGTCCCTGCGCCCACCAAGTAGAGATTTTTAATGTCTTCACTGCGGTTGTGGGGTCGGAAAAAGGCAGATTGGACTAGCAACGGTTCCGGCCCAAAAGCATTGCCCAGATAAGAGTTGAGGGTATTTTCAAAATACTCAGGAGTGATGAAACTTTTATGAACGAGTCGTTCCCGCAGGCCGGGTAAATAGCCGCGTTCATCGACAAAACGCAAGACTTTATCAGCAAACTCATCGCCAATTTCCTGCCACTTAATCCCGGATCCCGCATGGGGCACTGGCACCAACGTGTAGGCGGCATGATGGCCCTCAGGAGCCAGCGAGGGATCCGTCAGCGTCGGCACATGGAGATACTGCGAAAAATCTGGGGACATGACTTTTCGACCAAAGATCTCCCTGAGTAGCTCCTCATAGCGTGGCCCCAAAATAATGGTGTGATGGCGCAATTTGGCATCCTCTTGGCCATTGGCCCGAAAGCCAAAATAGATCACAAATAACGACATCGACTGCTGAGTCAGCTTGACCCGAGTGTTGCTATTCCAGAACCGATAGCTGGGATCAATTAGCTTTTTGTAAGTGTTAGCCCAATCGCCATTGGAAACCACCACATCCGCCTGGAGCACCCTGCCATCTGCCAACGTAATGCCAGTTACCTGTTTTTTGCCGGAGGATTTGGCCACATTGATAGATTGAACTTCCGCCTCATACTGGATCCTGCCCCCCAATTCCTCAAACTTTTGCACAAAACCATTCACCAAGGCTCCTGTGCCCCCCATGGCAAAATGGATCCCCCAGGTCTTTTCGACGAAGTGAATCATGGCGTAGATAGCGGGCACCGAGAGGGGATTGCCCCCCACCAACAAGGTTTCAAAACTAAAGACTTGCCGTAGTTTATCGCTCTTAAAATACTTGCTGCTGAACTTAAATAGGGTCTGCACTGCCCCCAACTTGAGCAAATCGGGCACCACCTTGAACATGGATCCCACAGTACCAAAGTGGGTGTAGCCCAGCTCCAAAAAGCCTCGCTCAAAGATCGCCTTGGCGTCGGTATGAAAACGCTCGTAGCCCTCTAGATCCCCTGGTTCTCCCAGAGCTTGGATCTGCTCACGAGTATGGACGGGATCCCCGTCGTAATCAAAAAAGGATCCATCATCAAAATAGATGCGGTAGAAGGGCAAGATGGGGACGATTTTGACATAACGACTGGTGTGAGGCCCGCCCGAGACCCCCTCTTTGATCCGCTTGTTTTCGTCCACAATGCCCGCCGGAAAATCGGGGCTGGTTAAGTCGGGTCGATCTTGCTCTAGAGCAAATAATTCTTCGATGAAGTGGGGCACCGTGATCACTGTTGGCCCCATATCAAAGATGAAGCCATCCACCCGCCGCACGTAGGCTCGCCCACCAGGGGCATCCAACTTTTCGACAATGGTGGTGTCAAAGCCCAAGCTCTGGAGACGGATACCCATCGCCAACCCACCGATCCCGGCTCCGATCACAATGGCTTGCTTCCGACTCATGCTCGACCCCATTCAGAAACGCAATCATCCTTAATATTCTACCATCAGCCAGAACTCAGGGATCCCTCATCATCGGCGCAAGACCCGTCTGCTCAGGGGTTCTACTACCTGGTTTAGATTAAAAGAAGGCTCACCCACAGTTCGTTTGTCCCCTGTAATTCTGGAAAAGCCTGGGGCAAATGGCTAGAGTTGTGTCAGGTGATGCCACAGATTGGGAACAGTTGTTTATGATCATCACTAACTTTTAACCTTTGGTCATCTTTGGACGCACTGCATCCCCTGTCGATATGGCCCCCTTGCCCCACTCAAATCCCCTGTGGTGAAGTCCTGCTGACCCATCTGGCTTTGCGCCTGATTGCTTTTGCCCTATGAAAAATCAGCTCACCCCCCGGCAACACAAAATCTTGTGGGCCACTGTCCGCAGCTATATCGAAACGGCAGAACCCGTAGGGTCAAAAGCCTTGGCCGACCATTACAACCTGGGGGTCAGCACCGCCACCATTCGCAATGACCTGGCTTTATTGGAGCAGGGGGGACTTTTAATTCAGCCCCATGTTTCGGCGGGGCGGGTGCCCTCTGACTCCGGCTATCGGGTCTATGTGGACGATCTCTTGCAAATGGAGGCGGAGGGATCCTGGCAGGAACTGACCCATCAGATGGATACGCTGGAGCAGTTTTTGGGGGATGACCTCGATAATCTATTGACTGGGGCCGCTCGGATCCTGGCTCGACTGAGTGGCTGCATCGCGCTGGTCACAGCTCCCCGAACTCGGGCCTTGGTGATTCGACATCTGCAATTGATGATGGTGGCCCCTGAGCGGGTGCTGGTCTTGGTGGTGGCGGATTCTTACCAGACCCATTCGGTGGTGGTCAATCTGGGGGGGGATCCCCACGGCGAGGAGAACGGGGAAGCCTGGATCCCTCTTTCTTCCGAAGCCACCGCCCAACTGGAGAATGAACTGCAACTGCTGAGCAACTTCCTCACCCTCAAGCTGCGGGGCAAGACCTTTGGAGATTTGCAAGATCTGAGCTGGTTAGAGCTGGATCAAGACTTTCGCGCCTATGGCAGTTGGCTCCAGCATCTGTTGGGGGCGGTGGCGCAGCGGTGTTTGAAGCCCTCGGTGGGACAGATGTTTAGCTCAGGGGTAACGGAGCTGATCCGACAGCCAGAGTTTGCCTACAGTCAGCAGGTGCAGGGGATTGTCCAGCTCCTGGAAGAACAGCCGGATGACCTCAATCAGGTGCTGGGATCCCAAAACCGCCGTCCGATCATCGTCTACATTGGCACCGAAAATCCCCTGGAGCCGATTCGCCATTGCACCCTGATCACCTCCACCTACTATCGAGATCAAGAGCCGATGGGCACGGTCAGCCTGATTGGGCCGACCCGGATGCCCTATGACCAAGCCTTTTTGTCTGTTCGCGCCGTCACAACCCGCCTAGGTCAAACTCTACAACCCTAACCTTTCTTTCTGCGTGCATCCTTACTTTTGAACTTTTGATTGAGCGTATCGCCATGTCAACCCCAGCGGGACAGCCTCTCGATCTGTCCCACCAAATCGCCCAAATGATGGTGATGGTGGTGCCCGGTCGCCTGTTTTCTCCCCAGCCTTTTCCGGCAGAACAGGCATCGGGATCCCGGTTCCCATCCGTTCGACAGCTGCAAAAATGGATCCAATCCTGGGGGCTGGGAGGCGTTTGGGTACAGGGGGCACCGGCTCCAGAGGCGATGCTGCGGATCCAACAATTGCAGTCTTGGGCTCCACTGCCGCTTTTGGTGGGGGCGAATGGAGCTGTGGGATTGGCAGAGCAATTTGAGGGCACCACCCCCTTTCCACCGCCTCGTTGTCTCGATGATCTGCAACCGTTGGCATCCCGTGTCCCCCAGCTCCCTAAAGATGGGCAGATCCGCAAAGATGGGGATCCAACTCGGCCTGACATCACCACCCCCCCAGCCCTGCCCAGAGATGTGGCCGCAGCAGGGCAAATGGGCCACTTCATTGCCCGAGAAGCCAAAGCTATCGGTCTCAATTGGCTATTGGGACTGTCGCTAGAGGGGGATCCCGCTGCCAGCAGCTTTGGCAGGAATCCGGCTCAGATCGCTGCCCGGGTTGGTGCCTATGCGCGGGCCGCTCTGGCAGAAGGGGTGCTGGTCAGTGCCCAAGTACCCAGACATCAAGAAAACTGGCGTTCGGGGTGGACTGAGGGGTGGGCCAACGGGTTGGGGGGGCTAGAAGTTGAGGGGTGGGATCCCGCTTTTCCGAGAGATCTAGGTGCCGGGTTGCTGATTGCCGATCTCCGTCAGGATCCCTTGTCGCCAGCGCCCCCATCCCAGCCCGAGGCAAGCCAGACAACGGCAACTTTCAAACCGGATCACGTGATCAGTGCGGTGCAAGCTGGCGTCGATCTGGTGGTGGTGGACTCAGTGGAGGTTGCCGTCGAGGCGCTCACCCAAGCTGTGGTCAAGGGCCAAGTCACCCCGGAGCGGGTAGCGATTTCTGTTCATCGCATTCTAGAAGCTAAAGCCCGAATCCATCCGGGATCCCGGGTGGTGCTGAGGCACTTTTGGCCAGCTTTAGCGGAACAAGAGGCGACCGCTCCCACAGGGGATGTGACGGCAGGGCGGATCCTCTCGGAAGCATCCTCTCGACACTTACTGGGCACCTCTAAGCCCCAGGCATCCTCCTCCTCTCTCAACCGTTTGGTGCCTGCTCTGTTGAACAGCCAGCGTGGTGGCCGTGCCCTACAGAGCAGGTTGGCTCAGGCGGATGCTTGGGCCTGTGCCCAGGATCTGGTCGCCCAGTCCATCACGGGTGATAGCTGTGGAAAATGGCCCTTATACCCGTCTGCCGACTGGCTCAATTGGATTTGGGTGGATGATGGTGGTGATCGACCCCTGCTAACGGATCCAGCCGTACAACATTTACAGATCAAAGAAATGACCACCCTGATCAGCGATGGTCTGATGCCATTACCGCTTTTAGAAAAAGCCCTCCAGGAGGCCCCACACATTTTCTTTCAATGGATCGGTGGATCCCAAGGGGTGCATCCGTTGGTGACTCATCTCTTGCAAGACCATCTCACCAAACTATCCGCTTGCATCTTTTACCAACATGCGGCCCAGGCGGGACAGTGGAGCCCGATTCTGGCTAAAAACGGGATCCCTCATTTGCACATCCACAGCAGAACAGGCCATGCTCAAGCCTTTGCATTGGACTCTTTCCTGAGATCCCGCTCTTGATTGTTGTTATGGTTCTTAAGGAAGTCTGAATATCTTAATAAATCCTTGGTGCTAAGACTCCCGTAGGATATTTTGCCAATAGAAATGTTAACCTTTGAGAAGCCCCACTCAGACAACAGAGTTCGCGAACGGCTTAGTCGGGAACGGCATGGATTGAGGATGGGGCAGAGTTGTCCAACCGGGCAGTTTTTATCACTCATGTATCCGAACCACGACTCCTGGCTTTCAGAGATAGATTCTAAATAGCTATCTCATCACAGCCCAATCATTTCACTTCAACGGCTCCAGCATCTCAATCTTTGAAGCTTGTCTCTGTGCAAAACACATCTTCCCTCAACTCTGCATCTTTCTCTAGCCAATCCTGGATCCAGTGGGTACAGGTCGTTGTGGTGGTGGTGCTGGTCAGTTTTGCTGCTTTGTGGGATCCCGCTCCTTCGGTCAACCGGATCCCTATGCTGATGCTGTCCTTCAGCTTCATGGGGAAGCCGCCCGAGGTGCTTCCTTATTCGCGCTCAATTGCGCGGCCTGCCACGGAGAAGAAGGGTCTGGTCGAGTGGGCCCTAATTTGCATGGAGTCCAGAATCGTCGATCTGATCGATCCATTATCGAGCAGGTGACCAGCGGCAACACCCCACCCATGCCCCAGTTTCAGCCAGATACTCAGGCTATGGCTGATCTGATCAGCTATCTCAAGACTCTCTAAGGTGAGACCCTTTAGGTCTGAATTGACTCGATCTGGCGGTGCAAATCAGTTCTGGTGAGCCTGGGTTGCTCTTTATCATGATCATGGGATAGTGGTAGCAGATAGCTATATCAGATAGTAATGTCAGATAGCAATGGTGGATGGCAGTGACGTTGGATTGTCAGATGGACAGGTGTTACCTCAGATAACTCAGAGTAGACTTTGACGCCAGGGCCGGCATTGTTCAAGATGGAATGTGATCTCTAATACGTTGAGTGCTTGCTCTGTCTCTCCCTAAATCTGACCTCTATACTTTTGACATGGTTGTTGATTTCCCTCTCCCTGATGTTGCTTTGGCTCTTGAGCAAGCATCGATTCTTTTTCGTGCCCTATCGGATCCGATTCGACTCAAGATCCTGGAGCAATTGAGAACAGAAGAAGTCTGCGTCTGTGACTTGTGCGATCGACTGGATGTCCCCCAGTCCAAGTTGTCTTTTCATCTGCGGGTATTGCGAGAGGCCGAGCTGATTCAGGGGCGACAGGAAGGCCGATGGATCTATTACAGCCTCAATCTGCCGCAGTTTGGGGAGATCGAGCAGTATGTCGCCACCTACCGCCGTGCTAATCCGATCAAATTAGCAAAGCCTTGCCGAGAGTGAGCCTGCTGCTTTGCTCTCGATGATTTGCAAAACAGGCCAGGGGTGAAAGCCGCTTGTAACCGCCTATTGTCTTACCCAGTCTCTAGCTCATCTTAATTGAGATGTCCTTGTCGCATCTGTTGCCAGAGGGACAAGAGGGCAATGGCCTGATCAGGTAATAAGGGATCCCAGAGTTCTCCCTGAGGGAACGCATCAGCCACCAGATCAGGTCGTTCCCGCAGACGGCTGGAGATCTGTTCTGACGGGATCCTAACCACGCTGGCGATCTGGCTTAGTTCCACGATCCGAGGGGTGTTCTCAGGATCTAGAACCCACTCTAGCCAGTCTGGGATCCAATCTGGGGGAGAGGAGATGGAGGAACCAGAGGCATCTTGGCGGGGCAGCACCCAGCAGTCGTACCAGAGGGCCGAGCCAGAGGTGGGGATCACGATGTCGTAGAGGGGATAGTTCTTCTGGAGGGCAAATAAGTCTTCTGTCCAACCCACCGCCACCCAGCTGTCTCCCATTCTCAGAATCTGCTGATAGTGTTCGGAGGTGTAGCTCAACACTTGCTGATGCAGGGATCCCAGTCGTTCCACCAGCTCAGCATCATCGGCATTTACCTGATCGTTGTAGGAACGACCCAACGATTTCAGCGTCAGTCCGATCACTTCACGGGGATGATCGGGCAAGGTGATGCGTTGGCGCAGATCTGGTCGCCATAGATCAGCCCACTCTTGGATCGGCTCACCCACTCGGCGGCGATGGTAGGCGATCGCAGTGGTGCCCCACCGCCAGGGAATGCCCCAGATTTGCCCCTGTCGTTGAGTGGCCTGTTGCCAACCAAGATCCCAATTGGCCCACTGCTGGGGCAGCTGCTCACTGGTAAAAGGCTGAAGCAGGTTTTTGGCAATGGCCAGATCGAGCCAATCGGATCCCAGCAGACTGATCCAGGGCTGGGATCCCGGTTGTTCTAGAGCCGCAAACAGTTCAGACCGATTGTCCAGTTGGGTGGGCCGCTCTCTCAGTTGATGCTGACGATCAAAGGACTGAATCAGGCTGTTGGGCATCATCTGCCGCAAACCCCGAATGGGGGCCGCCCGCACCGGACGTTCGCCGCAGCCCGTCAGCCCCCAGCCCATCGCCATACCTACAGCAGCCCAGGATCCCTGACGTAAAAGTTGCCGCCGTGAGTAGCTAGGCATCGACATTCCTATCTAAATAACGCTCCACCAATATCTGAGCCACGATATCATCAATCGGCTGAGGCGGTGTCCGCATTCCACGGGGGAGCAGGCGATCCCAGCCCTGAGGGGGGTGATCATCCCAATAGCGCAGGCGGGCCTGTTGAGAGCTGAACCGCTCATCGACCAGAACAATCTCGCGGTCAGGCCAAGCAGATTGAATTTTTTGTCGCCAAAATTCCGAGCGAGTTTGGTTGCCCAAGATCAATCTGTCCACAGCAACTTTGGCCAATAGGATCCCGATTTGTTCGAGCAACTGGTCAGACAAGACGATCTGTCGCTCTATAAGGTGCCGATCGGATCCCACAATCGCCAGCCCACACTTGTCTTGGCCCGGATCAATTCCGAGGTAATAGACATCATCGCTAGCAGAGGTGCCGGGATCCCGCTGTTTTGTCTGTTTTGTCTGTCCCATCACAGTGGCTCCAGACGCAAGAGGGATCCATTGGGATCGTCGGTCAGCAGATACAGAAATCCATCCGGGCCGGTGCGGACATCCCGAATGCGGCCCACCTGTTGATCTAGTAATCGCTCATGTCCAATTACCCGCTCCCCCTCCATCTGCAACCGAGCCAAATGCTGACCTGCCAACGCCCCCACAAATAGATCCCCTCGCCAGTCAGGAAAGGCATCACCCGTATAAAATGTCATCCCGGAGGGGGCAACGGATGGGGTCCAATGCACCACAGGCTGTTCTAAGCCTGCCTGAGCGCTGATCCCTTGGCCCACCTGGGATCCCGAATACTCCCGTCCATAGGTGATCAGGGGCCAGCCATAGTTGAGACTGGGGGCAATCCGATTGATCTCATCTCCTCCGCGTGGCCCATGCTCATGCGCCCAAACCTCACCTGTGTCGGGGTGGGTGGCAAGGCCCTGGATATTGCGATGGCCCCAAGAGTAGACTGCCGCTGCTGCTTCAGGCTGACTGGCAACTTCAGGCTGACTGGCAAAGGGATTATCAGCAGGGATAGCGCCGGTTGGATCGACGCGCAGAACCTTGCCTGCAAAATCATTCAGGTCTTGAGCCCGATCGCGGTCGCCCCGGTCGCCGGTGCCCACATACAAAAATCCGTCAGCGCCAAACGTGAGTCGGGATCCAAAATGGACGCCAGCATTGGTCTTGCGATCCATATCCAGCAGAATGGTGAGATTCTCTAATCCCTGATCCGTGAGTTGGGCTCGGGCCACCCGTGTGCCAGCCCCACCTGAACCAGCAGCAGCATAGGAGAGATAGATCACCTGGTTTTGCTCAAACTCAGGATCCACAATCACGTCCAGCAGTCCCCCCTGGCCCTGGGCCACCACCTCCGGCACTCCGGCTACAGGAGTTGGATCCAGCTCTCCTGTTGGGCTGATGCGGCGTAGATGTCCCAGTCGCTCGGTCACCAGCATGGAGGCATCGGGCAAAAAGGCCAGCCCCCAAGGATTAGCCAGCCCGGTGGTGACTGTTACCAGTTCAAAAGCAACGCTGTTGGTGGGCGCGGGCAAATCCTGGACAGCGGGAGCGGAGGATAGTCCTGGCTCTCCGGTCATAGCTGCTGCTTCAGCGGATTCTTGGCGGCCCTGTGGAGAGGGTTGAGCGGAGGTGGTCGAGGCTGATCCGCCATTGCACCCCTGACACAACGTTCCCACTGTCAGTAATCCAGCCCAAAGCCATCGGGATCCCATTGGCATCGCCTTTTTTTCTCGCAACATTCACGCCACATTAATGAGTTGATCAATTCTCTAGCTGTTTACTAGATCTCTAGCTGTTTACTAGACGGGGCAGCCCAGCCAAAAGTTCATGTCTCACAGTTTGATCGTTCTGGTCACCGATCCTGATGGTCAGTTATTTGGATAATTTCTTTGCTGTTTGTCCATCATGGCTGGGATCCCTTCCCCATACCTTCCAGCTTGACTATTTCGGACTTGAACGGGATTGCCCGCCTCAAAAGAATCAGTATTGGGAATCAGTATTGGGGAAGAGAGGGATCCACTTGCACAGACCAGGCATGGATCCCGCCGATGATATTGGTGGCTTGGGTATACCCCTGTTGCTGGAGCCATCCCACCATCTGAGCCGATCTCATCCCATGATGACAAATGACATAGACCGGTCGAGCGGGATCCAATTCAGCGGGGATCTGGCCAGACCACTGTTCGTAGTCACTGAGGGCATAGTGGCGAAACCCTGGCAAGCGAGCAATCTCTAACTCTGCCTGCTCCCGGACATCCACCAACTGAAGGGTGTCGGCTGAAAACTGGTCGATCAGTTGCCGTAGTTGCTGCACACTGATTTCAGGACTGCTCATTTTCCCTCTTCATCCGATTACAATCCGATTACAAAATGGTTGGAATGATGCCATTTTAGAAGGAGCCTGTGCGGTTTCCCTAGCATTTGCTGAAGGAGGGAGTGGCAGATCGATCTAGTGGCGGGGAATACTGGGAGCGATCAGGCGATTGTGAGAGACTGGAAAGGCCCAACTTTGTGTCCCATCAGACTTCACCCCTCAAGGCTGCTGTACTAACCCAATGCTTGCTCGATTCAACCTTCTCTGAACCTGTGGCGGGATTATAGTTGGCCCAATGCTTCAATCTTGGCCTAATCTTAGAGACAACTTCAATTGAACTGACCATGATCTGATCCGCACCTAACTATTATTGACCATTTCGAGGTGTTGCCCTGAGGAAGGCCGGTGTCCAATGTGTCTCCGATAGATCGAGCCAAAGTGCCTGTTTTGATTGCCCAGTTTTTGCCGGTAGAAATCTGTGTGTACTACCAGGTTGTGCCGATTGCAAAAGAGGGCAATCAGTTGACGTTGGGCATGGTGGATCCCGAGGATTCAGCGGCCTTGGACTATGTGGGCAAAATGTTGGCCTACTCCCGGCTCAAGATCCAACCTCATCGCTTGACCCCCCAAGAACAGCAATCCTTAATTGCCTATTATTTCAGCCATCCCCCAGCCGCTGCAGAAGTGGAGGCTTTTCGAGAAACCGCTCGGCAAACCGTTCAAGCCCAACCCGTCGCCACTTCCCCCCCCCCTGCATCAGGATCCCCCCCACCTCAACCGGCTCAACAGCAAACGACTCAACAGCAAGCGACTCAACAGCAAGCGACTCAACAGCAAACGACTCAACAGACTGTCAGCCCGCCTAAAGCTGAACCCCAAAACGTACTACTCCCCCCCCCTGCCCCGCTTCAGCAGACTGTTCAAGCTCAGTGGGATCCCAGTCAGGCTCAGTCTCCTTCCCGGCAAACGATAACACCCTCCCGGCTAACGACAATTCCTACTCGGGTAACCACAAACCCAGCCCGCATTCCTGATGAGGGATCCGAGGAAACGGTTCAACAATTGCTCAACTCGATGTTACGGCGAGCTTTGGACGAAAATGCCGAGCAAATTCTGATCGATGTCTATCAAAACAATACCTGCCGGGTTCGTTATCGCCAGCAAGGGATCCTACGGGATTTATTTAGGCAGTTGTCTGACACGATTCGGGCGCGGTTGCTGGCCAATCTGAAGCGCATGTTGGGACTGGATCCCGAGCTAGTGGGAGAATCTCAAAGTGCTGAAGTGGAGCGCACTTTTCGCAAAGAGCCTCTCATTTTACAACTCAAGGTCACTCCGCAGTTCGAACGAGAGGGAGCCGTCTTATCCATTTTTCGGGGTGAGAGTTTGCGCCGCTATCAACAAACTCAGCACGATCAGCGGGTGCTAGAGGTGATGGATAGCATTCAAGTGGCTCAGGAAAGTCTACAAAATCTCCATGCCTTGCTCCAGGTGACGATAGACAAGGCCAAACAGCATCCAGGGATCCCGACTGATGAGTGGTTTGCCCTTCAGGATCATTTGGCTGCTCTGCGGGCACAAGGGCAGGTGATCGAGATGGCCCAACAGGATTGGCAACAAATTCTCAAAGAGGATCCCATCGTTGAATCCTAAGGTGGGCAGAGATAGTTCGTGGAACCCAATGTCAACACCTAGGCCAATCGCAAGAGGATTCTTACGACACCTCACCTCCCATCCTCAGCATTGTCTAGGGGTACTGATCGCGGCAATGACCGGGATCCTATTTTTTTGCAGCATGACCCGGCACTGCCTGTTTCATTCGGGAGGTTACGATCTCGGGATTTTTGATCAAGCTGTGTATTTGCTCAGTCAAGGAGAGCGGCCTTTTTCCACAATTCGAGGGATCCATATCCTGGGGGATCATGCGGCCATCATTCTCTATCCGATCAGTTTCCTCTATCAAATCTGGCCTGCTGTGGCTTGGTTGCTTGGTCTTCAGGCTCTAGCTTTAGCTTCAGGTGGATGGCTGACTTATCAGGTGGCAAAACAGACGGGATTGGCGGATCAAACCGCTTTGATGATGGCGATTGTTTATCTGACCTATCCAGCTATTTTTAATATCAATCTCTTTGACTTTCACCCCGAAGTGATGGCCGTACCAGCTCTATTGGGGGCGGTCTGGTCTATTCGATCTGGATCCATTTTGAGATTTTTGGGATGTGTTATCTGGGTACTCAGTTGCAAGGCTGTCTTAGCCCTAACCGTCGTGGCTTTGGGTCTATGGATAGTCATTTGGCAAGCGCCCCGGCTATCGGAAAAAGTACGTGTAAAGGTGCGAAATACTGGATGGATAGCAGTTGGCATGGGCTGTTTTTGGTTTGCTCTGACTGCCTTTTGGCTGATCCCCGCCTTTAGTGGTGCGGCTCCAGCTGCTGTCTCTTCCTATGCTTATCTGGGGGCATCTGTGACAGAAATTGCCCTTCACCTCATTCTCAAGCCTCAGTTGATGCTGGGCAAAATAATCTCGCTGGAGACTTTAGCGTATTTGTTTCTCTTGGTCATTCCCATTCTGTGGGGTCTCTCTTGGAGATCATGGGATCCCTTGGTTCCCGCCTTGCCGACTTTAGGGCTCAACATCTTATCCACTCATTCTGCCTATCGAGACTTGGTTCATCATTACTCTTTGCCCGTCATTCCTTTTTTGATAGTGATGGTGACTGATAATCTGTCTGCCCAACGCACCTGGACTAGCTCTCGCAAGCTGATCGTGATCTGGAGCTTAATCTCTTTTCTAGCTTTGGCTAAATATGGCTATTTTGGGTCTCTCTACCTTGCCCATCTCAATAGTTGGTCGGCCACTCGATTAGCACTACAAAGGGTGGATCCCATTGGTGGGGTTTTGACCACCCATGAGATCAGCCCTCATCTCACCCATCGGCCCGTGATTGTTTTTACAGATCAAGAGGATCCCGTGCAAGATTGGGATCCCTTTGAATTTGTCCTGTTGAATCGCTCGAATCCTGGCTGGCGCAGTAGCCCTGAGTATGTTGAGGCTTTATTGGCCGATATCGCCGCATCAGAGTTGTTTACCCCCCTGTTTGAGCAGGATCAAGTCATTCTTTTTGGCAAAATCAGCTCATAGTCGGCGCGGGATCCCGGTTCTGGGCTGAGGCTGTGCTGGTGGATCTGAATCCAGCTCGATTTTGCAGGCTGCTCGATTTTGTAAGCTGTCGATTTTGTAAGCTGTCGATTTTGTAAGCTGCTCGATTTTGCAAGCTGAGGGATCCACCCAGAGGGGGCAAACGGGCTATACTATACTCCCGAAACCACTGCTGAGCCGAATCAAGGCTAAACGTGAAGGCTAACCTGAGACTGTGAAACCATGCCTATGGCGACCAGCCCAGCTTGCCACTAATCCCACCTCTATACCCACCCCAATACAGGAGAACAACTCAGGAGACACCCTATGGCTCAGGTCACTGTTGGCGAAAACGAAGGCATCGAATCGGCTCTACGGCGTTTCAAGCGCCAAGTTTCTAAGGCCGGGATCCTCCGGGATCTGCGTACCCACCGTCATTTTGAAACCCCCCAAGAAAAACGCAAGCGCAAAGCCTTGGCGGCTCGCCGCACCCGTCGTCGCTCCGGCTGAGGTGTTGTTCCTTTCTGGTAGGATTGGGCGCTGTTGTGGCATTAGTCGCATCCCGCATAGCAAGAGATCTCCATGAGCCAGTCTTTGATGGTGGTGGGGACATCTTCTCATGTGGGCAAATCGTTGGTGGTGACCGCCATCTGCCGATTGTTGGCCCGCCGTGGCTATCGGGTCGCTCCCTTCAAGGCCCAGAATATGTCCCTCAATGCCTACGCCACTGAAGATGGCAGCGAGATCGCCTATGCTCAGGCGTTGCAGGCATGGGCGGCTCAGGTCTTACCCCAAGTGGAGATGAACCCGATCTTGCTCAAACCCTTGGGCAATATGACCTCCCAGGTGATTCTCAATGGCAAAGTGGTGGGCACCTATGCTGCTGCCGACTATTATGCTCAGGTATTTGAGCCGGGATGGCAGGCTGTCACCACTGCCTTGGCAACTCTAGGGCAAGGGTATGACTGGATCGTAGCGGAGGGGGCCGGTAGTCCGGCAGAGGTTAATCTCCATCACCGGGATCTGACCAATTTGCGGGTGGCTGAGCACCTGGGATCCCCGGTTTGGCTGGTGGCCGATATCGATCGAGGGGGTGCCCTAGCCCATGTGGTCGGAACATTACAGGTGTTGCCACCCCACGAACGGCGACTGATTCAGGGCATTATCATCAACAAATTTCGGGGATCCCTACCCCTATTGCAGCCCGGATTGGATTGGCTAGAATGCACCACGGATCCGATTGCGGGGTATTGCTGGGCTGG
>JAAUUM010000070.1 GCA_012031565.1 Synechococcaceae cyanobacterium SM2_3_2
CCAAGGAAGTTGCTCTATGGTTTGAAAAACGCGAAATCTCCAAAGCAAGGATCCCGCCACCCATTCTGCATATCAATAACCCTGAATCCGCCCTTGGATCCCTTGATAGATAGTGAGGGCCAAAATGCGCAGATCCAGCAACAGCGACCAGTTTTCCACATAATACAAGTCAAATTGCGTCCGCTCGGGGATGCTGGTATCTCCCCGCAGACCGTGGATCTGGGCCCATCCGGTCAGGCCCGTTTTCACCCGATGTCGCTCCAAATACTTGGGGATTTCCTGGCTAAATTGCGCCACATAAAAAGGACGCTCAGGCCGAGGCCCCACCAAGCTCATCTCTCCTTTGATCACATTCCACAACTGCGGCAATTCATCCAGATTGTGCCGCCGCAGCCAGATGCCCAGCCGCGTTCGCCGGGGATCCTGAGGGCGTGTCCAGCCCGGCTGTTGCTCTGTCTCAGCATTGGCTCGCATGGTGCGAAACTTGAGGATCCAAAAGTGTTGCCCATTCAGACTGACCCGCTCCTGTCGATAAAAGATCGGCCCTGGATCCGTCAGCCGAATCGCCAGGGCAATTGCCACCAAGACAGGACTGAGCAGCACTAAACCCACACTGGATCCCAGCAGATCTAGCCCCCGCTTCAACAGGCGATTGAGTCCAGAACTAAGGGGAGGGGATCCTAGAGTGAGTAGCGGGATCCCGTCCAAAAGCTGGAAGCTGACATTGACGCTGAGGTAGTTCAACATATCCGGCAACAGCCGCACCTGAAGATCGCGCCCCTGGTCAGCCAGCGCCCGCAAGCCCAACAGTCGTTCTGTGGTGGCCAGGTGGGGCTGAGCAAACCAAACCTCGTTCACCTCTCGATGGGATCCCATCCATGTCAGCAGGTGCTCTAGATCCAAACAGGATTGAGCAGATTGAAGGGATGGATCTCTATCCTCTACTTGCGATTCTGCTTGCGCCACTATCTCAAAACCCAACTGTGGAGCACGCACCAGCCGTTGACGCACTTCTGTCAGTAGTCCAGGGCTACCCACCCAAACCACCCGCCGGATGCCATACCCTTGCGAGCGCAACCAACCCATGCCTGCCCGGATCCCCCAGCGACTCAAGGTCAAGCTCACCGCCGCCAAGATCCCGGCATAGGCCATCACCAGCCGCGACAGAGAGATCGATCGGACAAAAAAGGCTCCTGCCAACAGGATCCCAAAGGCGAGTCCCAATGCCAGCATCAGCTTTAGCCATTCATCAAAGCGGGAGATCAGCTTGGAGGCCGCATAACCGCCGATCAAGGCCAGGATTCCCCAAAAGCAGAGAACACAGACCCCCGCCAGCCCCAGATAGACATCCAAAGGCAGCAAATCATTGGGACTGAGAGACCGCAGCCCGTAGCCTCCCCAGAACGATAGGGTGATGCCCAGTCCATCGCTGATCAGAGCCAAGGTTGGCCATACCAGGGCCGGAGGGATCCGAGTCAGGGCTTGCTTCATGCCCAATCGCGCCACAGGTCAGGGTTCAAATGATTAGGCTTATCCTACTATTTGCCCGATGCCCTGTTCGATTTTTCCGCCCTATTTCCGTCCTATCAGGATCTGGATCCCCCCGTCTCCACCGGTTGAGCTGACCAGATCGATGCGCTACTGTGGGTAAAAGGCGACTGTCTCCAAGTTCGTAAAGCCCTACAATAAAAAGTTTAAGTTATTTGGCGTTCCTGAAAACCACACCCCATCGCAGGTAAAGCAAACCGATGCCCTGGTCTGGATCCCTTCCCTGGATGTGAGAGAGGCTAAAAACGGCTCATGGAGCAATCGTTTGACTTCACAGTTTTAATTGCCTTGGCTCTGGTAGCTGGGATTGGGGCACAGGTGTTGGCCACCTTTCTTAAAGTGCCAGGGATCGTCTTTTTGTTGCTCTTTGGCATCCTGTTGGGTACCGATGGGTTGCGGGTGCTTCAGCCTCAGACTCTGGGGGTGGGGCTGGAGGTGCTGGTCTCATTGGCGGTGGCCCTGATCCTGTTTGAGGGCGGGCTCAACTTGCGGATTCAGGAATTGAGCCAAGTGTCCCGTAGCTTGCGTAATCTGGTCACCATTGGCGCTGGTATTACGCTGATGGGTGGGGCAATGGCGGCTCACTATTTAAGTGAATTTCCGTGGCCGCTGGCTTTTTTGTATGGCTCGATGGTGGTGGTGACGGGGCCGACCGTGATCAACCCCATTCTCAAGCGGGTACGGTTGGAATCCTCAGTGAGCACTTTATTAGAAGGAGAAGGCGTCCTGATCGATCCGATTGGGGCAATCTTGGCGGTGGTGGTGTTGCAGGTGGTCTCCTCCGGCCAGACCGATCTGATCGGTGCCGCAGAACAATTGGGGGAACGCCTGTTGGTGGGGGCTGCTATCGGGGCGGTGGCGGGCTGGTTAATGGGGATGTTTTTGCTGTGGTCACGACAATATTTGACCGAAGAGTTGCGTAATTCTGTGGTGTTGGCGGGCGCGCTCGGGGTATTTATCTTGGCCCAGAGCTTGCTGTCGGAGTCGGGCTTGATGGCGGTGGTATTGGCGGGGCTGGTGATGCGGCAACGGGCTGCCATTGCAGAGCGCAGTGTGCGGCAGTTTCATGGGCAGTTGGTGGTGCTGGCGATCTCGGTGCTGTTTATCTTGCTCACCTCTAGCCTATCGATCAAAGCGGTGCTGGCTCTGGGCTGGGGATCCGTGGCGACGGTGGCGATCTTGATGCTGGTGGTGCGTCCTCTGAGCGTCTTGCTCTGCACCTGGAATAGTGATCTGACCTGGCGGCAAAAGATCTTTGTGGCTTGGGTGGCCCCCCGGGGCATTGTGGCGGCATCAGTGGCATCCTTATTTGCCATCCTACTGACGGAGCGCGGCATCAGTGGGGGAGACGCTCTCAAGTCCTTGGTGTTTTTGACCATTGCCATGACCGTGGTGATTCAGGGGTTGACGGCGGCCTGGGTAGCGCAATGGCTGGAATTGGAGCAGGGGGCGGGCATGGTGATTATTGGCGATCATCCCCTCACCCAGCGGTTGGCCAAGCTACTGCGGTCTCAAGGGCAGTCGGTTCAATTGGTTTCTCTGCTTTCCAGTAGTTCGGATCCCTCCAGCATGGAGGAAGCAACCCCCGATCCCAAGGCTACTCTGGCTGTTTCCGCCGCCTCGACCCATGGGACGGTAGATTTAGCCTCTGGCAATGGACGCCTGGATCCCATCTTCTCTGAAGTCAAGAGTGCTGGAATGGGGAACAGTCGGGATCCCTTGAACCCGCAGATGGACAGCATGGACAGTTCTGACGACAGCGACGAGGAAAGAGCAACCGCCGCACAACCTGCTGCCCGGGATCCCGAGGTCAATGGCACAGCATCCCATAATGCCCAATCTGCTCAAGACCCCAAACCAAACAATCCTAGGGCTAGCCGTCCCTCTCTGCTGGAAATGATGGAGATGGAACTGCGACCGGATGAGATTTTATCGGAATCCGTGTTGCTGCAAGCCGATATTGAGCACGCTGACACCTTGCTGATCATGACCCTCAACCCGCAGGTGAACTGGGCCATCGCAGAATTGAGTATCAAACTGTTTGCCTCCGCCACCATCTGGACATCGCTGCTGCCCAATATGCCCGCCTCGGAAGGGATCCGACCCTTGCACAATCCTTTTGAACAAATCCAGCGCTGGGCTGACTATCTGGACTCTGACTCGGCCCAACTCCGCAGCCTGACCCTGCCGATGATGGCGGATCTGGGTCTGAAGCAAGGGCGATTGTCATCGAAAGATTGGCCAGCCATGGATTGGGGCTTCTCGGCTTACGCGGGCTTGGGGGATCTGACCTTCGAGCGCATCCGCGATCAGTTCACCGCACGCATCGAGTCTGACGCTTGCCTCCCCCTCCTGCTGTTGCGACCTCAACGGATGCGGTGGCCCAACAAAGGAGATTCCTATCGCGCCTTTTTGATGCCAGAACCTGAACTGTGGCATCGGGGGGATCAGGTGTTCTATCTGGAACGCTCTGCTGCCTCCCCTCTGTCTTTGTCTTCCCTACAGGATCCCTTGTCTCCGCTTGATGATATCGAGTCCACCATGGTCAAAATAGGGGGATCCCCAAAGTACACCGATATCAAGCTGCACTTTGACCTCTAACTGCTTTGGATGGCACCGCTGCGGGGTTGGGGTCGTTCAAGCTGGTTTTGCAGGGATCCCTACCCCAACAAGCTGCCCCGTAAGAGGATTTCGGCCCGACCTGCCCGAAATGTTTCTTAACATTCGGCTATGATGATGAGCGATGCCGTTCAACCCTAAGGAATGAACTCAACCTTGCTATCAGGACTGCCATTTCAAGGTCAGGGGGGCGACCAACTCGTCAGCCGAGTGGTGAGCGCGGCTATTGCGGCTTTGTTTCGCAAGTCGGAGCATATTGATGCCCAGGTGCGAGCCGAACCCGTCACCAAGTTGCTGCAGGGAAGCATTGATGGCTTTGACCTCATTGCTCAAGGCTTGCAGATGTACAACGGTCTGCGGATCGCGGGGTTGGAGCTGTTTTCCCAGGCGGTGTCCATCGACTTCAGCGAGATCTTTCGGGGCCGGGTCAAATTGCGCCAGCCCACCCAATCCGCATGCGGGTGGTGTTGACAGAAGAGGATCTCAGCACCTCTTTTAATACCCCGTTTGTGATGCGGCAGATGCAAAAGTTGCAGATCAATGGTCAACCGTTAGAACTGCGGAATGTCACCGTTTCGATCAGCAACGAAGGTCGCCTGCGGATCCAATCGGAGGTTAAAGGGGGCGATGAGTGGCAACCGATGGATTTTTCTACTGTTGTGGAGGTCAAAGATCGCCACTGTATCCGGTTTGAGGACGTGATCTATGACGAATCAGTTGCCGATCACCGCATGGCTGAAGCCTTGGTGGAGCATGTCAACCGGATTCTCGATCTAGACACTTTTTCTCTAGACGGCACCCAACTGCGGATTGACCAAGTCCGGGTGCGGGATCAAAAAGTTGTTTTTTATGGCAGCGCCCGCATCGATCAATTTCCCCGCCGTAACGGCTAGTCCCAACGGCACAAGTGCTGTAGGTAGGGTGTTGAAAATCTTGTTAGCTACCTGAAAAGCCCAACGGACATACTCAGTGAGCGCAGGTGGATCCATGAGTGGTTGGCCCCAGCCTGCCTTTGGTTGATGATCTTTGGGGAGTTTACCCCTGCCAGAACCAGATTGCTGAGGGGGGAGTAAGGGTTGAAGGCTGAGGGCATTTCCATCAAGCGTCGACCAGATCCCCTCATGGGTTGGGGTGATGAGCCACTATTGTTGAATTGCAGTCGTCTTGGTCATCTTGCCTGCTCTAGTTACCCGCTCTAGTTACCCGCTCTAGTTTTCGGAAGGCCATACCGTTGGATCCCCAGCAATCTCTCTCGATCTCTTTGCCCCTTGAGTCTCAATCGTTGGAGGAGCAGCATCCCTATCGAGTGGTGGGGATCCTGGTGGGGGCTCATGGTCTACAGGGATGGGTCAGGGTCAAGTTGCTGTCAGACTTTCCTGCACGACTAACGCAACCGGGCCGACGTTGGATTCGGCCATTACAATCTGGGGCGAGCGCCTCAGGTTCTGTCAGCCCTATCCCGATGGATCTAGAGGCAGGTCATTATTTACCTACCAAAGATCTCTACCGCGTCAAACTGACCCAAATTCCTGACCGCACGGCAGCTGAGCAATGGATTGGATCGGAGATTTTAGTCTTAGGTCAAGATCGCCCGATTCTAGCGGAGGAAGAGTATTATCTGCCGGATTTGATTGGCATGACGGTGGTGCATCAGCAGGGGCGGCAACCGATTGGCACAGTGGTGGGGCTGATCACGGCAGGCGATGATGTTTTGGAAGTGAAGGCTGGCAATGACAAAGTTGCTCTGATCCCCTTTGTGAAAGCCCTGGTTCCTTTGGTGGATATGGAATCTCGATGTCTGGTGGTGGATCCTCCCCCTGGATTGCTAGAGGCTTTTTTAGATTGGGATCCCCCCAGCGATTGAGAAGGTAGACAGCTCTTTTATGGCTCTAAACTCTGGGCTGCTCAAGACTGGAACGGGTTGAGGGGCAAGGATTTTAACCGCGTGGATTCTTACCGAGGATGGGGCAGAGGGTTGGTGTGGATAGGTTGCTGCCATCAATCTCTGATACCTTAATCCTGAGAACTAGCAGGACATAGGGGGATCCATTGAGTGAGGACATTGGTTGGCGGGTGCGGGCCATTCGGGGGGCAACCACCGTTGATAGCAACAGCATTCCAGCTATCGAAGCCACCGTCAGTGAATTGCTAGACGCTCTCTGGGCGCATAACCCCCAAGTGCTGGCCGATCTGGACGATATCGTGAATGTGATTTTTTCGGCCACACCCGATCTCAATGCCCTCTTTCCAGCTCAAGTGGCTCGTTCCCGCCCCGGCTGGGATCAAGTGCCGCTGCTGGACGTTCAACAGATGAGTGTGCCTGGAAGCCTACCCCGCTGTATTCGAGTGCTGATTCAGGTCAATACCCCTTATCCTCGGCAAGCTCTGAACCATCTCTATTTGCGAGCAGCCCAAGGTCTCCGACCCGATCTCTCTCCCCCCTTGATGCGGCGCTAAAGTTGACATTGCCGCCTTTTGAGCTGAACTAGAGCAATCCTGATCTTCCAAATTGGGGGCTTAATTGTGCTGCTCAAGAGATTTCCCAGAGGAACAAAAGGGATCCCTTGCCGCGTGACAGCAAGCTTGTTACAATTCATTACATTAGGAACAGATAATCTTTCGTTCCATTTGCACTCGCACTTCTTTGCACCTAATTTGCACTTCACACAGACAAGCCAGCCTTTGATAACCCCGTTGGGGGGGAAGGTTGGAGGTGTCAAATGAGTCAGGATCCCGAGATCCAAAGGAATGAATTGACATGGATGAGAAAGATACTCTCTCTTTAGAGCAACAGTTTCGCCAGCGGGCTTTTGAAACGATGGTGGAGCGGATGAATACTGAACAAGCTCGCGAGTTTTTGATCAAGATCCACAAGCAGATGTTGATGCAAGATGCCACCTATCGCAGCTTGTTACGGGGATCCCTGATGGGCTAGACAGAGCAACTCAAGCTGTGAGCTTGGGGGCTGTGAGTAAGTCTTCCTTCCCCCAGGCTTGTACTCAGGTTGACCTGATAGGCTGAAAGCATTGTGACGCTTGACGGTTGCCCATGCACGCCCTCTCCCTACCCACTTGGTGGATCCATATTGCCAGCGTGGTGGAATGGATCGCAGCTATCTTCTTGGTCTGGGGTTATGCCGAGGCGACACAACGGTACTATTGGCGAGCTTTGGCTTGGGGTATGTTGCCAGCCCTGTTGGGGGCGATGTGCGCGTTGACCTGGCATTTCTTTGATAACGATCCTCAGTTGAATTGGATTGTGATTGCACAGGCTGGCCTGACCCTGGCTGGAAATTCCACCCTAGCGCTGGCGGCTGTTTGGATCTGGCGGCAAAGTCGTCGCCATACAGGCCAAGAAAAGGCTCCGTTGGCTGAGGGATCCCAGTCTTTTGTGGAGTCAGAGGTCAAAACGCTTGATGAGGTCAAAACGCTTGATGAGGTCAAAACGCTTGATGACGAGCTGACATCAGAGCTGATAGAGGGATCCCGGTCATGAGTCAGCTTTTTGCGTTATCTTTATTTCCCTACTTACTCTTCCTATATTTTCTGACCCGAACCCCAGAGATGCCCCGTCTGGCGCTAATTGGGTTTTATAGCTTGTTGGTGTTTGTGGCGGTGACCATTCCGGCAGGAATTTACGCTGAGCGGATGGTGGGTACTAGCTTGGCCAATGTGGATTGGCTACATGGCAGTGCTGAGGCTTTTTTGAGTGTGACCAACATCCTGGTGGCTTGGGGATTCAAGCGGGCAATTGCTCAGGTGGGCAAGGGTTCAGACGTTGAAGGCTAGGGTCTTCTCTAGTCTTGAGAGCGATATCTCAACCCGATCTTGAGCAGATAAAAAGAGTAGATAAAAAAAGTCATTAAAAAACAGAACGGCTGAGTATTTTGGCTCTAGAGTGAGGGCGACGACGTCGACATGGAGACAACATGGTCGCTCTATCCCCAGCCCCGACTCCATTGCCCCTCAGTAGCGAAGACCTGCGTAAGATGGACGCCTATTGGCGGGCGGCGAACTATCTGTCGGTGGGTCAAATCTATCTATTGGCCAATCCCCTCCTCCAGGATCCCTTAACGCTGGAGCATGTTAAGCCTCGCTTACTGGGCCACTGGGGCACCACCCCTGGCCTCAACTTCATCTATGTCCATCTCAATCGGGTGATCAAGCAGCGGCAGCTCGATATTCTCTACATCACTGGCCCTGGACATGGTGGCCCTGGATTGGTGGCCAATACCTATCTGGAAGGCACCTACAGCGAGGTCTATCCCAATATCTCTCAAGATGCTGAGGGGATGCGAAGGCTATTTAAGCAATTCTCCTTTCCTGGCGGGATCCCCAGTCATGTCGCCCCTGAAACCCCCGGATCGATCCATGAAGGGGGCGAATTGGGCTATGCCCTCTCCCATGCCTTTGGGGCTGCTTTTGATAACCCCGACTTAATCGTTGCTGCTGTGGTAGGGGATGGCGAAGCGGAAACCGGGCCATTAGCCGCCAGTTGGCATAGCAACAAGTTTCTCAACCCTGTCAGCGATGGGGCTGTCTTGCCGATATTGCATCTGAATGGCTACAAGATCGCCAATCCCACCGTGTTGGCTCGGATCAGCCCTGCCGAATTGGAAGCCCTGATGGTGGGCTATGGCTACAAGCCTTACTTTGTTGAGGGATCCGATCCCATGCAAGTCCATCAGCAGATGGCCGCCACCCTCGATACCGTCATGGATGAGATCAGGGAGATTCAGGAACAGGCCCGTACTCATGGATCCACACAGCGGCCCCAGTGGCCCATGATTGTCTTGCGTACCCCCAAAGGCTGGACAGGCCCGAAAGAGGTGGATGGCAAAAAGACCGAGGACTTTTGGCGGTCTCACCAAGTGCCGTTCTCAGAGATGGCCACCAAAGCCGATCATCTGAGGCTGTTGGAAGACTGGATGAGAAGCTACAAACCGGAAGAACTGTTTGATAGTCATGGCACCTTGCTGCCAGAGCTGGCCGAGCTGGCTCCTACGGGCAACAAACGGATGGGAGCGATCCCCCAGGCCAACGGTGGGATCCTGTTGCGGCAGTTAAAAATGCCTGATTTCCGGGACTATGCGGTGCCAGTGCCCAAACCGGGGGTGATCGAAGGCAGCGCCGAGGCCACCCGCGTCATGGGTCAGTTTTTGCGGGATGTGATGAAGCTCAACCACCAGGAGAAAAACTTCCGCATCTTTGGCCCCGATGAAACCGCCTCTAACCGCTGGGGGGATATTTTAAGTGCGACTCCCCGCACCTGGATGGCAGAAACCTATGACTATGACGATCACTTGGATCCCGAGGGTCGCGTCATGGAGATTTTGAGCGAGCACACCTGCCAGGGCTGGTTAGAAGGCTATCTGTTGACGGGCAGACATGGCTTTTTCTCTTGCTATGAAGCCTTTATTCATTTAGTGGACTCGATGTTTAACCAACATGCCAAGTGGCTCAAAACCACCCGTGGTATTCCTTGGCGTCGCCCCATCGCCTCTTTGAATTATCTGCTCACCTCCCATGTCTGGCGGCAGGATCACAATGGGTTTAGCCACCAGGATCCTGGTTTCATCGATCATGTGATCAATAAAAAAGCTGATGTCATTCGGGTCTATCTGCCGCCTGATGCCAATACATTGCTCTCAGTCACCGATCACTGTCTCCGTAGTCGCCATTATGTGAATGTGGTGGTGGCAGGCAAGCAGCCCGCCCTCCAATATCTGGATATGGATGCGGCCATCAAACACTGCACTACTGGGGTAGGCATCTGGGATTGGGCTAGCACCGATCAGGGGGCCGAACCGGATGTGGTGATGGCCTGTGCCGGGGATGTGCCCACCATGGAGACCTTGGCAGCAGTTGACTTTCTGCGCCAGCACTTTCCCGACCTCAAGATTCGGGTGGTGAATGTTGTCAATCTGATGAAGCTACAACCCCAGTCAGAGCATCCCCACGGTCTCAGTGATGCCGATTTCGACTCGCTCTTTACCCCCGATAAGCCGATCATTTTTGCCTATCATGGCTACCCGTGGCTGATCCACCGCCTCACTTATCGCCGCCATAATCATCACAATTTGCATGTGCGCGGTTACAAGGAAGAGGGCACCACCACAACGCCGTTTGACATGGCAGTGCTGAATGATTTGGATCGGTTCCACCTGGCGGAGGATGTGATCGACCGGGTGCCTCAACTTCGTTACATCGGCGCGCATGTCAAGCAAAAGATCCAAAATCGCTTGATCGAGCACAAACAGTATGTGATGAAGCACGGCGATGATATGCCCGAGATCAAAAACTGGAGCTGGCCCTACTGATTGCACTGGCTAATCTCTTTTTAGCCAAGGGATCCTGAGGCAGGCTCTCAGTCGCATGAGCTAGGTTCAGGATCCCTTTTTGATCCCTGGCGGGTCAATTCCTCCCCGTTCTGTGGCGTAATGAGATGCAGGAATGAGCGAGTGTATTCATCCATGACATACAGCTTACTCATTTATTAGCTGTGACAGCGCTTGGTGCTAAGACGCCTATTTAGACAGCAACAATATAAAAAACGTGTTGGATATTTACTGAACAGATTTTATTCTGTCTGCAAATATCAGAGATTGATGCACTTCAGATTTGAATTAGAACTCTGATAGGCTAGCCTGAGCAAAGTTGTTTAGGATCCCATGCTGTGATGGCGATAGTTCGAGCGGTTTATTCCCACGGGATTCGCTGGAGGATAGAGTTGACTCTATTGCTGTTGAGCTTGTCGTTGAGCTTCGGCCTTTGGGGGCAGGCGACAATGGCGGCAGCTGGGGGTGTTTTGCATACCTATGGGGTGCCCCTGTTGGGATCCCAGCCGGAGCAGCGCATCACCATTGACCCACCTGCCTTAGAACTACAAGTCACCACCCAGCCCGCTGGGATCGTGTTGCGGTGTGGAGATAACCATAAAACCTACACCTGCAAGGCTGGGCAGCCCACCCTGATCAGTTCTGACAGCCCCATCACTGAGTTTTGGGTGCAACACACCACCGATGAGAATGCCAATCTCCAGGTAAATGTCTATCGTTATGCCGAGCAATCTGACCGCGCCCCATCAAGTAGCAGATTGGAATCAAATAGCAGATTGGCTCCCAAGGGGTGATTGGATCCCGTCGGGTACTAGGATCGAGACGATGATCCTGTGTAGGCTGTGATGTTGAAGCGAGTGGGGGTAATAGGAGGAGGGCAGTTGGCCCAGATGCTGGCCAAAGCGGCGGCAGCGCTGGACATTGAGCTGTGGATCCAGACGCCCTATGCTTCTGACCCTGCGGTTAGTTTAGCAGCTCACACTCTTTTGGCTCCGATTGATGACCTGGAGGTGACTCGCCAGATGGCTGAGCGGGTGGAGGTGATCACCTTTGAAAATGAATTTGTCGATCTGGATCGGCTGCAAACTTTGGCTGACCAGGGGATCCTGTTTGCCCCTCAGCTGGGATCCCTGAGTCCGTTGCTGGACAAGTTGGATCAGCGTCATCTGTTGCAATCTTTGGGGATCGGAACGCCACAGTTTTGGCCGATCAGGGGTACAAGCTATGACGACTGGATCCAATCGTTGCCCTGGATGCCCACAGTTGAGCGTCCGCTGGTGGTCAAGATTCGGCGGGGTGGCTACGACGGGCAGGGAACCTTTGTGGTCAAAAGTGCTCAGGCGTTAAATGAGTCATTCCAGACCATCGAACAGAGCCTTGCTCCTGATCAAGATCGGGATCGGGTGCTGCTGGCGGAGGAATGGATCCCGTTTGAGAGAGAGTTGGCCATCATGGCAGCTCGGGCTAGCTCAGGTGAGATTCGGCTGTTTCCTGTGGTGGAGACGCAGCAGGTGCAACAGGTCTGTCGGCGGGTGTTCGCTCCAGCCCGTATATCTAGCCGAGTGCAAGCACAAGTGGAGTCGATTGCCACCACCCTGCTAAAAGGTCTGGCGGTGGTGGGGATCCTGGGGATCGAATTGTTCTTAACCACCGATGAGAAGGTACGGGTGAATGAGATCGCCCCCCGCACCCACAACTCGGCGCACTTGAGTCTGGATGCCTGCCAGACTTCCCAGTTTGAACAACACCTGCGGGCGATCACCAACCGTCCCCTAGGGGATCCCAGCCTGACGGTGCCCGGTGCTGTGATGATCAATCTTTTGGGCACAGACGAGGGATCCACGGATCGCTATGCGGCGCAGTTGGAGGCTATCGCCCGCATCCCCAACGCTCATCTGCACTGGTATGGCAAAGCGGAGTCTCGGCTTGGGCGCAAGCTCGGCCATGTCACCGTTTTGGATCCCAATGGTAGCCCTAACCAGAGTCTTGATGAGCTGAGTAGCCGTGAGCGGCTGTTGGCTTTAGCCCGCCCGATAGAAACCTTGTGGTACGGCAGCGAGTTAGGTTCCTAATGGTTGGTGCCTCATTCAAGAATCAAAGCCACTGCTGCAAGGAACTGGATTCAAATTCTTTGAAGTCTGATCCTTAACCTATTGATTTACTGCCGAAGGGTAGTATGAGTCAAATACTGCCTTTGAGCCTGTCGCGCGATGACACTCGCCTCCACCCCAACCGCCACCACCACTGGGATCCCTAGTCTGAAAGAGGGCACCTTGGCCCCTTTGGTGGACAGTTTACCGACCCACTTGAGTCCGCCCATCGCGGAGGGATTTGCTGCTCCCGAACTCTATCTCAACCGCGAATTAAGTTGGATCCAGTTCAATGGGCGAGTGTTGCGGGAGGCTTTGGATCCCCGTACCCCACTGCTGGAACGACTGAAGTTTTTAGCCATCTTTTCGGGCAATCTGGATGAATTTTTTATGGTGCGGGTGGCGGTGATCAAGCGACAACAGGAGGCGGGTGTCCAGACCCTGACCCCTGACGGGCTTAATCCCCAACAACAACTCCACCTAATTCATCGCCATCTCCATCCTTTGGTGTATGAGCAACATCAACATTTTGAAAGCCACATCCGGCCCGAACTGGCCCGCCACGGGGTACGGATCCTGGATTATCCCGATCTGAGTGAGCTGCAAAAACGAGAATTGAAAGAGATGTTTGAGGCGCAGATCTACCCGGTCTTGACCCCGTTGGCGGTGGATCCGGCTCATCCATTTCCCTACATCTCCAACCTCAGTCTCAGCTTGGCGGTGGTGGTGCGGGATCCCGAAACTGAAGAGGAACATTTTGCCCGCATCAAGGTGCCCAATCTGCTGCCTCGTTTTGTCCAAATGGGGGAAACCCTCGATTTTGTCCCGCTGGAGCAGGTGATCGCCCATAATCTGGAATCGCTCTTTGTGGGCATGACGATCCTGGAGTACTACCCCTTTCGGGTCACCCGGGATGCCGATTTAGAAATTCAAGAGGACGAGGCGGACGATCTGCTGGAGGCAATCCAAGAGGAGCTACGCAAGCGGCGATTTGGAGCGGCGGTACGGCTGGAGATCGCCAGTTCCACCCCAGCGTTGATTCGCAAGCGTCTGGAAGGAGAACTGAATATCCCCCCTCAAAATGTCTACACGGTGCCGGGACTGCTCAATCTGGGGGATCTGATGAGCTTGATGCGCCTCAGTTTACCCCAGCTCAAGGATCCCGTCTGGACATTTGCCACCCACGCTCGCCTCAAAGTGGGACTGACCGGGGAGGAAACCACTGATATTTTCTCTGTTATCCGGGCGGGCGATCTTTTGTTACATCACCCCTACGAATCCTTTAGCAGCAGCGTCGTCCGGTTCTTGGAAGAAGCTGTGGAGGATCCCCATGTCCTGACCATCAAGCAGACTCTCTATCGCACCTCCGGCGATTCTCCGGTGGTCAACGCCCTGATCAAAGCGGCAGAAAACGGTAAACAAGTGGCGGTATTGGTGGAGTTAAAAGCCCGATTTGACGAAGAAAATAATATCCAGTGGGCCAAAAAGCTGGAGAAGGCTGGAGTTCATGTGGTGTATGGCCTGCCGGGGCTAAAGATTCACTGCAAACTCGCCCTAGTCGTTCGCCAAGAGGGGGAACTACTGCGGCGTTATGTTCACATTGGCACCGGCAATTACAATCCCAAAACCGCCCGCCTCTATACCGATTTAGGCATCCTCACCTGTGAGCCCACCCTGGGATCCGATGTCAGCGATCTGTTTAACCTGTTGACGGGCTACTCGCGCCAACGACAATTTCGCCGTCTTTTGGTGGCTCCCACCACCTTGCGTCTCGGCATGATGGCCATGATTCGCCGCGAGATCGACCATCAGCAGGAAGGGCGGGGCGGACGGATGGTGATCAAGCTCAACTCGCTGGTGGATCCCAAGATCATCGCCCTATTGTACGAAGCAGGCAAAGCGGGGGTGGAAATGGATCTGATCGTGCGGGGTATGTGTTGCCTCCGGCCAGGGATCCCTGGTCTCAGCGAGTCGATTCGGGTGATCAGTGTGGTGGGGCGATTGCTAGAGCATCCCCGTATCTTCTACTTCCGCAATGGTGGCGATGAGGAGGTCTATATCGGTAGTGCCGACTGGATGACCCGCAACCTAGATCGACGGGTGGAAACAGTCACCCCCATTCAGGATGCTGATTTGCTCAAGGAGATCCAGGAGATTTTAGGCATTACATTGGCCGATAATCGACAAGCTTGGGATCTCAATGCCCTGGGTCAATATCAACAGCGACAGCCGGGAGCCGATGAGCCGATCCGTAGCAGTCAACTTCAACTAATGGAGCGAGCCTACCAAAAATAAGCTCATTAGGGTGTGTCATCAGATAGCTTAAGTGGAAGATAGGTCAAGTGGATGGGGTAAGACAAAAGCAGATACCGAGAAGACAACACAACGATACGGGCTGCATGACGACCAATTGCGCGGGATACCAGGGGTATGTGCCGGTGGGGCAGAGTGTGTAGCTCCCAAAGTTGGATCCGGGATTGTGGATGGAATGGATCGGGATCCCGTTGTAGTAGGAGGCAGTGGCGCGATTGCGGCAGGGGATGGCTTGAGGTTCCCCCCCGTTGTGGGGATGCCGTCTGGTAGAGATGGGTTGATACTGATGACATCTCGATTTTTGATCGAGGGATCCCGTCGTTTATGAGCCACGGCTATGCCTACGCCCCACCAGTTTTTCTCTCGCCTCGCTCACCGTCTGATGCGTCCCTTCCAGTCGGGGCGCTCTGGCCAAAGTGGGTTTGTGTTGCCGGTGGCGATTTTGATCGTGCTGGTGCTGAGTTTGGTAACGGTGGGACTGCTGACACGTTCTACTCAGCGCAACTCTCAGGTGCAGGTGGAGCGGGCCAATCAGGTGGTGACAGGTCAGGTTAATACCGCCATTGATAGGGCACGAAGCAAAATTAACTTCTTGATTCAGGATCCCCGTCTTCCTCGGAGTACCCCTTCAGATACTCAACTGTCAGCGGCATTGATTAATGAGGAAATTCTGCCTACGGATGATGGTTTTATCTTGCGTGCGCTACGGGTGGGTACTGCCCCCGGACAGGATCCCTATGATTTGCCGGATGAAACGAAGTTCACGATTGAAACGGATTTGGATGTGCCCAATCCGGCTTATGTTGATCCGGTCGTAACTCCTACTGAGCCGGAGTTTTTGCCAGATGTGAGGGTTCGCTCTGCAGCTTGGTGGTTCAATGTGGATAGCGATGGTGACGGCAATTTTGATGCCATTACGGTCTACACCATTTTGACCAATCGCAATAGCCCAAATGATTTGGATCCTGCTGGCCCTAATCGTGAGCCGGTAATTCCTTATGAAGATGACCGCCTTAGCGATGAAGATCGGGCAGCACGCTTGATGGTGCGAGGAGGCCCGTTGCAGGGAGCTTCTCTGGCAGGTTGTGTCGATGTAGCCACGGGTGTGGGTACTGGGCCAGACACTGGCGACTGGTTCCAAGTGGGATCCAAGTTATTTAAGCCCTTCCAGGTGTACGCAGTGACGATCCCGATTGTGGGAGCAACGAGTGAAACTCGGGGGCTGTCGGCACTGCAATTTCAACAGGATCGACAACGAGATGTATTGAATAAATGGGGAGCCTTTAGCCGAGGTGATGTGGAGTTTTTCTTCACTCCTAACTACAACTGGAATGGAGCAATTTATGCTGGTGGCAGCCTCTTCTATCGGTATGGAGGTAATCCAGGATTTAGAGCCTATTTGATTAGTTCAGAAGGTTCATGTTTTTACCTACCTAAAGAAAACTCTGAGATTAAAACTTTCGGAGAGTTGGTATCAGGAGCTATTGGTTACCCTGGTCAAGGAACCTCGAACCAAATTGTTTTTGATGGTCATCCCGATGAAAGGAATACTCCACCCAGAAGAAACCCGCCTGATCCGAATGTCTTACTGGATGGCGCTGCCAAAAGCTCAGTGGCAGGAGGGGCGATCCCTGAAAGCATTGCATTGGATCCTCTTGATCTTCTGTTGTTTGGACAAACCCGCAATCGAGGAAACGTAGTACGGAACACTGGTTGGAATAACTCCCCAATAAATTCTCAAAATGGTTTGACTGCTGATGCGATCGGAGAATTTGACGGGCGGGTGGAAGCTGGTCAATTTGACGTCAACAACCCTAGCCAGCTCTGTCCTCCCTATGTAGACGATACTTTCCGAGCTGACAATCGCTTTGGGCCAACCCTCCTATGAGCGCCCTCCCCAAAATCCTGAGCCAGCTGATGTGGATAGTGATGGCTTACCCGACGGATGTAATGTTCCAACCTTCAATCAGGTTTACGGTGCTACTGCTGGGCAACTGATT
>JAAUUM010000071.1 GCA_012031565.1 Synechococcaceae cyanobacterium SM2_3_2
ACGGAACTGGAGTTGGGCTAGGTGATGGGATCGGAGTTGGGCTGGGGGACGGAACTGGAGTTGGGCTAGGTGATGGGATCGGAGTTGGACTGGGGGACGGAACTGGAGTTGGGCTAGGTGATGGCAGTGGATCGGCGATTACACAATCTAGGCGGAACCGATTGGATCCCGGTTGGATTGTTATGGCCAGAACAGATCCCACCGTTTCGATGCCATCCGGGGAGGTGGTCAAGCATTGCAATGTTGCAGCACCCGCCGGGATCCCTTCAAAAACAACCGACAGACCCGTGGATCCGGCTACCAGCACATTCTGCTGTTGGAGGGATCCATCGGAAGGGCGCAGTTCAATCTGGATTTGGGTGCCTACAGGGATTTGTTGCAAACTGACCAGATCATCCAATACCAGAACGAGTGTGGTTATTTCTTCTGAGATCCCGATCAAAGATTCTTGGCCACAGGCAATCACCATCCCACAGAGTGAGATCAGCAGTGTCACAGAAATTCCCAATCTTGACCATTTGTGGCTTAGACTCATCACCCCAACCCATTCCAGCCCAACAACAGCCCAAGTTTACACTGAAAATTGAGACATTCCAGAGGAGGTGGATCCCATTTGCCCTAGAGCACCGGCATGTCCAGAGGCAACAAAATCAATAGCTTTGCCTTTTAGAACCAAGGTGGTGCTGGTATTTTCCACAAAGCCGATCCGCTCATAAAAACCCTGTTGATGAGTCGTAAACAGATACACCCGCTCCACCCCTTCCACATCGGGATGGCTAATCAGGGTTTCCACCAACTTGCGCCCGATCCCCAGGCGGCGATAGTCCAGATCCACCACCACGTCCCACAAGACCGCTCGATAGATGGTGTCGGTTGTAGCTCGGCCAAACCCCACCATCCGCTGGCCATCCCAAACCGTGACCACCGGATGACTGTGGCGAAAGGCTCGTTCCATATCACTATCGGTTCGCTCCTGGGCCCAAAACGCATTGCGCTTGAATAGGATCAGCACCTGATCAATGTCGATATCTGCCGGATCCAAAGAAAAGCGAATGTTGCGGTTATCTACCGGGGTCTGCACCGGATCCGAAGTGGCGGTCATAGGCGAGTCAGCGGCAGTCATGGGGTTCATGATGAGGGAATTTTGTGATGGCAAGGATCCAGATTTACAAAAGAGTTTAATCTGAGACAGGGGATCCCGATGTAGCTTGGCTGTGGTGAACGGCGTAGTCGCGGAATCGCTCCATATCCGCCTGGATAGTTGATTCGACTGCTTTGCCCAAAAACAGGGTGTCCATAAATCGCAAGAACCCCGGCAAGACATACGAGATGGTCAGCCGGACAATGGTGCTCTCTTTACGAGGATAAAACCGCAGGGTGCCCTGATTGGCTAAGCCATCCACTGACCGCCAGCCGATGATCTGATGCTCGATCACCGTATGGGTATTGGAGATCCAGCTAAAGGTCAGACCTCGGGTGTCCAGTGTCCAGCGGGATAAATCCTTATCCACCATTTCCACAGACCGGATCCACTTCATCCAATTGGGAATCAGCGATAGGTCAGCCCATAAATCCCACACCTGATCGATCCCAACCGGAACCTCGACTTGGCATGTGTGATTGATCCAATCATCATTCATCGGGGACGGCATCCTCGTAAGCTGCTGCGGTTGAGTCCAGCGTGAATCTGGCGATTTTCCTGCCCTTTGTCTGTGAATCCCTTTGTCTGTGAAAACGGGATCCCCCTGAAGAAACGGGATCCTTCGGCTTGTGGGGCGCAAGGCAGGAGATGATCGCAAATGCAAGTGGCGGTTGCTTTTACATTTTTTGACGCTATCTTAAGATAGTAACATCGTCATTGAGGGCAGCTCAGGCTTTCTCTGGGGCAGTCCTTCTCCCTTTGATCCGTTTGATCTGTCATCAAGCAAACACAGTATTATTAGCTTGAGTCTGGTGTGTTAGCTCTCCCAAAGACACTTTAGCCATTGCTAATTCCACTTGCATCCTTGCTCGACTGCAAAATCATCTCTTCATCCTCCCAATTTACCCTCCCAATCGGATCGCGATGCTCTCAACTTGGAAGCACCATCTCAAGAATTCTTTTGTGGCAGGACTGCTGGTGGTGATCCCACTGGCGACCACCATCTGGCTCGTGGTGGAGGTGGCCACTTGGAGCATTGAGTTTCTCACCAGCATCCCCAAACAATTCAATCCGATCCAGGGGCTGCACCCGTTTTTGATCAATTTGATCGATTTGGGGGTGGGTATCTTGGCTCCCTTGACTTTTATTCTGTTGATCGGGTTTATGGCCCGCAATATTGTCGGGCAATGGCTGCTGGATGTCAGCGAACGGTTGCTACATGCTATCCCCGTGGCGGGATTGGTCTATCGCACTCTCAAGCAATTGCTCAGCACTGTTTTGGATAGCAAAAACCGTAAGTTTCGCCGGGTGGTTTTGCTCGAATATCCTCGGCCCGGAGTTTGGGCTTTGGGCTTTGTGACGGGTAGCCTAACGGCTGCTGTAGGCCGAGGGGAAGGTAGCCAAACCATGCTAAACCTTTTTGTCCCCACCACCCCCAACCCCACCACAGGTTGGTATGCTCTGGTGCCCGAATCAGAGACCATCGAGCTGTTCATGCCAGTGGAGGATGCTTTTAAGATGTTGATCTCAGGTGGAATCGTTATGCCTGAGACTTTTGTGGCAGCGGTGCAGGGGCGACCCTTAGTCGATTCAGCCGTGGGTTTGCCCAATCTGCGGGATCTGACAGAACGAGAGCGGGAGTTTCAGGCGACCCAGGTCAAGGAAGCAACTCGTGATGCGGGATCCTTCTTGAGAGTAGAAGAGTAGCCATCAGGAGGCTCATACTCGTGGTTGATTCGTCTTTGTCCCCTTGCTGTCACGTACCCTTGCTGTCACTGCCTTTTGGGACGGGATCTTCCCCAGGGATCCCTTCCTCTCAGGACAATTCATCGACCAGTGGGGCATCCACCAGATCTTCATAGGTGAGCTGGGCATCCTTTTGCAGGGCTTGAATAGCCTGATACTCTGCCTGAATCTGGTCTTGATAATGCTGAGCCAAAGGGGTATCCCCCGCCGTAAAAGCCTGATCCCATAATTGCGTCCAGTAGCGATAGCGCTTCTGCCGAATCTCCAGTTCCATATTGGCGATGGCTGCCCGCACAACGATCTTGGGTCGCATCAGCGCCACACGGGTATTTTCATCCAGCCACAACAGATGACTGAGCCGCTGGTTCAGCTCCTCATCATGAGCCGTCAGCGTTCGCAACGCCACCAACAAGGGATCCCCCTGTTCGGCCAACGTCGGATCTTGGATCAGCAATTCCAAAATCTGCTTCCAGAGGTTGCGGTGGGGGGCAAAGCTAAATTGCAATTCTCGCTCCTGCAAGGACTGTTTGATCGGGGTGCGATACTCCGCAAAGTGCAGGTAGATCTGCAAGAGATGGGATTCCGACTGCAACAGCTTGGATCCCTTGTTGATCTGCACTTGGGCTTGGGGCTTGGCCCACCGCAGTTGCCGGATGTTGCGCCGCAGTTCTTCTTCCAGGTCACGGGCCAGACGACCATTGCCCCGACTGAGCCGTTCCGCCACCTGATGCAGGTAAAGACTACGCCAGTCTCCCCCTAGCCCCGCCAACAGCTTGACCAAGGCTTGGGTCACCTGCTGAAACTCGGAGGCCCGACTGAGATTGCGCCCCTCCAACACCTGATCGATCTGCCAATCGAGCCAGAGGGGAGCCGCCGCCATCAAGGCCCGAAAATCTGCCGGGGATCCCGTCCGCAAAAATTCATCCGCATCTTTGCCAGAGGGGATGGTCAGGATCCGCAGCTCCACCTCCCCCCGCCGCGCCTGATCCCCAATCGCCCCAATCGCCCGTTCTGCCGCCGTCCGTCCCGCCGTATCCCCATCAAAATTGAAGATCAGCCGCTTCTTGTCGCTGTAGCGCAATAGCTGGTGGGTCTGCTCAGGGGTGAGGGCGGTGCCCATCGAGGCCACCACATTCTGGATCCCAGCCTGATGCAGCGCAATCACATCAAAGTAGCCCTCCACCACCAGGGCTTGATCCGCTTTGGCAATGGCATCGCGGGCAAAGTTGAGACCGTAGAGCACTTGGCTTTTATTAAATAGCTCGGTCTCCGGCGAGTTGAGATATTTAGGCTGCTCGTCCCCGATACTGCGCCCGCCAAAACCGATGATCTGCCCTCGGCTATCCCAAATTGGCAGCATGATGCGGTGGCGAAAACGGTCATACCAGCCTTGGCCAGAACTGCGGGAGGAGATCAATCCTACGGCATCCAACAGCTGTACTGGCTGTTTTTTGTGGTTGACCAGGTACTCGTAGACCGGCTGCCAACCCGGCGGAGCAAACCCAATCTGAAACTGCTGAATGGTCTCCGGCAATAGATTGCGCTTGGCCAGATACCGCCGTGCTGGTTCTCCAATCGGGGCATTGAGGGCGTGTTGATAAAAATCAGCCGCCATCGCCAGCGTCTCGTGCAACTGGTCTTGGTGGGTGCGCTTGCGCTCGTAGGCTTGCTGCTGCTGAGGAGAGCGGTTTTCAATCGGGATCCGATAGCGTTGGGCCAGCTTCAGCACCGTCTCGCTAAAGGAGAGATGATCCTGCTGCTGCACAAACCGCAGCACATCCCCCCCCGCCCCACAGGAGAAGCACTTGTAGATCTGCTTGACAGGATTGACGCTAAAGCTGGGCTTGCGGTCGTTATGAAAAGGACAGAGACCGACAAAATTCTTGCCTTGTTTACGCAGCACAACCTTTTCGGCAATGACCTCGACAATGTCGGCCTTTTGCCGGATCTGCTGAATCGTCTCTGGCCGTAGTGCAGAATTATCCACCACATCAGTTATGGTATCCGAGACCATCGAGCAAGGTGAGACCCTGAGGCTTCCTCTAGAATTGAGGGGGCTTAACCAGCGGGAGGTCAACATTCTTCACCAGATTTGGCGATCGCGGGCAGGGGGGATAGTCCTGGTGCTGATCCTGCTGATGCCTATCCTGCTGATGCCTGGGGTTGGGCTGCAAGCGCAGGAGGATGCTAACCCACAAGACACTGCTCCAGCAGCACCCGTGTTACCTGGCCCCGTCCCATCTCTGCCTGGGCCGACCGAAGATGGGGTGTTCTTTGCCGATGTGTTGGTGCGGGGCCAGCCGGTCTTTCAAGTGGGCAGCTTGACGGGGCTGGGGGCCCGTGATCGCGCCCAAATCATCAATCGCCGCATTGGTGGGTTGTTGAGCCAGTCACAGAAACTGGATGCCGTCACCGTACAGGTGGATCAAGATCGCCAGATCGCCCTGTTAACGGTGAATAACCGGGTGCTGATGACTGTCACCCAACAGGATGCAATAGATTTTGGCCTAACCGTCGAAGAACTGGCTCACCAGTGGGCTGACCGACTTAACCCAGTGCTGGCCCAGCCCAACCTAGTGATTGACGTACTGCAACGGCTAGACGGTACGGCGCGTCAGCTGGTAGATGAAACAATTGTGCTATTGCCCTCACTGCTGGGGGCGATCCTGCTGGTGGGCCTGACCTGGATTGTGGCCAAGGGAGTGCGGCGGCTAGGACTTGTGTGGGCTGAGCAGACCGAAGGGGATCGCAGTAGCGAAATTCTGATTGGGCGGCTGTGCTATGGCGGCATTTGGGTCGTCGGCAGCATTGTGGCCCTGGGGGTTTTGGGGCTGGATTTTGCGACCTTGCTCGGCACCCTGGGGCTGACCAGCGTGGCCATTGGTTTTAGCCTCAAGGATGTTCTCAGTAACTACATTTCTGGCGTCATTCTGTTGGCGGCTCGCCCCTTTCGGATTAGCGACCAAGTGGTGATTGGCGACTACGAAGGGACAGTAGTCCAGATTCAGCTGCGGGCGACCACCATGCGCACCTACGACGGGCGATTGGTGTATATCCCTAACCAAAGGGTATTTCAGAGCAGCATTGTCAACAATACCGAATCCCCCGTCCGGCGCAGTGATGTCATGGTGGGCATTGACTACGATGACAGTATCACCGCTGCCCGACAGGTGATTATCGAGGCCGTCAGCCAAGTCGAGGGGGTAGAAAAAGAGCCGCCGCCGGTGATTTTGGTGCAAGAACTGGCCGCTAGCACCGTTAACCTACAGGTACTGTTTTGGGTCAACTCTCGCCGCCAGTCATTTTTGCAGGTGACCTCAGCCGTATCACAGGCGATCAAAGAGGCGCTACAAGCAGCGGGGATCGATATGCCCACCGAGATTTATACCCTGACCTTCCGCAACCGCATCATCGCCGATATCGTCGCTGCCAATGTCGAAGCAATCCCAGAGCAGGCAGAAGGGCACCTCAAATCACAAAAGACGATCTGAGACAGATTGAGATCGAGAGTCATCCAGGTGATGAAGCCCCTGCCAATATATCCAAAGATATATTTTGTAACTTTTGTCACCGCAGCCACGAGTCTGACCCTGTTTACTGAATACAACAAAGGAGGTGTAGGGGTTTGATTGAGATCGATCTACAGCTGGATTGGAAGCCAGGGGCACAATTTGCCGGATTATTGTTTGCCCATCACCTGGGCTGGTATGAACAAGCCGGGATCCACTTGCGGATTCATCCCTGGCGGCCCTTTTTGGATCCGGTAACGGCACTGGAGCAGGAGGGCAACTGGGTGGTGATCACCGAGGATAATCTGCTCCTATTGGCGGTGGATCGCAGGGATCCCTATCGGGCGATCGGCTCGATGATGCAGTATTCCGGCCTGGGCTGGATTGCTCTGTCATCCTCTGGGATCCGGGCTCTGCCTGATCTAAAAGGCAAACGCATCGGCATTCACGGAGATGGAGAAGCTGGACTCAAGATCTCCCTCTCCCAAGTGGGATTGAGCGCCGAAGATGTGGAGATCGTCGAAATTGGCTACGACTACCCACAACTGTTGCGGAGTGGTGACTATGATGCCGTACAAACCTTGGTGATGGTGGAGCCGCTAGAACTGGCCCATGAGGGCTTTGAGCTGGTGGTTATGCCCGCCTATGCGTGGGGCTATCAGGTCTATTCTGAGGTGATCGCCACCACCGATCGACTCATTGATGCTCAGCCGGAGATCTTGCGCCACTTTTTGCGAGTTACCTTTGCCGGTTGGCGAGAGGCATTTGCCCACCCCTCCCTAGCCAGTCAGGCGGTGGTGGAACACTACCTGAAAGACTCTAGTCCAGCACTACAACAGGAGATTCTCTTGGCCATCCAACCTCTGGTGGTGGGGGATGTGGGGTTAGACCGGATCGGCCACATGGATGCTCCCCGCTGGGCCAAAAGCATTCAGTACCTCATCGATAACCACCTCCTGACGGGATCCCTGGCACCTGAGCAGGTGATGACCACCGCCCTGTTGGGGTGATGAGATTGAGTTGAACCTGTTTGGCCCTACTAATTTGGCCCTACCGAATTAACTGCCCTACCGAATTAACTACTGAATTACATCGAATGGAGAACTAGAGCAATGCAACGACGAACAATCTTGATGGGTGTCAGTGGACTGATCGCAGCCCTGACGGTGGCTCTGATGGATGGGATCCCGACGATGGCCCAAACTGACGACAGCCTGCAAACCATTCTGGATAGCGGCAAATTTACCTATGGCTTAGAGGCGCAATACCGCCCCTTTGAGTTTCGGGATGAAAACAATCAAATTATCGGCTTTGATATCGATTTGGCCAACGAGATCGCGGAACGCTGGGGCGTCGAAGCGGAGCCGATTGACACCGATTGGGCCACTGTGATTCAGACCCTCTACAACGGCGGCTTTGTCTTCATTTTGGGGGGCATGACCGGAACCGAGGCCCGTTACGAGCGGGTCAACTTCTCAGTTCCCTATATGGATGCCAGCTCTGGCCTGATCGTCAAGGCGGGATCCGGCATTGCAGAGCGGGCCGATCTGGATGGGCTGGTGGTAGCGGCTGGGGCCGGCACCCCCTCTGTACAGCAGCTGGAGATCACGGCTGAAGAATTGGGCATTGCCTATGACGGCGATATCCGCACCTTCGACAATGATGCCATTGCTTATGAGGCCATGCAGGCGGGACGGATCGATGCCTATGCCAGCTCCCTGGTTAGCCTCAATGATTATGCCCAGGCCAACGAAGGGTTTGAGGTGATCCCGTTCCAGTCAGATCGATGGGCGGCAGAATACACAGTGGCGGCTTTCCAGAAGGAAGATGAAGCACTGCGGCAGCGGTTTAACGAGACGCTGCTGGAGATTAGAGAGGACGGCACCCTGGATGCTTTGCAAGAGAAGTGGTTTGGCCGCACCTTTGGGCCGCTGCCTGAAGAGCCTCCCACTTGGTAAGACGGTGGAAAGGGATCCCAGCTAGACACTCAGCTAACAGGATCCCATGCCTGTCAACGTGAGTAGCCCTTGCAGGAGAAAGTTGGGTGGATATCCCCTTTATGATTCGTACCCTACCCCGGTTGATGGGGCCGCTGGGGGTGACCATTGCGGTCAGTCTAATCTCGCTGGGCTTGGCCACTGGCTTTGGGGTGGGGTTGGGGGTGTTACGGGTGGCGCTTCGTCCCCATAATCCCTTGCGATGGCTAATCGATCTCTATGTGGAGATTGTGCGGGGCACCCCGATCATCCTGCTGATCTATGCCGCTCACTTTTTGCTCCCTCCTGTATTGGGCAGCAAACTGCCGCTGTTCTGGGAAGGGGTGGTGGTGCTCACCTTTAACTCGGCGGGGTATCAGGTGGAAATTGTCCGGGCCGCGCTAGAATCAATCCCCGTTGGCCAACGAGAAGCTGCTACCTCAGTCGGGATGACAGAAGGGATGACCCTATGGAGGATCTTGCTGCCACAGGCCGCTCGACAAATGATCCCGCCCCTGACCAATGAGCTGTCCAACTTGGTCAAAGCCTCTTCGGTGTTGTCGGTGGTGGCATTGTTTGAGCTGCACAAAGCGGGATCCAGCATTGCTACTTCGTCTTTTAAGTTCATCGAGATGTTGGCCCTGCAAGCCCTGCTCTACTTTCTGGTGATCCAGACCCTGAGCTGGTGTACCCAGTATCTAGAAAAGAAGGTGTTTGCCTACGGGGACAAAAGCAAGTCGGCGGGCAGCGAGGCTTGGGCCATTCGGGCCTAATCAAATCCGGGCCTAATCAAAAGGGATCCCGGCTATCTGAGATCCAAAACTGCGATCTTCATGTTGTCAAGAAGTTGTCGAGATTGTGTTGTGCATCAGGAAAGAACAGAGCAGCGATGAGAGATACGAGCCCCAACCCCAGCCCCCCAGCCCCTCCTTGCCGCCCAGCCCAGGGATCCCTCTGCTCAAAATCGAGCATTTGCACAAGTCCTATGGATCCCGTCCGGCGGTGATTGATGCCAATTTGGAGGTGCAGCGAGGCCAACAGGTGGTGATCGTGGGGGCGTCTGGTTCCGGCAAAAGCACCCTGCTACGCTGCATCAACTATCTCGAACAACCCAGCAGCGGCCAGATCTGGATCGATGGGGATCCCATCGGTCAGCATCCGGTACAGACTGCTCAGGGGCTAAAGTGGCAACCCGATAGCCCCAAGCAACTGGCCCGCAAACGTCACCATGTGGGCATGGTCTTTCAGGGCTTCAATCTGTTTGCCCATCTGAGTGCGCTGGACAATATCGCCATTGGCCCCCATCGAGTCTTGGGTCGCCCCCCAGCAGAGTGTCGAGCCAGAGCCCGCGAACTGCTGCAAAAAGTCCATCTCGACCGCCATGCCGACCAGTATCCCGCCCAGCTATCGGGGGGTGAGCAACAACGGGTGGCTATCGCTCGCGCCTTGGCTATGGATCCCAAGCTGATTCTGTTTGATGAACCGACCTCAGCCTTGGATCCCCGCCTTACCCATGAAGTGCTGCAAGTCATGCAGGAATTGGCCGAAGAGGGCTTGACAATGGTGGTGGTCACCCATGAAATTCATTTTGCCCGCCGATTTGCCGACTGGGTAGTATACATGGAGCAGGGTCGCATCGTCGAAACCGGATTGGCTCGTGAGGTGTTTGAGCAGCCTCAACAGGAACAGACCCAACGCTTTCTTAGCTATGTCATGTGAGGGGGCGGCTTGATGGGGATCGATAGCTGGATGCCAATGATCAGCCACGCGACGATCTTGGGGCTGGATACCGCTTTTATGCAGGAACAGCTCCCGACGCTGTTGGGGGCTGCGGCAATCACATTGCAGCTGAGCAGTCTGGCCGTCTTGATCGGGATCCCCTTGGGCTTGCTGTTGGGTAGCTTGCGGGTGATCGGCCCCTTCTGGATCCAACGGCTGATCCAGGTGTTTGTGGACTTTGTGCGGGGGGTGCCACCTCTGGTGCATATTGCCCTGATCTACTTTGCTCTGCCTCGACTGGGGCTGGTGTTGGATGAGTTTTGGACGGGGGTAGCGGCCCTGACGATTGTGGCGGCGGGCTATGAGGTGGAGATCGTGAGAGCGGCGCTGGAATCTGTGGATCCCGGCCAAGAGGAGGCAGCGATGGCAGTGGGCATGGATCGGCAGATGGCCTTGATCTGGATCCTGTTGCCCCAAGCCTTCAAGCGGATGATCCCGCCCCTGACCAATGAGCTGGCCAATGTGATCAAAGCCTCATCGTTGCTGTCGGTGATCTCGGTGACAGAGCTGACCAAGGTGGGCAATGACTTAATCTTTGAGCATTTTGTGGTGGCGGAGGTCTTGATTCCGGTGGCGATTTTGTATGTGCTGATTGTCAGCCTACTCACCCGCACCTCCCGCTGGTTGGAGTCCCACATCGGGATCCCGACTTGAACTTGGCGTCCTCAGCTACCGGGCGGGTTTCTGCCTAACACGGGATTATCCCTAACAACTGCATTCGCAAGTGTATTTGCAAGAGAGAGTACCCATGACCTTAACGACTACCTCCGCCCAGACTGATTTTCGCTCCATCCCCATCCCCCAATTTGCTGGCCCAGAGGGGCAAACTTGTGTGGTGGCCTTGAGCTGGCATGTGGATGGCGAGGCGGGAGTGATCGGGGCCGATCCGCTGGCGGTTAACCATATTGCTGCGCTGTCAGAAGGGGCCTATGGGGTCTCCACCGCATTACCTCGGATTTTGCAGATGCATCGAGATCTGGGGATCCCTGGCACCTTTTTTGTACCCGGTTATGTGGCAGATCTGCACCCCAACATGGTGGAAGCGATCTTGGCGGATGGCCATGAGTTGGCTCACCACGGCTATCGACATGAGAACTGCTACCACCTGAATACTGAAGCACAGCGGGATGTTTTTGAAAAAGGCATCGAGTCGCTGCGGCGGATCTCAGGCCGGGATCCCTTGGGTTGGAGCGCTCCCGGTTGGGGGGTCAAGCCCGATACGTTGGCCGTGATGTGTGAGTTGGGCTTCCTCTACGACGCTAGCCTGATGGAATATGACACCCCCTACTGGCTAACCTTGCCGCAGGGCAGGTTGGTGGAGCTACCCATTAGCATGATCCTGGATGATTGGGAGATCTTTGGCGGTGGCCCCCATCCCGGCGGCGGGGTCAATGCTCCGGCAGCTGCGGCTTACCAAATCTGGAAGGAGGAATTTGAAGGAATGCATCACTATGGCGGCCTCTTTTCCACCACCTTTCATCCCAACCTCATGGGACGGCCTGGACGACTTCAGATGCTTTACCAGTTGCTAGAGCATATGCAAACTTTTGAACAGGTGTGGTGGGCTACCTGCGCGGACATCGCCCAACGGGTGCAAGATCAGTATCCAATGCCCTACACATCAAAAGAGTCCAACAAAAAAATGTAAACAACAAAAAATAGCAACAATGTATGCTATGCACCTTCCTCCACTCCCCACTGATTTTGGTAGCAGCTTGACTGAGCGTGTCTATGCGTCGCTCAAAGAAGCGATTGTGTCTCTGAAGGTGCGGCCTCGGGACTACCTGATCATCGGGGAAGTTGCCAAACATTACAACATCAGTCGCACCCCTGTCCGCGAGGCGATCATTCTTCTGGAGCAAGAAGGATGGGTGGAAAATGAGGGTCGGCGGGGGGCAAAGGTGACCGTGCCCTCTGTGCAGCAGGTGATGGAGGTCATTGAGATGCAGGCGGTACTGGAAAGTTATGTGGTGCGACAGGCCATTTCGCAGGTGACCGATCTTGAGCTGGAACTGTTGAGCCAGATTTTGACCCAGGCGGAGGCTGCTCTAGCGCAAGGGGATCTCGATCTGAGTATTGACCTGGGCAATCAGTTTCACGATACGTTGGCGATCAGGGCAGGAAACCAACGGATTGGCTCTCAAATCATCCAACTGCGGCAACACATGGATCGGGTGCGGCCTTTGATTTGGAAAGTGACCCAAGCCCCTGTGGAGGAATCAGCTCGGCAACATCGGCAGATCCTCAAGGCGGTTGTAGATCGGGATTCGATGGAAGCTGAACGTCTGATGATGAAGCATACCCTCTGGTTTGAGGCAGAGTTAGCGGCAGCTCTAGAGCATGTTTAGGCTATAAAATCCTCCATGTCATGAGGCGTGCAGGTCTTGGTCGCGCCTTGTGACCCTTATCACAGCTTGTTCAGAACCTGTCCATCACACCTTTGGATCCCTAAATGCTGGGATCCCGGATTCCCTCTTTTCGACATCTGCCAGAGAAATTTGAGGTGTGATGGCTGAGGGGTGACACCCCATTGCGGCCCTAACTAGGCAGAAAGGTTCCCAATCGAGCGATGGCCTCCACCAATCGGGATCCCGCTTGCACCAAGGCCAGCCGGACATAGCCCTCTCCACTGGGGCCAAAGCCCGATCCTGGGGCCAGCGCGACCCCCGTTTGACTGACCACATCAATACAAAACTGGGCCGAATTGTGGGGATAGGTGACGGGCAAGGGCAACCATAGATAAGGCGTGGCCGGGGGAGAATCCACCCACCACCCCAGTTGCCGCAAAGCCTTGACGCAGGCATCTCGCCGCTGACGAAACACCTGCAAAGATTGCTTAGGAAAATCATCGGATCCCCGCAGCGCCACCGTTGCCCCCCGCAAAATACCACTGTACTGGTTGAAATTGATGGCCGAGCGCACCTGATTAATCCCTTGGATCACCTGCGCGTTGCCCACCATAAAGCCCACCCGAAAGCCCCCCAGATGAAACGATTTCGAGAGGCTAAAACACTCCACCGATAGGCTGCGCTCAGGATCTGCCTGCAAAACCGAAGGGGCGGGATCCCCATCAAATACCCAATCGGCATAGGGAAAATCATGGGCCAACAGGATCCCGTGCTGCCGACAAAATGCCACCGCCTGTTGCCAAAACCCCAGAGATGCCACCGCCGTCGTGGGATTGTGGGGATAGCTCAGGATCATCAGCTTGGCCCGCTCTCTTACCTCCATCGGGATCCGGTCAAAATCTGGCAAGAAATCATGCTCCGCCACCAAGGGCATCGTTTCCACCACCCCCCCGGCCAGATAGACTCCCCCAGCATGGGAGGGATAGTAGGGATCCCCCAATAGAGCGACATCCCCCGGATTGAGCAGCGCCAGGGGTAACAGGCCCGTCCCTTCCTGGGATCCAATTAGCGGGGTGATCTCGGTATCGGGATCCAACTGGAGGCCAAACTTGCGCTCATACCAAGCGGCACAAGCGGCCCGAAAGTCAACGGTGCCCTGAAACAGGGTGTAGCCATAGGTGCTGGGATCCCGGATAGCCGTGGCGATGGCCTCGATAACGTTCGATGGCGGCGGCAAATCCGAGGATCCAATCGACAGATCGATGATGTCCAGTCCCCGCTGCTGGGCGGCAAACTTGGCCTCATCCATTTGGTTGAAAACGTTCTTTTGCAACGGATCCAGGCGGCGGGCCAGAGACACAGAGGTCAGCAGCATAAGGTCAGACTCGCTCCATCATGACAGTTGATTCGTTTCACTGATGGGGGCAGGGATCCCAGTCAAAATCCAATGCGCCCCCTACCTCGCTAATCCCAGTTGAGCAGGTTCAACTCACGTACCAAGGTCTTGGGCAGCAATCCATGTACTCCCCGTTGAGGCGCATTGACAGCCTGGGTAATGTGAAAATCCACCCCAAGACTGCACAACACATAGGCCGATTCGGGATCCAATGCGGTGTGATCACTGAGGAAGGCCACCATTTTCTCCAGCGCCATCTCCAAAGCCTGATCCAGAGTCTCCCCAAACCCCATCGTGATCCAATGGTCGGCGGTTTCTGCCATTGGCGCGGGTAACTGGATCCCTTGCTCGGCCAACTCTGCCTGCTTGTGCAACAACACCTGAATGCGACCATTCATGGAGGTTTCCAGGGCCGTCACACAGACCTCCCCATCCCCTTGCATCGAGTGACCATCCCCCAGCGACAGCAGCCCGCCTGAAGTCCATACCGGCAAAAACAGCCGGGATCCCGCTTGCAGATGGCGATTGTCCAGATTGCCGCCATACACCCCTGGCGGGACGGAGGAGCGAGCCAGTTCATCGGTGGCAACGCCGATAATGCCAAAAAACGGCTTGAGGGGCAGATGGATCCCACTGTTGGGGGGAAACTCCGCCACCTGGTTCTCTAAGTCCAGATCAATAAATCGCAGCCGAGCCTGGGTAAATTGCTGAGACAAAACCCCCCAGCCCGAGCGCAGCGCATTAAAGCCGACGGGCAGACGGGGCCAGATTTGTTCTAGTCGAATTTCCAGCACATCCCCAGGTTCGGATCCCTCCACCGCAATCGGGCCGGTCAAGAGATGAGGCCCTGGCCCCACCTTGCGCTCTGGAGCCAGCGTTTCCACAATGGTCTTCAGTTCGGATGGCACAAAATGAGCCGGGGCCTGGGAGACTAGCGCATAGCCCGTGAAGGTTTCCACCTCGACTCGATCTCCAGATTGAATCCATAGTGCTGGCTTCAAAAAAGGGTCGAACCCACCCAAATGAACAGTATCCGCCGTGGCCTTGAGAACGTGGTTAGACATGGCTACAACTCATAACTTGCGGCAGGGATCCCCCGCGTTGATCATAAAACGTTGACAATGGGGACAAGGTTGACAATGCAGAAGCCCTAATACTCTAAATCACCTCAGTCCCAACGCCATCATCAACCGCTGGAGCAGATGTCATGAGTCCGCAAGTGATCATCGTGGGAGCCGGATTGGCTGGATTGACCTGTGCCAAAGTGCTGCGGCAGGCGGGGATCCCAGATGTCTTGCTGCTGGAGGCCAGTGATGGGGTAGGAGGCCGGGTGCGAACCGATCGGGTGAAGGGGTTTTGGCTAGATCGAGGCTTTCAGGTGCTTTTTAGCGCCTATCCAACCGTCCGTCGTCATCTGGATATGGAGGCCCTGCAACCCCGGCGATATCGACCCGGCGCGGTCTTGATCAAACAGAGCAAACGCTACCTGCTCGGGGATCCCTTTCGGGATGGCGGCAGCTTGATCCCGTCGCTCACCAACCCGCTGGTGCCCTTGCCAGACAAATTGCGAGCCCTGCAATTGCGGATCCAGTTGGCCAGACAGTCGATTGACTCGGTGTTGACAGCTCCCGATCAGCCCACAATTACATTCATCCGCAACTATGGCTTTTCAGAGGCGATGGTGCAGCATTTCTTGCGGCCTTTTTATCAGGGGATCCTGCTCGATCCAGACCTGACCACCAGCAGTAGACTATTTCGGTTTTATTTCAAGATGCTGGCTGAGGGATCCATTGTGACCCCCCGATACGGCATGGGCCAGATCACCCAACAATTGGCCAGCCATCTTTCCCCTGACCAGATTCGCTTTCATACTGCTGTCCAAGCTGTGACAACAGACCACGATCAGGTGACCGGAGTGCGATTAGCCAATGGGGAAACCATTCCTGCCAACTGGGTGGTGTGGGCAACAGAGGCTCCCGTGGCAGCCGATCGACTCCACCAAGATGATGGATTCGCGCCAGAAGCCCGCGCCGTCACCTGCGTCTATTTTGCCGCATCCCGATCTCTCACCCACTCCGCCGCCATCCACCTCAATGCCGCCCTCCCTGCCTCTCCCTGGCAGATGGATCCCGAATCCCCCGTGATCAACAACCTTATGGAACTCACCCAAGTCAGTCCTGATTTGGCTCCGGCGGGGCAGCATCTCTACTCGCTGGTGATCTTAGGGATCCCAGCCCTTGATGATCAGCAGCTTTCTCACCACTGTTGTCGTCAACTGCAAGCCTGGTTTGGAGATGTGGGGGATCTGCGCTGGCTCAAGACCTATCGGATCCCGTTTGCCCAATTTGCTCAACCCCCTGGGATCCAGTCCCAGTTGCCCAGCCTCAGCACCCCGATTCAGCAGCTACTCCGAGCAGGAGAATATACCCAGCAAAGTAGTATCGACGGCGCGATGCAAAGCGGTGAAGCAGCGGCTCAAAACATCATCCAATCCATGAAAATAAAAGGCAATAAACCGTACCTCTGAGTAGAGATAACCTCCCCGTCAGAGAGTGTGGATTCCGGGACAACCCAAAGGGGTAGGATCCCGACTTTGACCCTAAGAAAGAAGTTCTAGGGTAGTTGCAGTGAACAACGTTCTGGCGAATAACAATTCATCTGAATCATGTTCACAGTTGTCCCTTTTTCTCATCAAGCTCAAGTTTTTAGGAGAATAAGACTATCAGGGTAAACGCATCTAAATCTGTAACCCATTTAGCAGAATTTTGAGAAGGTACTCATTGTCCATGGCAGCTTTGTATCTTTTCATTCTCTGGCTGCCCTTGAAAGAGTGCTCCTGATTGAGTAAAC
>JAAUUM010000005.1 GCA_012031565.1 Synechococcaceae cyanobacterium SM2_3_2
CGCTGGGAGGATTCTCCAAGCTGTTTGACTTTTTTTGGCGGTCTCAGCCACAGTTTCGCGAATGGTCAGGATCCCTTCCACCGTCCGGTTCATGGTGATATCCCCCTCCTGCACCGTCTGACGCGCCTTTTGCATCGCCTGTTCAGCCGATTGAGCACTTTCTGCCACCATCTGAATCGATTGGTTCATTTCCCCAATTCGGCTGAGGGCGATTTGAATGTCCTCGGCTTGGCGGAGGGCTTCCTGCGCCAGTTGTTGCATAGATCCCTCACTGGTGTTGGCGGTGGATCCCACCTGTTGGGCTGCAGCCTGCACCTGGGTAACGATCTTACGCAAACTACCGATAGTGGCGTTATACGAATCAGCGATCGTGCCGATTTCATCTTCGGTCACTTTGGCCCGAATACTCAAATCCCCCTGTCGCAACGGGCTGACTTCCATCAGTAGCTCTAGGGCTCGATTTTGCAAAAATTCTTTGGCCTGCTGTTGTTCTTGAGCATTAGCCTCTTGTTGGCGGGCAATTTCAGCTTGAGCGGCCATCTGCTTTTGAGCAGCTACTTCTTGACGACGCAACAACTCCTTTACCCGTGTCACCAGGGCATTAAAAGTTTGAGCCAAAACTCGGCTTTCTTGAGAACCTTTTACGTCAGCCTTAAGATTGAGATCACCCTGTGTAACCTGTTCGGCAGTACTCGCCAAGTTACTGAGGGGTTGGGCTAACGATCGAGCGATCACCAAGGTGGTCGCCACCACCACCGCCGTCACTAAAGGGGTGATGATCAGAAAAATTCTAATCAGGTTAAAGGCAACTGACACCGGTGCTCCGGCAGGAAAGGACAATACTGTGATCCAATCGGTGCCAGGAATAGAAGTAAATTGATAGCTGGTATTTGCGAAGGTGAGAATGTCCGATGTTTCGATAGCATTCAGCGTTCCCGCTTCACTGGGGGTAAGGCTCTGACGAAAATCTGCCAAGGCTTGCCGAACAGCTTCATCTCCGAGCAGTTCTAAGTTGGGGCTACGGCCATCAGCGGTCAATGTCTGATACACCTGATCTTGAGAATCCAAAAATTGTTGGGTGACCGGGGCACCGCCCAAAGTGCCACTTAACTGTCCGAGTCCAGTGACAAGCCGTTCATCAAAGCGGGCAAGGTCAGAAATTACTCTCAGCACCCCCAAAAACTCCTGATTCGCCGGATCGATGATCGGGGCATTGATGTTAATGGCAGCCTCTAACCCGGCAGAGTCGTCCCGACCCGGATCACTGGTCACAATTTCTCTAAGTTGCCGAGCTTGAATCCACCAGTCCTCATCGGCTTGAAAGAAATCTGAGGTGAGATTGGTGGTGGCTACATTAAATCCCTCTGGGCTAGTAAAAAAGACTTCGCTAAATTCACTTGCTGTAGCCACAGTTCGCAAATAGTCGTTGAGCTGTTGATTGGGATTGAGGATGCGGGTAGAGGCGAAGCGTTGTTCTACCACTTCGATAGGTTGGGACAACAACTCTTGGTTGGCCACTTCCTCAGATCCATTGCGAGCGGCATCAATGATCAATGGACTGAAGGTCAGTGTGGTGAGAATATTTTTTTCTGCGACTAATCCTTGAGCAAACAAGTCGGCGTTGTTGACACTTCTTCCACTGACGGCAGACCTTGAGCGCTGCAAGGCTCCTTGATAGGTCAAGACCGCTGCCCCCACCTCTACTAAAACCAGCGGGATCAAAGACAACGGCAATACCGTTGCTAAGAGCAGGGTGCGCAGAGGTCTGCCTATATCAGCCTGAGAGATCAACTGAGGGTCTGGGAATGGTGGTTTTGAGTCTGGCTTTGGTTTGGCCACAGATCCTAACTGATGCTTCTGGAGCTGTGTCGCCATTGCTGGAGCCAAATCAGAGGATCCGCTGCTTTGGCCGTTACGGCTTGTCTGAGGGGTTGAGGTCAGGGTCATAAGGAGTTCTCCCAGGCAGAGTTAAGTGTTGATTACAGGCATGAATGTCCAAAAGTTAGTCAGCAGAATTACAAAAAAACTTTGAATAAGATGTCAACAACTCAAAGGCTGAGCCGTTCAAATAGTGGATGCATATCTAAGATTAGAGCGATGTCCCCCTGGCTAGTCAGGGTATGGCCTCGCAGATAGGGGGCTAGACCCTGAGTCACAGCCGTAGCAGGAGCTGATGCAATATCATCTGGCTGGCACCAATGCATATCACCCACTTGACTGATTGCTAAACCTAAAAAGGCATGGGTTGAGGTTGAACAGCCGATTAACACACTCAAAGTATTCAAGGATCCTGATTGTTGAAAAAGAGGTGGTTGACCTAGAAAAGCAGCTAAATCAATCACCCAAGTGATAGTACCCCGCCAGTTATAGACCCCCAGAACCCAGGGATCCATGCCAGGGATAGGGGTGATTTGATGAGGTTGCACTTTGAGTACTGCTGAAAGTTGATCCACTGCAATCATGGCTTCAGTATTGAAGCTGAGTGGAAAGCTCAAAAATTGGATCCCTTGCCGTCGAAAGCCGACATCTTGTTGATCAAGAAAGATCTCAGAGTTTAATGATGGGTAAAGATCCTCAAGGGTTGCACTTGTCTTGTTTGGGGCAGTTGACATAACTAGGGATCCTATTTCTACAAATATTCTATAGGCCGGTTATAGTTCATCTCATCCTATTCATATCAAGCTGCGAACTGACTTCAGCAGTTGCTCTGAGCTGACAGGTTTGGCCAAATAGATATCTGCTCCCTGTTGCATCCCCCAATATTTGTCCATATTGCTGCTCTTTGTTGAGCACATGACAATGGGGATATTTTTGGTACTCTCTTCATCTTTTAGATCTCGGCATAGCTCAAATCCACTGCGATCAGGTAACACCACATCCAAAATAATCGCATCTGGCTTTTTTTCTCGAATCTGATCTTTGGCTTCTTTTTCATTGCTGGCAGTGATCACGGCAAACCCTGCCTGTTGGAGGGTCGCTAGGACTATATGCAGATCAGTCAGCGAATCTTCTACGACTAAGATAGTTTTCATGGAGCCTCGAAATGATTTGAACAGATGAATCTAGCTTCAAGTTAAGCCAAAGTTGATTATATTAGTTGACTTATTTATTAGTTACTGTTAGTAGTCGAGCTACTTCGGCCAACAGGGCTACCGAATCAACCGATTTAGCCAAATAACCATCTGCCCCCTGCTGCATCCCCCAAAATTTGTCCATTTTGTTGCCTTTGGCTAGAACAAAGTACCACTGAGTCGATTGAGTATCTGGCCTTTCTTTGAGTTCTCGACAGATTTCAAAACTCCTTCGATTAGGCAAAACGACATCTAATAGGATCAGATCAAGCTTTAATTGTTGGATCTGCTGAAGTGCTTCTTGCTCAGAAGATGAGGTCACGACTCGATAGCCCACTTGATGAAGAGGTTCGGCAATCACTTGTAAGTCTGTTTTGGAATCGTCAACGACAAGGATGGTATGCATAAAGCCTCTAGGTTTGTAGTGCTGAAAAGACTCTAACTAAAGGTTAGTAAGGATCATGAGTAAATACTCAAGGCATTCGAGCTTTTAGGTATTTATTTAATACATCCAAAAGGTCATGATGTTCAATTGTTTTACTCAAAAAGTCGGTTGCTCCTGCCAAACGAGCTCGGACTCGATCAACTACTCCATCATTACCCGTCAAGATAATAATCGGGGTGGATTGAAAGGCGCTGAGCTGCCTTAATTGGCCACAGATCTCATACCCATTGCTGACCGGCATCCGTAAATCAAGCAGGATCACATCCGGTTTTTGGCTGAGTAATGTGGGTATCGCCCGCAAGGGGTCTTGAATCCCTAAAAACCGATAGCCTGTTCCTACGATCACTTTTTCTAAGATTTGACACATCCAGGCGCTGTCATCCACACATGCGATCAGGGGTTTACGGACGGTTTGCTTGACCTGTGGCAAGGGTGGTGGCGGCAAGTCATCAACCTTCACTAAGCTCAAAAGCCCATTTTTAATATATGGGGCCAGAGATTTGGTGATTTCAAAAACTGGGCGCTGACGAGCAATGGCCAAGTCTCGCAGGGTTTGTGAGGTGGCTATCAGCCGAGTCAAAGATTGATAGATACCTGGGTTAACGTTGCGCTTCAGCAAATCATCATCTTGGATAATCAGAGCATCATTGGGCAAAAAACTCTCCAGGTGGTTGCTTTGCCACTGCTGCCATTCATGTTGCTGCTGCTTAAATAAAACGTTGACATCCAAAGGTAGCAGCAGACGGCTGAAAGGTAACTGCAGACGGCTAAAGGACATCTGGGGCTGCAACTGTAGATTTACGGAGCTATCTTGTAAAACATCAAATAATATCTCAGACAGGATCCCTTGCAGAATCTCGGCCAATTGAGTCGGGGTTGCTATTTCTTGATCGAGCCAATATCCTAAAATTTCGTAATCCCAATTGTCTGGCTTTGAGGCTAGTATCCCTTTAAGATCAATTTTTTTTAGTTTGTCAGGATCCATTTGAGGGCAAGCTTTGAGGACTTGGCGTTGCCAACGTCTGACAGGATGATTCCCCCCAGATGCATATACACATCGGCCCAAATAAAAATAAAGTTGCCAAATTGATTTAGACGAACTTTTAATCTTGCATAGACCTGTGAATTTCTCCTGTCTAATATCCTGTAATGCAGACAATCTCAAGGGTTGAAAAGGAATCTCTATCATCACGTTAACCATAAAACCGACTACTCCCAAAAAAATCTAGTTGCTGCTGTCTCCAAAAATCGTTGTGTAAAATACAGCTTTAAAAGTAAAACCTTGCGCTAAAAAAATGACAGTTATCACGATAGTCTGATATGACGTCAGATCTAAGATTCGAGTGTTATTCAGATTTTAGAGAAAACCATCATCCTGCGCCTTGCTAGTCAGATTACAGCCTCAAAGAAAACTTGATACCCTGCGTATTTTTTCTTATGTTACGTCATAAACGGTTACAAGTCAACAGGGACACTTTAAGACGATATAGGTCTACTGTACTATATATCACTCTTGTATCGATAGTCTATGTGTCTTAGTTTGCCCGGTTTAAGCAGGAATGCTGCCATTTGCGCTTACTAGGGGTTGTCTAATAACGTCTGACTGGTAATTTAGGGTTTTGACCGAATTAGGAGTTTTGCCTGTCGAGCAGCTCCAGATCTGGAATTGCTCCCCATTGATCGCCTATCGATAAGAGCAACCCTTGAGCCATACTGCTAAAAGAGCTTGTGCCTCGGGCAAGCTCTGTTGGCGGCTAGGATTAGAGCTTCTCCAAATCTAGTTAGAGGAGGCTGATCAACAAAATCGGCTTCTGTTCTAGAGTTGATTCCAGATCCTGTTGAAAATTTGACAAAGCCCTCGGTTATCATGACTGCTTTATGATCACCCAAAGGTTTTGGCTAATCTTATGGAGATGCTTGCTCACAGCCAGCTACTGAGAATCAGTAAAGTTAGAAAGTTAGAGAAAAACACTCATTTACTTACCTTAGTAAGGATCATCTTGAGTCAAAGACTACACACGCAATTCAGTGGGTGAGATAAACTAACTCCAATACTGGGTCAGTCCAGCGTTTACTACTTACTACACCTGCCATGACTTTCACCCTTTCGCCGGCTGAGTCGGCCACTGCCCCCTCGACTCCTGAGCTGTTTGAGCACTATGTCATGGGTACCTATGGTCGGTATCCGCTCACGCTAGAACGAGGACAAGGGTGTCGTGTTTGGGACGATGCAGGCCGCGAGTATCTAGATTTTGTGGCTGGGATCGCCACTTGCACACTGGGACATGCCCATCCGGTTTTTGTGGAAGCCCTGACCCAACAGGCCCAAACTCTCCATCACGTCTCCAATCTCTACTTCAATAAACCCCAAGCCCTGCTGGCTCAGTGGTTGACAACTCATTCTTGTGCGGACAAGGCTTTTTTCTGCAATTCTGGGGCAGAAGCCAATGAGGGGGCGATCAAACTGGCCCGCAAGTATGGCCACACCGTTTTGAATATCGCGGATCCGGTCATCTTGACGGCACATGCCAGCTTTCACGGTCGCACCCTGGCCACCATCACCGCCACCGGACAGCCCAAGTACCAAAAGAACTTTGCCCCCCTTGTGCCCGGATTTGACTATATTCCCTACAACGATATTGCCGGGACAGCAGCCGTCCTGAAGCAGTATGCCGGTCGAGTCTGCGGCATCCTGTTAGAACCGCTGCAAGGAGAAGGTGGCGTCACCCCCGGCGAACGGGAGTATTTCCAATGGATCCGGCAGATCTGCGACCAACACGGGATCCTGTTGATTTTGGATGAAGTTCAGGTGGGCATGGGGCGCAGCGGCCTGATGTGGGGACATTGCCACCTGGGTATTGCACCAGATATATTTACCCTGGCCAAAGGCTTGGCGGGCGGGTTTCCGATTGGGGCGTTGTTGAGCCGGGAGCATTGTGCGGTGTTTCAACCGGGCGATCATGCCAGCACTTTTGGGGGCAATCCTTTGGCCTGTGCAGTGGGGTTGGCGGTCTGCCAAACACTGGAGCGGGATAGCTTGATCTGGAATGCGGCCATGATGGGTCAAAAACTCCAACAGGGGTTACTGGGGCTGGTCAATCAGTTTCCAGACTTGGTGGGCAGTGTGCGGGGCTGGGGGTTGATCCAGGGCATTGTCACCAAGATCCCTGCTGCTGATGTGGTCAAGGGGGCGATGGCCGAAGGGCTGCTATTGGTGCCAGCGGGATCCCATGTGGTCAGGTTTGTCCCCCCCCTCATCGTCTCTCCGGCTGAGATCGATCTGGCTCTGGCCAAAGTAGAGAAGGCATTGGCACAGTTGCAGTGCTAGTGGAGGTACAACTTGTGACAGGCAATCTTGAGACCACACAGGCTGGCTGGTTCTCATGATCATTGTGGTGATGGGAGTTTCGGGCAGTGGCAAGACGACGGTGGGTCAAGAGCTGGCCCGCCAGTTGGGCTGGGGATTTGTGGATGGTGACGATCTACACTCTGCTGCCAATATCGCCGCAATGAGCCAAGGGATCCCGTTGGATGATGAGGATCGACGCGGCTGGCTGCAAGCGATTGGATCCCTGATCCGGCAGACCAATCAGGAGGGAAAATCCTTGGTGATCGCCTGTTCCGCCCTCAAGCAGTCCTACCGCCAAGGTCTACAGGGATCCCAAATTGAGTGGGTCTATCTGCGCGGATCCCCTGAACAGATTCAAGCGCGATTGAGCCAACGACAGGGACACTTTTGGGATCCCAGCCTTTTAGACAGCCAGTTTGAGGCACTCCAGGAACCCGACCAAGCACTGGTGCTGGATATCTCTGATCGTCCAGAGGTCTTGGTGGACAAGATTTGCCAGGGCTTGGGACTCAGGGATCCCGCAGGTTAATAGATTGTGGAGTCAGATTAGGCGAGAGAGTGAGAGCCAGACCCTACGACAAGGCAATATCCTCTGCTGGACGTTGGGCCAGCCGCTTGAGATTTTGATAGCGCAACACATCCACCAGCTCATTGCCCGTACGGCCTTCTAGACGGGCCTCCACATGTAGGGCTTGCCCCAGAGATTCCACCGCTTGGAGTCGAGCCATCCCTCGCAGCACCAGCCGATCCACCGCATACGCATCCGCCGCCAAAAGCCGTCGGTCACTGGAGTGATCCCGCCGCATCTGCCACAGGGCCAACCCCCCTAAGCCCCCTGAAACCGTGATACCCACGGGATCCTGCTGGACAGACTCAAACACCAAGCTCATGGCCCCCAACGCGGTCAGAGCCAAATAAAAGTCCAGTTGGCGGGAAAGGTTACGGCTGCAATAGCCCACTTTATGTAAAAACAGGCTGGAGCGCTGGTTAGGGGTGAACTGCTGCCACTCATAGGGCTTGATGTAGAGCTTAACTTTGCGCTTCCACAAAAATTGTCGCTGGCCTTTGATCACAGCAGTCTGCCGTTCGGGAGCAGGATAGATCTGCACTGTAGAGCGCATACTCGCCGGCAACAAGTCCAGCAACCGCTCGACTTCGGCCCCGTCTAAACCCCCAGGGCCACCACTGGGATCCTGATAGCCACCGCTATAGTTTGCACCACCATAGTTAGCACTGCCATAGTTTGCTGCACCAGAGGGATCCCCGCCATAGCCAGGATTGCCATAACCGCCATTGGTGTAACCGCCGTAGTTTCCCGTCATGCTGGGTTACTCCCCCCCAGCCCCATCGCTGCTCGCATCTCACGCACCGCCCGTTCCAGACCCACCAGCACCGCCCGACTGATGATGCTGTGGCCAATATTCAGCTCCTCCATGCCAGGGATCCGCGCCACCGGGGCCACATTCCAGTAGGTGAGGCCATGACCGGCATTGACTCGCAATCCTAGGGCCAAGGCTTGTTGGGTCATCTTTTCTAGAGCAGTCAGTGCGGTCTGCTGAGCTACTCCACGGGCTTCGGCATAGCGGCCTGTATGCAGCTCGATCAAATGGGCTGCAATTCGGGCTGAGGCTTCCAACTGTTCGGCATCGGGGTCAATAAACAAACTGACCGGGATCTCGTTGCTTTGTAGGGTGGCCACCACGTCTTTGATGCGCGACTGCTGGCCCGCCACATCCAGCCCCCCTTCTGTGGTGACTTCTTCCCGCCGTTCGGGCACAAGGGTGACATAGTCCGGCTTGAGGCTCAAGGCAAAGTCCACCATCTCTGGGATGGCAGCCATCTCCAAGTTGAGGCGGGTACGCACCGTCTGCCGCAATAGCACCAAATCCCGATCCTGCATATGACGGCGATCTTCCCGTAGGTGAGCTGTGATGCCATCGGCCCCAGCCAACTCCACCAGCACTGCTGCCGCCACTGGATCCGGTTCTACGGTTCGGCGGGCCTGCCTGACGGTAGCCACATGATCGATATTGACCCCTAGACTTAGCACTGTTTCCAAGTTTCTAGACTCTGCCCATCACGAAAAGGAAGGCTCCATATCGTCAAGATAATCATTTTGACCCAAGAGCTTTAGCTACTTTAACGTATCTGGGCCAGCTCCCTAACCCACTGCCCCTCGATTGGGGTCTCCCCCCAAAGCAGGCTTTAGTCTTGTTCCGGGTTGAGGCGAATCATCTCCCACGTCACGTAGGTGCCGATAGGACTCCAGAGCAGGTAGGGCACCAACAAAGCCGCCGCTGTTCCTGAAAAGGAAACCACCAAGAGAGTCAGGATCCCTCCTAGTAACCACCCCGTCAGTCCGACCATTGCCCCAATCCGCAAACTACGCAGCCCACACAGGGCAGGCATATAGGCCAGGATGATGATCTCAAGCGCACCATAAGCGGCCATCCACCAACCCGCTTGGGGTGGATCCTGCTCCCAGAGACAAGCCGCCGACCCGATGCCGCACAAGAAAATCGAGATCCAAATGACCGGAATCAGGCGCTCGAAGGTGAGCCATGCTGGCCGACGTAACCCCATAAACCAGGCATAGTTGCGGGGAGATTTGTAGGTCTCGGGCAAGAGCAGATTGACAGCAAAGGCAAGGGCCACCGCACAGAGCGCACAGAGGCCAAATGTGATCGCAAAAGAGGACATCATCACCTCACCTGTTGTGGTCTTGCCCAGTCAGTTGCTTTGACAAGATTTTGACTAGATCGCTGAACGAGTACCCGGTGGCCCAAACCTACGACCTACAAACCAGGCAGTTTAAGCCCCGGGCTGAACTACCCTATGAATTACCCCATAGTGAGGAGAAGTCCGCCAAGGACTACTAGAACCCTCACGGGCGATCCCCAAGACGATCCCACCAAGACTGCACATTAACATCCAACAATGGCCCCAAGCGCAAAACCTGAAGGAGCTGAGGGGTGGAAATATCTTGACACTCTTGCTGAGGCCAAGTGGTGCAACGGGGAGACAAATGTTGCTCCAGACAAGCTAGGTAAAACTCCTGTAGCTGATCAAGGGGAAGATGCAGCCGCAGATCGTGGGCTAGCTGAAGCCAATAGGTCGCCGCCTGTAGGTGATGGGCAAAATGGGTCGGATCAAAATCATGGGCAATCTGCCATAGATTCTGATGGATCAGATCATTAAGCGTCTCAGCCGCCTCAAAACGGCGCAGATGACAGCCTAACTGTTCAGCTTCATCTAAAATAGCCCGTAGCTCACCGGTCATATCCTCAATCGTGGCCAGATCATCTTCCGTTTGCAAGGATCGTAAGCAGCTCCGCAGCCTTTGATTGAGGGCAATTTGAGCTGCCGCCTGCAACTCCTCCGGCACAGGCAGATTATCCTGACGCAGGCCGAATAGAATGCTGTAGTTATCCAGATAGATTTGACGGTAGGTTTCCCCCAGCCGATCCAAAGTCTCTTGGGTCATGGACTGCATTAACCGTTGACGATCATCTCCAAACAGGTGGCTCAGATCAAAAGTCTGGGATCCGAAATGGTTGCCAATCGCCATCACCAAGGCTGGACTGCTGAGACGACGGGATCCCTGTAGTAGCTCCTGCTTGAGATCCTCAAACTGTCGCCGGCCCGGAAAGGCCATCACCCCACAGTGGAAATCCCAACCGCTCAAGTGCAGCACCGCATAGATCAAGTCATGGGTCTCCTGGGTACGAGGAGAATGCAGCAACAGCCGACCCACCACCAGGGATCCCGGGCCCATGCCTCGCCGTTCTCGATCCAGATGTTCGATGTCATAGCCATAGACATTGCCTTGACGATGGCTCTGCACCACCACCGAGGTGATGGCAAACTGGGCTGCAATTTGGGTCAAGCTGATCAAGGCGGGGCGAACCAATTGCCGATAGAGTTCAGCTCCATCCCGAAATTGGGCCACATTGCTGGGGGCCAAGCTGAGCCGCGAGACAAACTCAGGCTCCAAACTGAGGCTGGACACCTCCCCTGCTAGCTCAATGGCACGGGCAGCGTAGCGCAGGATTTGTACCCCTTCAGGCCGCGAGATCTCTTCAAAAAACCAACCGCAACTGGTGAACATCAGTTGGCCAAACCGCTGCATCTCTAACAGCCGTAGCACTTCGGTCTGTTCAGGAGCCGAGAGAGGTCGCCGTTGATGAGTCCCCCAAAACGCTGGCAATTGTTCGCGATCCAAGATCACGTCGATGTAGGCATCCCGCGCCCGCCAGGGATCCTTGAGATAGGGATGAGTCTGGGCACTAAAGATCCGATCCAGCTGATCCCGCAGCCAATTGAGGGACTGTCGCAACGGCTGCCGCCAACGCTGATGCCAAGCCCCTCCGCCCCCACACCCACAATCTCGCGTCCAACGACCCACCCCATGCGAACAACTCCAGGCGGTGACGGGCTTCAGCTTCACTTCCCACTGCGGCGGATTGAGACTGAGAAAATGGCTGTAATTGGTGACTGTCCAGCCCCGTTGGGGAAACTCCGACACAAACCCATAGGCAATGGTGCGCTCCACCCCCCGTTTGTGATGGCCGAAGGTCTCGCCATCGGTGGCACAGCTGACCAACTGGGTACGTTTCGGATCGGGATCCATCGCCCCCGCCAGCCGATCAGCCATCCGGGCGCTGTTGTAGACCAAGTCGCTAAAGCCCAGATCGCCTGAGATGGGGCCGTCATAAAAGAAGACATCTAGATAGCCTGTGCCATCAGCGGTAAAGCAGCGATAGGGATGCCGGGGATCGATCTGGCCATTGCTGGCATCCCGCCAAGAGCTGTTGGTCTGAGCGGATCCCTCTGCTCCTAAGGGTCGGTAAGCCTCCGCCTGAGTGGGGGCCAAGATGATGAACCGGATCCCTTCCGTCACCAAGGCTTTGACAGTGGCCTGATCAATGGCGGCCTCAGCTAGCCACATCCCCAAGGGATCCCGGCCAAAGCGATAGCGAAAATCGGCGATGCCCCAGCGGATCTGGGTGCGCTTGTCGCGGTCGTTCGCCAACGGCAAGATCACATGGTTATAAACCTGGGCGATGCCATTGCCATACCCTTGGAGTCGTTCAGCACTGAGTTTGTCGGCCTCCAGAATGCGGCGATAGACCTCCACATCATGCCGCTCCAGCCAGGTCAGCAACGTTGCTCCAAAGTTGAAGCTGAGGTACTCATAGTTATTGACGATCTGCAACACCTGACCATCTTCATCCAAGATGCGAGCAAACGCATTGGGCCGATAACATTCCGCCAAAATCCGTTCATTCCAGTCATGAAAGGGGGCAGCTCCGGGCTGGCGCTCGATCACATCCAGACAGGGGTGTTCGCGGGGGGGCTGATAAAAGTGCCCATGCAGGGTCACAAACACATTGGAGTCCACTTTAGCGACCTTGGGCCGAGGGGAGGTGGCCCCCTGATCGTGATGCGCTGACGGGGGATACTGTTCCGCCGGGATCCCTGAAGGGGCGGGATCGGAAGGAGGGGTTGGGGTCATGAGATTGGCCTTCTTCCCAGGGACAGGCCCTGACGGAGATGGTTGATTCCACGCAGGCAAAGGCGCTTGAGATTTCGATAATGTTTGAGATACAGACAGATCAGAATCAGACACAAAAAACTCTACTCATAGTCAGGGGTATAGCAATGTGAATCAATGCCCCAGCACCGACTGACGGCGTCATAGAACTATTGAGATAACGCATTTACCTAACTTCAGACTACGCCGATCCTTTCCTGGCGGCTTAAACCTCAAGGATCCTTTCCGATTGCATCACACGGGGGAGGAAACTTCACCAAAAGATACAAATTACTCAGGAAATCAACTTATTGCCCAAATTATTGCCCAAACCATGCGTCCATCAGGCTGAGTGACAATCAAGGATCCCTTTTAGAGAAAACAGATTGCCATCATCCCGGTCAATTTATCAAGATTCTGTGAAATTCTGAGGTGAAGTTGCGTTAACACCTCGGGCGATGGCTTGTAATCGCTGCAGCCGTAGGGTCGTCTCGATATCCGTTTTGTCGGCTTGGAGGGTGGTTTCGATGGCTAAGGCCAACTGTCGCGCTGCTTCTGGGCGATCATAACCGCGAAACTGGGCCCGTCGCAGGGCAAATTCATCGGCATCCAGTTGGGCTGTTTCACTATTCATATCTTGCCAGACCTGCCGGATCGCCAGACCTGCCACCCCCCCCGGCCAATAGCACCGAGAAAAAATTTTGACTGGCCAGTTCAGCCAAGACAGAGACTCCCCCCACGGCAGCGACGATCTGATAAAGACCGGGCCGGAACCAATTGCGGGTATCGAACCAGCCCACCTCGCGCAAAAACAGCAAATCTCGCTGGGGCTGAGGGATCCGCTGCCAGCGGCTAAAGTCGATCAACAGAGTGGCATCCGGTCGCCACGGGGCAGGACGTTTTAACCGCAGGGGAGCTTCTAGCGGCACCAGCGTGGGCTGCAAAGTCACCAAAGACCGCAAGGAGGCGGGCAACAGATCCCGTAACCGCTGGATCTCCTCAGATTGAGAGGCACCCGAGGGAGGGGATCCAGGAGCTGATTGGTAGGGAGTGCCGTAGGGGGGGGATCCAGTCATGGGGGTGTCATTGAAGCAGACGGCTGTAGTTTACCTGATCTGTCAGTCTTTCGACTCGGGTTGATACGGATCAAGCACAATTCAGAATGGACTCCAAAGCAGCAAGCTAGGGCTGGGATCCCCGAGAAAACAGCTCCCCGAGAAAACAGCTCCCCGAGAAAACAGCTCCCCGAGAAAACAGCTTCCTGACAAAACAGATACACTAAACACACTACTGAATACACTCAGGATTGACTGAGCCAGTCAGATTTGCAGCCATTGTCTCGCCGCTTTGTCCCCCTTTATGACTTCTGTTGTCTATGCGTATGCTTTCTTGGCCGCCCCCTCTCCTGAACAAAAGGTAGAGTTAGAGGCCATTGAAGGCTTGCAAGAGCAGATCCAGATCATCACTGGCCCCACCCCGATGGCCGCCGCTGTGGAAGCCAATATCGATCTAGACGCCATGAAAGCCTCGGATACTCTGCTCTTGCGCTCAGCCTTGCGACACGACCAGGTGATCTGTCAGCTGTTTGGCCACACCTCCGTCATTCCCCTGCGATTTGGCACCGGATTTGTGTCAACGGACAAACTTCAACATCACCTCCAGCAACAGGCATCTCTCTATCAGCAGACCCTCAACAGCTTGTCTGGACGGGCGGAATATCTGCTCAAGGTCTTTGCCCCATCCGAGCCAGATGTTGTTCCCGTTGCTGCCGCCAGTGGCACCGCTTACCTGTTGGCCCGTCGGCAAGCCTACCAAAACCAACAAATCTATCTGCAAATGCTGGAGCAAGCCAGCCAAAGTTTGGCAGATTTATGGCCCGCCAGTTGGCCACGACAGGCACTGGATCCCCACGGAGAAGAACGCAGCCGGATCACCTTTTTGCTGGATCCCGCCCAGTATCAGGAGGCGGTGGCCCAAGCCCAAGACTGGCAACAGCAGCATCAGGGCTGGCGATTAGAGTGGGGTGGCGGCTTACCTCCCTATCATTTTGTTCAGGGCGCTGTTTGAGAGCAATGCCTGCCCATATCCCAGCAACTCAGGATTGATGTCTTGAATCTTGACTGCCTGTTGATTGTCTTTAATGCCTGAAGGATATCCATGCCCGATCCATCCGCCTCTCCAGATTTCCAGTCGGCTGATAATTCTTGTGATGGCGAAGGGATGGCAATGCAGATCACCGCAGCCCAACCGCAAGATTGGGGACAGATCGAGGGATCCTCAACCGGGATCCCTGTGCTCAGGCCCAAGGCCCAAAATGCTCAGGCGGGCTTAGGCAGTTTGGTGTTGACGGTGGTGGAGCTGGTGCGGCAATTGATGGAGGCCCAGGTGGTGCGCCGCATGGAGGCAGGGCGACTAACTGAGGCTGAGATTGAGCGAGCGGGCCAGAGCCTTCAGACCATGCGCGATCAGATTTTGACCATCTGTGACCTTCTGGAGATCGATCCCAACGACCTCAATCTGGATCTGGGGGAACTGGGCCGACTATTGCCCAAAGAGGGAGCCTATTATCCCGATCAACCCAGCCAGGATGGATCCCTGTTGGAATTGCTGGATCGGCTGATCACCACTGGCATTGTGGTAGATGGGGAGATTGATATCGGACTGGCTCAATTGGATCTGATCCATGCCCGTCTTAAGCTGGTGTTGGTGTCGGATGCCAAGCTGATCTAGGGTGTGTTTGAAAAGAATTACTTGGGTGGGCGAGACGATTTCAAGGCATGACTCAGGTATACATCACTCAGACATAGACATCACTTAGATATAGTTGAATACCCCTGTTCTTGAGATGCAACCGAATAGTTAGGCAGCGGTAGCTTAATGCCGTCCAGCAACATAAAATGATTGGTGAGAATAGTTTTCCTATAGAGCTTTCCCTCACGCTACAGCGGCAAAACTCTAAACCCCCTGCGGTTGACCGTCCTCTTGAGCACCCCTATTCATCGCTCTGGGATCCCGAATCCGAGGATGGATCCTGAGGATGGAGAGCTTTGCTCAGTCGTCGCAGGGCTTGGGCTTGCTCCATTGTCCGACCCAGATCTTGGCTATCTTCTAGGCCCACCACATAGGTCTGGAGCACGGCCAGCGTGGGGTAGTCCTGCCACAACTCCTCCATCGTCTCCCGCAACCGGATCACCCATTCGCGGCTGCTCCAACCTTGCAAGATCTGAAAAGGGTTGATCAGATTCAGTTGTTGCCCCAGTTGGTTCAGATTTTTGTTCCGTAGCTGGGGATCAAAGGTGTCGGCAGCCTTGAGCAATTGTTGAGCTAGTAGAGGACGCAGCTGGGTTTCTGCTTTGTGCAAGACTGCTGCGGCAGATTCAGCCACCTGACTTGGGGTTGGGATCCGACGGGCCAAGGGCAAGGCAGACAAGACCAACTCGATGCGGCGGGCGGCTCCAGTGGCCTCTAGATTGGACTCCACTGCTGTGCCTACGCTCAACACCAGATCGCTGGTCAACAGTTGCAGCGCCTCCAACACCAGCGGGATCGGAATGGCCAACCGTAGCCAATCGCTACGGACAATGGAGCGAATCTGCAATCCAATAAACTCCGCCACCTGTGCCCCCTGGATCCCCAAGGAGGTCAGCCAGAGATAGCCATCCTCAGACTCAGGTTCCTCCTCTTTGAGCAGGCGGGCCAGATACTCGGGATCCTGTTGTTGGGTCAGGGTTTGACCTCCTTTCTTGAGGATCTGCTGCCGGAGCTTGGCATCGCTGGCCAACAGTTTTTTTAACTCAGGGGATCCCAGCAGTTGTAGCACCACTCCTGCCGTCGCCCCTGCCACCTCAATGGCCACCAGCGTTGTCACCAAAACAGCCGAGGTGTCAATATCAACGGATCCCTGGCGATCTAAAACGAGGGGCAGGCCACTCAATCCATAGCTGCGGGCACTGGCCTGTTGCAGCTCGACCCAAGACTGGAGTGGCTGGACTGCCGATTCTGCTGCATTTCCTTCAGCTTCAGTCGCAGCCGGATCCCTGGGTAAGGGCGCTGGACTCAATTTTTCGGTTGCCAATGGTAAAAGCAACTGGCCAGCAAAGCCCGCTCCATCGCCCCTGAGATCGCCGCCAGCACCACCTCGATCTGCTTGGGGGTGAGGGCATTGGCAATAGCCTCCACGTCGGCTTGTAGCGGTGCTAAGTCTTGGGTGATGCGATAGGAGGCCAAGGCCAAGCTGAGCCGATCTTTGGCATCGCGGGGGGCTCCCCCCAATTGCAGTTGGGCCGAAGCCATAGCCTGCTGAAAGGCAAGATCAGTTTGGGTCGGGATCCCTTGCACTACGGTTTCGATGGTCTTGCCCAACTGGCTGAGCTGCTGCTGCACCAGCTGCCAATAGTCCGGCTCAATCGGGGGATCCGGTTGGGGAGAGACTGGATCTGGCGTGGGGATAGCGGTATTGGGCACAGAACTGGGATCAAAAGGCGCAGTCATCAGGATCCTCCTGCAAGGCTGTTTCACTCTATCGCGTGCCTCGGGTTGAAGGCCAAGAGTCGAGTCCCTACCATCCTGCTTTCGCTGATTCACAATTTGACGGACTTTATAGGCCAGATCAACTTTACGGTAGGGTTTGCTGAGCACCTGTACCCCCTGATCCAAGGGTCTTTGCACACTCGTGAAGCATCTTCCCCGACCCTGACATCCAAAACCTAGAGAAGCGACCTTGTGCGGCAGTGACAAAATAGACAACAAGATAAGCAATGAAAAGAAGGCGAAAGGCAACGGGATCCCCTGAGCACAAAAAAAGCCCCATCCCAACCATCAGGTTAAAGACAGGGCGCAGCGATTTGGAACTAGGAAATGCTTTACAGCAGACGGTACTGAAGGGTGTAGCTGCCTGTCTCTCCGGCTGAGAAGGTATTGGCCCGGATGGTGTAGGTGCCAGACTCCGGCAGATAGACCACCAACAGCGCATCGGTGTCACCACCGCTGTCATCATTGGAGGCAATCACCTCACCCTGAGCATCCAAAACTTCCAGATAGGCATCGATCTCTGTGCTGGTCATGGAGACCAAGAGGGCCCGCCCCCCCCGTGCTTCCAGCGCGTGTTCCTCCATCCAGCTCTCATCACTGGGGTGACGAGCGGATCCCTCTCCCAATCGGCTGGCGATGGTTTGTTCCCATTCCACTGACCCAAGGGTGTATCCCAGTTCGTAATCTCCCGTTTCGCCACCTTCAAAGCTGCTGGCCTCGATGGTGTAGGAGCCTGCGCTCGGGAACCGAACCGCCATAAATGAATTGACATCTGGGCCAGAATCATCATCACTGGCAATAATCTGGTCGGAGGAGTCACGTACCGCCAAATAAGTATCAAAATCAGCACTATTCATAGCAGCAATCAAGATATCTCCAGACTGAACAGTCAACGGATGGTCTTGGATATAGCTGTCATCCAAAGGATTGACACGCGCAGTCTCATCCAACTGGCCTGAAATCGTCTGGCTAGCCCGATAAAACGCCTCAGAGGATCCCGTGGATCCCGTTGAAGAGGAACCGCCGCGTAGCGCCTGCACCCCCGATAAAATCACCCGCATTTCCGAACAGCCGGATCCCAGCAGGAGAGAAGCCAAAACCAATAGAGGCGAAATCTTGCGCCCCCAGTGGCCCTGTGCCTGACGGTTGACCGAACGCCCTTGATCGGGTCGAACAACGGCCCCCTGCAATGACTCAGACTTTAATGACCCAGATAGACCTAAACCAGATAAACCTAAATAGGGAAAAGAATCACCTGACATCTCCGACATCTAAGACCCCCTTTTATGTGAGCCGACTCAACTCAAGGAACATGACACTGTACATCATGACACTGCTGATGTTGAAGCTGAGTGATCTCGGTCATCAGGTTGTCTGAATCATTGTCTGATCAAGTCAACTGTATCGGTGTGCGGAGGATGTGATGATTTAACGCCATTGACTCAAGATCTCAAGTTGAACTCTGGCCAGGAGACAAGCGCCCGTGAGAGAAATCAACCTGAGATTTCAACACCCTCAATCCGAGTCAATTATCTCTTGATGAGATGTCTCTTGATGAAAGCTACTTGGGGACAGGAGTTAGAGGCTGACATCCCCATCGCAAAGTTCAAGCTGCGTCACCAGCCACCAGAGGGTGATATCGCTGTAGGTAGCGCGTCGTTTGAGACGAGAGATACTATGGGTGGGATCCTGATGGTTGATCATCCATTCTTCAGAAATCGCTTGCCGACGTGAACGTGCCTGACTTTTCATACTCCCTATCCTCCTGCAATGGGCTACCTGTCTCTAGGATGACCAATTTTGTAGGAGCCGTGTGAAAAAGATATTACGCTGCCACGGAGAACCCGCGTAAAGATACTCACCTATCAGGCTATATCTTGTAGCAGATCTTCAGATTTTTTGCAGTGCATCAGGAACATCTCGACCTCTTTTGCTCGGTGTAAGATGAGCATTAAACCTGCTTTTCAGGTGTAGGCAGGGATCCCAGCCATTTGTTTGAGTTTTGGCTTTCACTTTACAAAGTGTAATACAATTAAGGTCGCAGACTTGTTCTAACTTTGCAATCCCTCATGTTGCTTCACGAAAATCAACGAACCAAGCTGGATCCCAGCGACGATGCCGACTTTTATGCCCAGCCTCGCTTTGTCACCCATGTGGATCAGGGCTTTATTCGCCAGTTGACTGATCTCTATCGAGAGCGGCTCCAGCCTCAGACTCGCCTGTTGGATTTGATGAGCAGCTGGGTGTCACATTTGCCCCAGGAAATGACATTTGAGCATATCGAGGGTCATGGGCTCAACCCAGAGGAGCTGGCCGCTAATCCCCGACTGAATCACTTCTTTGTCCAAAATCTAAATCGGGATCCCATCTTGCCCTTGGCGGATCAATCTTTTGATGCCGTGTTGAATACGGTATCGGTGCAATATCTTGAGCAGCCCGAACGGGTATTTGGCGAGATCTATCGGGTGTTGAAACCGGGCGGCATTGCGATCGTCAGTTTCTCCAACCGGATGTTTTACCAAAAGGCCATTCAGGTCTGGCGTGACAACCATGAATCAGGGCGAGTGCAATTGGTCAAGGACTACTTTGCCTCTGTGGCGGGATTTGAGGCCGCAGAGGTGATCGCCCGCCCCGGCACCCCCTCCGTTCTCTCGTGGCTGGGGATGGGGGATGGTCAGGATCCCTTTTATGCAGTGGTGGCGACTCGGCAGCAAATCCCTGGACACTAGAACTGGGTAGTAGAAAGGGAAATTTTTCCTTCTTTACCGTTGGTCATTCCCTGAGCAACCCACCTGCCTGAACCCCGATGCTAACTATCCTCGATCACCTTCCGGCTGGTCTCTTAGATCTGGAGGCCGAGCAGCTATCCCAGATACTAGAGGGATCCACTTTGATCCACCTCTCGGGCCAACAGGATCCGCCATTGTTTGTGTCGGTTTTGCTGCATGGCAATGAGGACACTGGCTGGTTGGCGATCCGAAGACTGTTGGGCCACTATCAGGATCAACGGTTGCCCCGGAGTCTGTCGCTTTTCATTGGCAATGTAGAAGCGGCCCGCCATCGGGTGCGACATCTCGATCACCAACCTGATTTCAACCGAATCTGGCAGGGGGGAGATCGACCCGAGCACCACATGGCCCAACAGGTATTGGATCAGATGCGCCAGCGAGGGATACTAGCGGCCATCGACGTTCATAACAACACAGGCCGCAATCCCCACTACGCCTGCGTCAGCCACCTAGACGATGCTTGTTTACATCTGGCCAGTCTTTTTGATCGCAAAGTGCTGTACCTGCCTCGACCAGTAGGGTTGTTGGCACGAGCGTTTGCGGATCTGGGGCCAGCGCTGGGCCTCGAATGCGGATTGCCCCATCTCACCAATGGCACCCAGCACGCCCATGATTTTTTGGAGCAGTGTCTACAGCTAGATCAGGTTCCGGCTCACCCCGTGGATCCCGATGCTGTAGATCTTTTACATTCCGTGGCGGTGGTGAAAGTCCCCGCTGATGTGCGTTTTGGCTTTGCCCCACCTGACGATCACCCCCCCGATCTGGCCCTAGATCTAGTCTTGCGGCAGGCTTTGGATGACTTCAACTTTCGGCAGATCCCAGCTGATACCGTCTTGGGCTGGGCACAACAAGGGATCCCGTTAGAGGTCAAGGATCCCTTATCGGGGGCAGACTTATTGAGTCACTACTTTTATGCCGAAGCAGGCCAAATCAAAACAGCAATCCCCCTAATGCCAGGGATGTTGACCCAAGATGAGCGGGGTATCCGGCAAGATTGCCTCTGTTACTTAATGGAACGTTATTTAATGGAGCGTATGTAATAGAGTGCTATCAGCAAATCTGAGACAGTCTGGCAAAAGGCATCAGGGTTTTTTCCATGAGGGCAAACAAGGCGATACTTTGCCATAAAACACTTCATGTAATGTGTAATTTGTATTGTGCATAACTTTGTGGCAGCGTGGGACAAGGTGATGAATCTTGACCGCTTCGACCTTCTCTAGTCTTAGAGTCACGTTCTGCCCTATCTTGACCCGACAATCTTGACCCGACGATCTTGACCCGACGATCTTGACCCGGTAATCCCGACAATGAGGATCCTCCATGCAAGTGTTTCAATTGCAAGTCTGCACCGATTCCGCCACTCTGGTGGCTCAGGCGGTGGAGTCATGGCGGCAATGGTCAACTGAGTCTATCGCCGCGCGGGGATCCTTTCGGGTGGCTTTGGCAGGGGGCAGCACCCCCAAGCAACTCTATGCTCAACTGGCCCAAACCGCAGGTCTGGACTGGGGAAAAACGATTTTGGCCTGGGGGGACGAGCGCTATGTGCCCCCGACCATGCCGATAGCAACTACCGCATGACCCGCGAGAGCTTGCTGGATCATATCCAGATCCCAACTGAGAATTTTTTGCCTTGGCCGACAGCAGCAGCCCATCCCGAGCAAGATGCGGCCCAGTATGCCCAGATGCTGCAACAAACTCTGGGATCCCCGGTTCCCGTTTTTGACCTGGTGTTGCTGGGGGTGGGGGGCGATGGTCATACAGCTTCCCTGTTCCCTGGTACAGAGGCACTCTTGGTCACGGAGTCCATCACGGCGGTCGGCTCCAAAGATGGCAAACCTCGTCTCACCCTGACCTACCCGATCATCAATGCCAGTCGCAGGGTGATGTTTCTCGTGGCAGGCTCCGCTAAGGCTGAGATCATGACCGAGCTATTGACCTCACCTCCCCAGTATCCGGCTCAGCATGTTCAGCCCCAGGGATCCCTGGTGTGGCTGCTAGATCAAGCGGCGGCGGCAAAGCTACCTCTTGCTATTCATCTCTAAGGTGACAAGTGCTGGGATCCCTGAGGTTAAGAGCAGAGCGCAGCCTATCCACCGACTGGGGTCTGATATAGGACTCGGAGCAGTGGAGCTGAGGCAGTCGAATCAGGCTTTGTTTGGCCTCGCGAATGGCGGCCCGCACCCGATCATAGCTGGCAGAGTCGGCAATGATGGTCTGGGCGGAGCGCACCAAGCGGCGCAGTCCTTCTAGATCGTCAGCTTCTGCCTGCAAGACCAATAGATCTTCCCCCCGTAGGCTGGAGACAATACTAACCGCCACCCCCAAAATGGCGGCACTGATGCTCACCAACCCTAGACAATGACCTGTGGGTAAAGCTTGGATCAGCCCCAATTCACGCCCATAATCTGAGATCTCGACCGGCAAAACCGGGATCCTGTAGGGCTGAACCACTATCTCCACAGCGGTGAGAAAATGCCGAATCGTCAGCACAGTCCCTGAGGCCACCTCCGCCAAGACTGGAGCCAGCTCCTCTAGGGGCACCAGTTCTAACGGGATCCCCAGCTGGGGTTGTAGGTCTTGCAGTAGCAGTTGTCCTGATCCCAGATCTGAAGTGGGGACGCTGACCCAGACGCGGGTGCCACAGCGGATGCGCCAATCGATCTCATCCAGCAGCAGATCCCTGGCTTGAGGGAGTGTGCAGCCGGTTTTGAGCACCTGATCCACCGCTTGGCGAACCTGTTGACGGGGCTGGGGATCCTGCTCTTGGCGGCTGACATAGATTCCCGATCCGGCCCGAGTTTCCACCAATCCCATATCTTCGAGCTGGTGATAGACCTTGCTGGCGGTGTTGCGGTGAATACCTGTTTGCAGGGCCAGTTGGCGGGTGCTGGGCAGTTTTTTGCCGGGAGGATAGAGGCCGCTGGCAATGGCAAAGCTGAGCTGATTCAGCAGCTGGGTGGAAACCGGAATCTCGCTTTGAGGCTGGACGATAAACTTCATGGGAATGATGTGAATGGTAGGCGTTAGAGATAACTTATAGAGCAACTATTAAGGAAGCTGGATCCCCTATGAGATCGTGGTTTTGGCAAATTCTTTACCAATGAGAGCGGTTTTCTGAAAGCTTTATCATTAGAGGGTGCCAGTAACTTAAGAAATCAGCTCTAACGGATACCACCTTATGCCGCCGAATGCGACTATTTATAACCGCCCCGCTACTCACAACTGGATCCCTTGTTTAATAGGTTTAATAGCGTCACATAGCTTTACCTGAGCCTGCTCCATCATCATCAAATCTACTTCAAAACCCTTGGCTCAACGCAACAAATCTCCTACTGCCCCAAAATACCGCAAGGGTTGCAATCCCCGGCATCCCAAATCTATATCGGACTCTTCATGCACTGATTCGGGATTGAGTAGGGAGACACTCCATAGGACTCTTTCAGGTATTGGGCCAAAGCCTGAGCCTGACAGATCCCTTGCTTTTGTCGTTGCAGATGAGCTTGAAGTCTGCTCTTGTCGGACTTGATAATGGCGGCGGTAGATGTCAAGGTTTTGCATAGATCAAATGGAGTTAGGGCTTGATTTGCCGGGATCCAATGGTGGGAAATCTGGTGAAAAATCAGTTGCCAGATCGGGATTGGTCGTGGGTTGTGAAAGATTTTGGGGTATCTGAGTAGGGGAGATATCGTTATTCTGCAAGGAGTTGCTCTGCAATAGGGATCCCACCTGATTGATCAGGGATCCCAGCCTTTTTTCATCCAACAATGTGGTGAGAATCTCTAGTCCACTGGTGGAAAACAACAATTTGTTGATATCCCCCATGCTATTGGCAAAGCCATTGTTGCCCCCGGCAAACGTGTAGATGCGAGCATCCCCCAATACCCCGGGCTGTGGGGCCAGCGCCTTGAGCGTTTCCGGCAATTGTTTCACCAACTCGGGCCAGATCGACTCGATCAGTTGAGCCGTCAATGTGGCGTTGCTGATGGTATTTTGGGCGGCTAGCTTGGCCTGGATCCCCTCTGCTACCGCCAGATCGCGATCCCGTTCTGCTTGAGCCAAGATCCGGATCGATTCTGCTTCGGTCTGGGCCGCCTCTTGGGCGATTTCGGCTTGGCGTTTGCGCCGGAAAGCATCGATCTCAATTACATTCCGTTCAGAAATTGTGCGCTGTTGAGCCTCTTGTTCGGCCTGGATTAGAGCTAGGCGTTGCTCCCGTTCTGCCTGTTCCATTCGACTGGCGCTGAGCACCGCTTCTTCTGCCTGAGCCCGCTGGGCATCCGCCAAAAAGCTATCTCGCTTCTTGTTGGTGATGGCAATAATGGTGTCCTCTTGCGCTAATCGGGCCAGCCGCTCCCCTTCAGCAATCTCGATCTGCGCTTGCAGACGGGCCGACTCGATGACCTGTTGGCGAAGGATCTCAGCAGTTTCCGCCTCCTGTTGCTTTTGGGTTTGGGCAATTTTCAGCCGAGTGTTGCGATCATCGAGATCAATATCGGCATCAATTTGACTCTGCTGAAGAGCCAGTTTACGACGGATCTCTTCTTCCTCTACCGACCGATCTTGCAGAATTTTATTTCTCTGGATTGAGGCCAATTCACGGGCGCGGGATTCTTCAATCTCTCGTTCCCGCTGAGCCCGTTCCGCCTCGATCTCCAGTTGACGGGTCAGCTTATCACTTTCGTTATCCTGGGCTAATTTGCGGGCTTCCTTTTCAGTATCCAGCTCTTTCTGCTGCATCGTGATCTGGGTGGTCAGTTCCACCTCCCGCTTTTGCTGGATCGACCGCTGGATCGTCTCTGTCCTCAGCCGCACCCCTTGGGCATCAAAGAAATTATTCTCGTCGTAAGTATCGCTTTCTTCCACTTCCGAAATGGCGATGTTATTCAAGGTGAGGCCCACTTTTTTCAGGTCTGGCTCGATCAGGTTCAATACCTCTTGAGCAAAGCCCAATTTGTCAGAGTCAATTTCTGCCAAGCTCTTGGTTTTGGCCGCAGCACGAATGGCATCATCTGCTCGTTTTTCCAGGGCATTCTTAATGTCAATAGCTGTAATCTTGCCCTGCTGAGACAGACGGGCGGCAGCAGTCAAAACATCCTGCTGGGAGGCGTTGATACAGACAAAGAACGTCACCCGCATATCCGCCCGCAGGTAATCTTTGGTGCGTACCGCCAATTTACCCGTCCGTTCCACATCGATGGAGAGTTCCCGCAGAGGTACGCGAGTCAACTCATGAAAGCCGGGTAAAACGACGCATCCCCCGTTCAAGATGACGGTTTTCCCTTTAACAAACACCCCACCCGTTCTGACAAATGCCTCGTTGTTGGGGGTGATGACATAAACTCGTGTATAGACCCAGATGGCGATCAGCAGCAACCCCACCAAGGCTCCCGCCACCGTGGCAAAAAACGCCAAAGGACTACTGCTGGCCTGGGCTAAAGGGATCCCTGGGCTTTGGGCTACCAGGATCGATTCCGTTGCGATACTTTCTGGTTCAGCTTCAAAAGGTTTAGATCCTAAGAACAGATCTGAATCTTGGGAGGAACTTGCCGCCTGGGCCAAGGTAGGGCTGGGAAGCATCAAGATCAACAAGAGCCAAAAGCGCATGATAGGGATCCCACAACAAGATAAAAAAAGCTCAAGACTGGTGGATGCAATAAAACAAGATCAAAACGTTGAACTGGCAATGAGAACTAGGTGGTCAATCACTAGCAGGGGGCAAGGGCCGAGGCGCAACCTGGCTGAGCCAGCGACTTTGATCGGGGCTATCCACACAGATCACCACAAAGGTACCCTCCTCTTGCTCAATCAGCAGCACCTCTTCTCCCCGCAATGGGATGGTTGTGGCCCATTCCGGCAAGATCGCACTAACTGTGACAAAGTTGTTCGCACCATCCAAAACATCCACCTGGCCAATCTGTCCCTTACGAGGAATGGAAGCCGAAGTCACCCGCCCCACCAGACCCAGCAACCGTTCCGAACGGGTATCCTCCCCAAATTGGGCCAACACCTTGCCAATCGGGTGAGATAGCCAGCCGCCGGTGACCAATCCTGCCACCAGTGAGACCAGCAGGATCCCGCCGTGTACCAGCATGGGCAGCGAGGATCCCACCCAGGTGCTGAGCATGACCGACAAGAACCAACCCGCCAGACCCCAGGTGCTAAAGTCAATCGCCAGCAGCAAAATCAAGGGAGATTTGCCCACCCCCAACACCGTCAAGATCTGTAGAGTGGGATCCATGCCCTCGGCATCCCCGTTTCCGTCAGGGCTGACCAATCCAGGGCTATCTGCGTCGATGTCTGCATCTAGGTCTGCATCTATGTCTGCATCTTCTTCGCCAACGCCAGCCAGAATGACGAGCAAAAAGAGACCCACACCGATGGTCAACAGAATCCAGTAGGGCAAGTTATCGAGGCTGAACAGCATTCTTCAGATCACTGCGAACACATCAAACTGTACTTCACTCGTTCCCCTCCGGGATCCCCCTTCGGGCGAGAGCAGATTGTTCCTGAGTGGCAAAATCCCAGTCATGGAAGACATACAGCTGCACCCGTGCCTCCTCGCTCCGATCCCCCTCTGGGAATCGTTGTAACAATTCTTTGAGGTACTCCGGCTCCTGGGCTAACTCATAGACCGCCATCAAGGCATCATCTCCATAGCGACTGAGAGGAAACTGCTCCAACAGGCGATCGGTTAGGCGAATGGTGTGGCGAATATACCAGACGGATTGCTCCTGGCTGGTGAGATAGCTGTCGTAGTAGGGATCCTGGGCTGACAACCAATCGGGAGGTGTGATCGAATAGAGGCTGGGATCGGGATCCCCCCAACCATTGAGGGGAGCAATGGCAAATGTTTCGGAGGGGGGATAACTGGCATATTGCCTGTAGAGGGCTGAAATCTGTAAGAACAAAGCTTGCTCCACCAACCTAGCCGGGGTGGAGGTATCCTCAATCAGGGGATCCAGCAGCATCACCGCCTGAGCGTTATGGTTGGCCAGTTGCAGGGCAGAACGAGCTTGATCAATCTCCTGGCGATGGGCAAGGGGATCGTGCCAACCACCCCAGCCCAGTCCCCCATTGCGAAAGCCGTCAAACAACACCAAATAGCCATTTCGCCAGCCTGTCCAGCTAGCCCAGTGCCGTGCTAGGTTAAGCCGCTCCTGGGGGTTACGCAACCGCTGCCACCGTTGTAGATCTTGCCAGCGCTGCTGCTGGTCGGCCACCTGGTCATCAAACGCTGGGATCTGCTGTTGCCAATCGCTATACCAACGTTGCCATTCCCAGCCCGGTGTGGTGCTGATCACCTGATTGAGAAACAAGTCCTGGCTCAATCGCAAAGCCTCTCCATAGTGATGCTGCCGCGCCTGTCGCACCGCCAATCCATAGCGAAATAATGGCTCTAGGGGATGGGCAGACTGAGTTTGGACGACCGTGCCCAAGTCATCTGGCCCCACACCCACATCCAATAGAAAAAGAAACTGTCGGCGGATCTGATAGGTCATATCTCGATCCCCCACGGGATCCACCAACCAATCGGCATAGTGAATCAAGGCTTCCGTCTGTCGCCCCTGCCATTCCAACGTGCGGCCCAACCAAAACGTGGCATCGTCAGCCCCTGGGTGGTCGGGATACTCCGCTAGCCATTGCCGCCACCTTTGTTCTTCTGCTGCTGGAGGATAGGGGCGGGGGAACCTCTGGCCTGTTTCATAGTCGTAGTAGGCATTGCCAAAATAAGTGCCTCCGCGAATCTCGCCATAGGCCCGCGCCGCCCATGTAAAGCGAGAGCTGGGAAAAGCCTCGGCCAATTGCAAGAGAAGTAATTCATCCCTAATGGTATGGAGTTGAGTCAGGTCTCCCTCCACCACAGCGGCCAAGCGTTGCTCACTCCTGGGATCCTGTTTCAGGAACAGTTCCATCGCTGCCGTCACCTGCTGGGGATGACTGGGATCAGCGGCAATCTCCGCCACATAGCTGACCACCACGGGATGAGGTTGTGGCGGCCTCATCAATTCAGACATCAAAAACGCCAGAGAGTCGGGATCCAATTGTTCGGCCAGGGTGCTAATCTCGGCCAAGCTGGGATCCTCTAAAGCCTGAATCTGATCCACAACATCCCACACGCTCAGCCCAGCCGTCTCATCCACCTGATCTAGACTGGCCAACTGCTCTCGCAACTGAGCCACATGCAGCTGCCATTCCCACGGGATCCCGTCTTGATCGGTGGGGATCAGTTCTAACAACAGTCGGGCTTTGGCTGGATCTGCCGCCTCAATCGCCGGGATCAGCACGCTCCAGACCCGTTGGTGTTGGGGATAATCCGTCTGGAGGAGTCGTTGCAAAATACTGATATTGGTTTGATTCCAATGGAATCGGCTGGGATCCACATGGCGGATGGCCAGCTCTGTGATGCGGGTTGCTTCAGCAGCATCTTCTAAACCCACCACCGCCCAATCCGGCTCCACAAACTCTTGGAGCTCAAGGCTATAGCCCCCCAACAAAGCTGACAGCCCCGTCGGGTTATAGCCCGGTTCAGGGTTCTGCCGCAGCAGATGCTCCAGCCACCAAGTGCTGTAGGGCTGTCCCCGCTGCATCAACTGCTCAGCTCCATAACCAAAGCGCGTGGATCCCGTTGGGTGGCTTGTCCAGTGCAAAAAAATCGGCAGCGTCAACGGAAACCACCGCTCGGAACGGGTATAGAGATCGGAGGGGACGCTATCACGATGGGGATACCAAACCAGATCCCGGTGCAGATCGGAGCGAATCCGCTGCACTCCTATCGAGCCAGCACCAGCCACTGCTCCCACAATGCCCACCCAGGCCAGGACTGGGATCCACCAACGCCACCGTGCCGATTGAGCCGCCGATTGAGCCAAGGGATCCCTGGGGGTAGGTGTGGCAGAAGTCATGGTTATCTCAATCCCTGCAACCGAGCTACCTTTAGGTTGACATATCTGCACTGGGTTATGGGCTCTCCTTTTGGCCATAGTTGGCCATAGTTAGTCATAGTTTGGAGTCTGGGTTGAGAAGTGGGTCGGGTTAGAGTAGAGCACTGGTGATGAGCGGCATTGGTTGACTCAGCCCTACGATTCTCTTCAAATTTTTAGCAGCCTTTCTTCTTGCCATGCTTGACCTGTTCTGGGCCGAACTCGAACGCAAATGGATCGAGTTTATTCGCTATCCCGTGGAAGCCTTGGGGGCGATCTTTGTCACCACTTCATTCTTCTATGCCCTGTTTCTGGGGGCGCAATATATGGCGGGGCCAACCTCCCAATTTGGCGAACGGCAGGATGCGGTGGTGATTGGGTACGTGTTGTGGACGTTGGTGATCTTTATCGTCAATGACGTGGGCATCAATCTTCAGGTGGAAGCTCAAACGGGAACGTTAGAACAAGTGCTGCTCTCCCCCTACAGTGCGCCCCGCATCTTTGTGGCCCGAGCCTTGGCCAGTCTCACCCTGCGCCTTACCCTGATCTCGACCATTCTGGGGGTGATCCTGCTGCTGACGGGATCCCGGCTGTCTTTTCCACCTACCTTGGTCTTGCCCCTGCTGAGCGTGATCTTGGGGGCCTATGGAATTTCTTTTTTGGCGGGATCCCTGGCTCTCTTGTTTAAGCGGATCCAGCAGCTCTTGGGGATTATGCAATTTGGCTTGTTATTTTTGTTGGCGGTGCCCGCCGAAGAATGGCAAGGGGGAATGGCGGTGGTGGGCCAACTGTTGCCGATGGTGGGGGGGGCAGGCTTGTTGCGAGATCTGATGGCCCGGGGGCAAGGACTGGCTGTGTTGCCCTGGCTGGGATCCCTGGCGGTGGGGGCCGGTTATTTTGCGCTGGGCTTACTGGCTTTCAAGTGGGCGGTTGATCAGGCGAAATCGAAAGGGAACCTCAGCAGCTATTGAGATAGTCCAGCTCAAGAAAGTGCTTTAGAACCCACCACCTAACATACCACCCAACAGATTTAGCAGCGGCGGTAAGAGCAACAATGCTGCAACCCCCAGAGAGGTCAAGGCAGCCACCAAAACCGCTCCTGCGGCACAATCCTTGGCAATCTTGGCCAACAGATGAAACTCTTGACCCACCGTCAGATCCACCACCGCTTCTAGCGCCGTATTCAACAATTCCAAAGACAGTACCAGTCCACAAGTTAGGCCAATCAGGACGATCTCCACCGCAGAACACCCTAAACCTAAGCTCAACCCCAAGGCCAGCACCGTCATGACCAGATGGATGCGAAAATTGCGCTGGGTCTGACAGGCGTAGAGGATCCCCAGTCCGGCATATTGGCAGCTCTTGAGCAGATTGGGGGCGACTTGCCAGGATACAGGACGTTGAATGGGCTGAGGGGATGCCATTTTCTTGAACATCCGCCGTAACCGGATCCCTTGCCGATGGGGTGAGGTAGTAGGCCACGTCATCTGCCGAAAGGAACTAGATGCCATGATGGGCCTCCTGGGGCAAGTGAATCAGTTGGAGCATCTGGCGCTGCTGCTGCAACATCCGCTGCAAGGCGAAGTCATCGGGATGATCCCAGCCCAAGAGATGAAGCAGCCCATGACAGGCCAGCCATGCTAGTTCATCCGAGAGTCGGTGGCCATGCACAGCCGCCTGCACCCGAGCAGTGGGCACCGAAATGACGATATCCCCCAGCAGTCCAGCGATCGGTAACTCGCGGATCCCGGCGGGCAGCAAGGTCTCTTGGGCGGCAAACGCCAACACATCGGTGGGGGCATCGACCTGGCGAAACTGGCGGTTGAGAGTCTGAACTTGCTCGTCGGTGGTGAGGCAAAGACTCAGCTCACAGGGAAACTTGACCTGCAAATAGTCCAACCACACCTCAAACCACTCTTGCCAAGTGGCTTCCTCGATAGGGCTGGGAATATCCAGTTGCAGATAGAGATCGATCACAGTTGCGCCTACCACTACTCACACCTACGCGGGAAGGCTTAGCCAGGACTAGCGTAGCCAGTGGGATCGTATTCGGCAAGAGAAGCAGCCCCTAGTTGATCTCAGGGATCCCTGAGTTCCTTTTTTACTCCTTTTTTATTCATTTTTTATTCCTTTTTTATTCATTTGGTTTCAACCATTTGGCTCTCCGGGTTGCTTGATGATCTGTATAAGTCTGTACAAGAGTGTCTTGGTTAAGATCTCTGCATCAGCCGCTTCACTGTGGCCAGTAGGGTGTCGTCATTGTAGGGCTTGCCCAAATAAGCATTGACATTGAGGGCATCAGCTTTGCGACGGTGTTGATCGCTGGTGCGAGAGGTGAGAAAAACCACCGGGATCCCGCTCCATTGGGGATGATTGCGGATCCGGGTCAAGAGTTCTAGCCCATTGAGGCGAGGCATATCCAGATCTGTCAGAACTAGATTGATCTGAGTGGCCTGCTTTTCTAGCTGATCGAGGGCTTCTTGACCGTCTCGACAGGGGATGACCTGATAGCCCGCTTCGGTCAAAAGACTTTGCGCCAGTTGTCGAGCTGAGACAGAATCTTCGGCAATCAAGACAGTGGGTGGCTGGATAGGTCGGGATCCCTGCCTGGGTTCAAATCTGGCTTGAGATACCGGGTATTGAGTCAAACGGCGAGTCAGCAACACTGGCACAGCATCGCCCGAAGGGGTCAGGGTGGCACCGGCCCAATAATCTGGCACCGAGATCAGATCCGTCAAAGGCTTGACAACATATTGCTTGGGATCCAAGACCTCATCCACAGGTAAAGCCAGCGGTTGTTCCTGAGGCCCCGCCACAATCAGCAAAGCGGTTGCCGCACTTGGCCCACCGGGATCCACCCCTAAATGCAGCCAGCGGGTTAGCGATTCAACAGCTTGCCCCTGCCAGAGATAGGTCTGAGTGGCAGGATCTGGGCTGACAACCGGGCGCACCACCTCCAAAATGTCCTCCCGCAGGATCCCTAGCCATTGGCCGCGATGCCGCACCACCATCACCGAGAGGAGATTGACCCCCAGCGGTAGTCTGAGCGTAAAGGTTGTCCCATGACCGGGCTGAGTCTGGACACTGATCCGTCCCCCCAGAGCCAGAACTTCGGTTTTGACCACATCCAAGCCGACACCGCGACCCGAGATTTGAGAAACCCGCTCGGCGGTCGAAAAGCCTGAGGCAAACAAAAACTCAAGGATCTCTTGCTCCGTTAGGGCTGCCTGGGGCTGTTGGGTCAGGCTTCGTTCGTGGGCTTTGGTATAAATCCGATCCAGATCGATCCCCCGCCCATCATCCGTGACGCTGATCAGCACTTGGTTGCCCTCCAACTGTGCCGAAAGGGTGATCTGCCCCTGCGGGGGTTTGCCAACGGCAGTCCGTTCCTCCGACGATTCGAGACCGTGGTCAAACGCATTGTTGATCAGATGGGTGAGGGGTGGGCGCAAGTCTCCCAACAGGATCCGATCTAGCAGCAGCTCTCCTCCTGTCACCTGAAAGTGGACTGGCTTGTCAAATCGCTGACTCATGCGCTCAAGACGGGCCTCAAACGGATCCGCTAGATTTTTGAAAGGGATCAGACGGGCTTGGGTGGAGGTGCGATAGACCAGATCCAAATCTCGGCGCAGGCCCACCAGATTGCGAGAAAACTGGCGGTTGAGCAGGGCTAGATCCTCACTGCTTTCTTTGACTTGGGCAAACAACTCCTGATAAAGCTGCAAACTTTCGTGCAGGTCAGTAAAACGATCCAGTTGCAGCGGATCAAAGTCCTCTTGATCGGGGCTGCGATATTGTAAGGCCATCTGTTCATAGAGTTCTTCTAACCGCTCCCGCACTGGGTCAAAGTCGATCACCAAGGTTTTCAATCGCTTGATGGTGGTGGTGAGCTGATCCCGCTGCCCCAATAACCGCTCCAAGAAAAGTAGGGTATCGCTGCCACTATTGGCCAAAGTCTCCAAAATATCCAGCGGCAAACGCACCAGAGCGGATCCTTCCTCCAGTGGAGCAGAGATGCTGGGATCCAGGTCTGGGGTTGATTCTGAAGATTCCTGCGGGGCAATTTCTGGGCTTTGGATACCCCGTAATGACTGGATCCACTGATCCTTTTCGGCCCGAATCTGCTGGATCACCGTTTGCACCTGCTCTACCGACAGGGGGGTGGCGGGATCCTGGAGGGGTTTGACCGCCTGCCGTAACCAGGGCAAGCTCAGCTCTTCCCCAATCAGGAGGCACTGTTCTGCCAATTCTGCCTGGGCTAACTCTCTTGGGGCTAAAGGATCCTGGATCCGGGCTTCGGCAATTTGCAGACAGTCTTCGAGGGTGTTTTCCAGGGCCGCTTGCAATTCGGCCTCAGGGGAGGCGGTGGGGGCTGCCAGCAAAATCTGATCCAACTCCGTCAGTAAATCGGGGCTGACGGTCATATCCGGCTCGCCCACATTGTCCAGCAACCAAGCCAGCTCTTTGATGGCAGGGGGTAATAGGACTTCAGCCGCCGGGATCTGGGTTTGGATCAGCCGCTCCAGCACATCTTCGAGACGGTGAGAAAGCTGTTGGAGGGTATCGATCCCAAAGGTGGCGGCCCCTCCTTTGAGACTGTGGGCCGCCCGCATCAGAGCCGGATAATCTCGCTGTGGCTGACGGATCCCGGCCTGTAACAGGGCCAAATGCTGGGGGGCTTCCTCTTCCAGAAACATCTGGCGGGCCGCCTGCATCGAAGCCATTCGCGTCGCCGAAAGGGTCATGCCTGCTCCTCCTGAAAATAGGGATCCTGATGGGTGCCGCTCTCCGGGTCTGAGCCCTCAACCACTGCGCCATTGGGTGAGCTAAGGGGGCCAAGGGGATCCTCTGACCGCAGCCGGAAGCGCAACACCGAGGCTTGCAATTGATGGACTTCGGCCAATAGCTCCCGCAGGGCATTGACCACATCTTGGGATTGTTGGGAGGTGCGGGAGGCAATGCGGCTGACATGATCGATGGTGGTGGCCACCTGAGCTGAACGAAATTGATGGGCCTCGGTTTGTTCAGCAATGGTCTGTTGATAGGTGTCAATCTGTTCGGCAAGATGGGCCAAGTCCGTCAGGATCCCGGCGGTTTGTTGCACCAACTGCGTCCCTTCGGCTACGGCCCCAATGCTGTCCTCCATCGCCTGGGCCACCTCGGCGGTATCCTCTTGGATCCGGTGGGTGAGCCGCTGAATCTGGCTAAACTCAGTTCGGATCAGCCGCGACAGCTCCACAATCTCATCGGCAATTTGACGAAACCCTTGGCCCTGCGCGCCTGCTCGATCCGCCTCTAGCACCGCATTAAAGGCCAGCAAACTGGTGCGGTTACTGATCTCTTGGATGATCGCCACCACGGTGTTGATCTCTTGACTGGATCCCACCAAATGTTTGACCCGCTTGGAGGTTTTGCCAACGGCGGAGCGCAATTGCTCATAGAGGGTAACGGTGTTGTACATGGCCTGAGTGCCCGATTGGGCTGCTTGGGCCGATTGCTGAGCAATGGCGGCGGCTTCGCTGGCGGTGCCGCTGATCTGCTGGATCGCATCGCTGCTCTCTAGGCTGAGCTGGCGGGAGTGCTGGAGCTGGCTGGCCTGAGCTTGGGATCCCTCTGCCAACCGGGTGACCACCGCTTCGGAGTGATGGGCCAAACTGTTGACCCGATCCGATGTGGCCCGAACACTGGCCACCAACTGGCTAAGGTTATCGAGGGTGACATTGAAGGCATCCCCCACAAAGCCCACCTCGCCGCTGCTGACAGGGGCACGTCGAGTTAGATCGCCATCCCGCGCCCCTTCGATCTCCATCAGGAGGGTCATCACATCCTGCTGGAGGTGCTCACGCCCCCGCCGTTGTTCTTCTTCTTGCTGTTGCAGCGTCAGCATACTGGACTGGATCTGGCCCGCCATCGCATTCATCTCAGTGGCTAGGATGCCTAGCTCGTCTTGACTGAGGGGATCCTCTAGCCGCTGGTCAAAGAATCCATCCCCCAATCGCTGAGCAAAGGTGGCCAGTTTCCGAATCGGACGACTAAAGGCCCCCGCTAACGGCACCGCCACCAGAGCCGCCAACACCAAAATTCCGCCGCCAATGCTGTAGCCCACCGCCTGCTGCTGGCGCAAGATACTGATCAGATCCCGTTCAGGCCGACCCACCATCAACATTCCAACGGGATCCCCTTGATGATTTCTCAGGGTGCTGGCTTGGACGAGATAGTTGGTGCCCAGCAAATTGACGGTGGCCGATAGCTCGCTGGTGTCTGAGTCGGGATCCAATAGGTTTTGGCTGAGGGAGGTCGGAGCAAATGTCCCCACCGCCCGCCGCTGACCACTGGGATCCGGCAATGTGGTAGCCACCATATGATCTTGGGCAAAAATGGCAACCAGCGGAGCCTCGTAGTTGTAGCGCACGACGTCCACCATGGCACTGTTGCGGTTGAGGAGAGCGGCCACAATAGCCGTTCCCACCGGTTCTTCCCCTGATAAGATCGGCTGCACCGTGATCGCCACCAGCCCCATTTGCCCATCTTCGGTTTCTGCTCCAATCGGTGACGAGCCTGACAATGGGATGGCCGCCTGCTCCGTCAACCCCAATTTAGCCAGATCCGCTCCCCCCAGAAGCTCCATGCCAGTCAAGGTTTCGCCCGAGGCTAGGGCCGCTGCAACGATGGGAATGGTGCTTAAGTCCGCCCCCAATGGGAGATTTATCTCCTCGATAGGATAGCCATCTGTATCGGCCCCACCATCCGGGTTGAGGATCGGCTCGTGATAGCGGTCTTGATTGTCCTCAAAGGCGACCAGGACTTGCTCCACCACTTGACCACGGGGATCCGTCAAGAGGCGGACATTTTTGACCAATTCGATAAAGCCATTCTCCCCAGCCGCCAGTGATTGGCGAGTAAAGGTATCAATCCTCTGGCGAGCAATGCCTTCCAGATCACGGGGATCCGCTTCTAGAGCTTCAACCAGACCGACAAAGGTTTGTGCTTGGGTCGCAGTTTCCCCCTGAGTCCAACTGACGTATTCGACTTCGAGGCTGACATAAGCCTGTTGGAGAGATTCTTCCAGCTTTTCGCTGGCGATCCCTTGGGTGAGCTGCACCATGACCTGGGTTAGCACCAAGATCGGCACCGAGGCCCCAGCCACCAGCAAGGCAGTCAGCTTGTAGCGCAAACTCAGGTTTGACCAACGGGATAGGATCCCTGACTGGGGTAAGGAGACAAGGGTGTGAGCCTTGGCATCCTGGCTCTTTGGGGGGTTCGTTGCCGGGTGCTCTGCGGGGTGGGGGATGGACTGAGCAACGGTTCCTGCTTTGGGTTTGGGGTGGTCACCTGGGATCGTTTCTAGGGTTTGAGCCGCCATCGTGCCATAGGATCCAGCTGGATCCTGCTCGATCACCCCTTGCAGTAGCTCCTGTGCGTCCTGATACTGCTGACGGCTGATCAGTTCTGTAGCCTGAAAAATCTGATCAAGCAGAGCCTCTTCATTGAGCGGGGTGGGGGGGGGTGAGACAGAAGGCATGATTCGGATCCTGGATGAAAGTTTAAGATTGCAAAAAAGTGTTAAGTCGCTAGTGATCTGTGGCTTTTATAACTAATGAATAACTAGTGAACAACTAATGAACAACTAATGAACAACTAATGAACTAATGATCAATTTGCTCAATCAGGGGATCCAACTGCTGGATCCAACGACAACAAAAATCCAAATCTAGGATCAATTGATTGCTTTTGAGAGCAGAATTGGGATCCTCTGCAAACGTCGATGGGATCCAAGCTGGGAAGAGGGCATGATGACGAAAGTGGGATGAGATGGGCTTGATCTGCTGAGGAGATATCCGCACAATGGTTTCTCGTTCATGAATCAATAACACCCAAGGCAGAGATCCCTGAATCACCAATCCCTCCTGATAGGGCAATAATTGGAGTGAAAATTGGGCATCCCAACGTTTGAACAGTGCCCCTAGATCCACCGCCCACAAAAACTGTCCCCGCCACAGCAGGATCCCGGTACAAACCGAAGAGATTCCTGGCACTTTTGTGATGGGAAATTGAGCCAGTGGAATTGCTTCTCGGACTCGGTGTTGCTCCACTGCAATGCGAACTTGGGATCCCAATCGAAAACCGACGAAAGACTGGGTAGGAGCTTGGGTTGCCTGAGGTGGGGAAACCTGGTTGGGCTGAACTTGAGGATAGGTCGTCGCTAATTCAGACATATTTTTTTACCGTTTCCAAAAGCTGCATGGGAGTGAAGGGCTTGGTCACATAGTCATTTCCCCCCTGCCGCAAAGCCCAAAATCGGTCGGTATCTTTATCTTTAGAGCTACAAAAAATAACTGGAGTCTCTGCAAACCTTTCAGAGGCCCGAATCTTGCGACATAAATTCAGTCCACTGTCCCCCGGCAAGATGATATCTAAAATAATTGCCCCTGGCTTGTGAGCAGGATCCTGAAGATAAACCCATGCGGCCTCTGCTGTCTCAAAAGCCACCACCTCATAGCCCGCTCGCTTCAGCAGTCCCACCATCATCTTTTGATCGAAGGAAACATCCTCCACCAACATCAGAATTTTGGTTTGAATCGAGGTTTGCATACTGTCTCCTGGTGGCGAAGCATCCTAATCTAATGATATTGGTTATCAGTCCATCCTCAACATAATCTTGAAACTAAGAAGGTGGCAGCAGATCTTTATGGGCATCTAGATTGAGCCAATAACCGCTTCACACATTCATGCAACTCGGTCGGTTCAATCGGCTTGGTCATGTAGTCTTTAACCCCCAACAATTTTGCCCTTAGCTTATCAAAAAGACCATCTTTTCCAGTCAAAAAAGCAATTGGAATCGCCCGAATAACATGATTTTGCCGAATCATTCGACAAAGCTCATAGCCATTTAATTCCGGCATTAAAATATCCAAAAGCACCAAATCAGGTTGATAGTCTTCTAGGTAGGCCAAAGCCTTGAGGGGATCCTGAAGGCTAACAACTCGATACCCTTCCGGCGTAAGAATATCCGAGATGCTTTGGGCAACGGCTTTACTATCGTCAATACAACAAATGGTTGCCACCGCAGTTTCTGCCGTTGGACTAGACGGCTGGCCTAGTTCGACCCATCCCGCCTGCATCAGGGCCACCAAGCTCTGAGCCGCCACTGTGGGAGCTAAACCTGCATTTGCCGCCAGCCGATAAACCGTGGATCCCTCCTGTAATAGGCGACCCCAGCGGGTGATCTGGGTCAGTTCGAGCTTATGGATGGGCTGAGTGGGATCCGCCCCCTGCCAAAAGTCCACCAGATCTGACAGACGGCTGGGATCCACCCGCAATCGACTAAAGGGGCTGGGGATCCAATGCCGTAGCTCCTGCCAAACCTTGACTCGCTGCTTGGTCAATTGGTTTAATTTGGCCACCGAAGCCTCTACCAAAATCGGCGATAGCGAGATGGTGTCCTTATTCCTCCGAGCCGGTTTGGCCTGCTCTTGGCGCACTACTAAGCAATGGCAGTAGGCTTCTTGGGCCAATTTCAGCAACAGCTCTCGCCCAGTCCGCAACCCCAACGTCGGCCCCGCAAACATCAGCTGATAAATAAACTGATAATCTTCTCCACAGGCCAACTGCTGCGGCCATTGATCCACCTGGATCCCAAATAATGGCAGCAAGCACTGCAACCGTTCTAGATGATAGCCCTGCTCCACATGGCTAGCGGTGGCATAAAAAAGCTGACGATTATCGGTGCTGACCATTACCTGCCAAGTCAACCCTGTCTCCACCGGATCCACCAGATCAAACGTTGCCGATGTTTGCTCTACTGATGACACCATGGCGGGATCCATCCTGCTTGAGTCCAGTTTGTTCTGAGCCTGCGTCCAGTTCTACCCACTAGAGCAGCACCCTGCACAAGTGCGTATCAGGGAACCTAACCTGTACACTTCTTAACTTTACACACTGCTCTCCGTAATGCCATGTAAACAGCAACACATTTGCCGTGACGAAAGCACCTTTCTTGGATATCCCCTCATTCTCTCTAGGCCAAATTCTCTAGGCCAAATTCTCTAGGCCAAATTCTCTAGGCCAAACTAGGATTCTCAGCTCGATACACCTCCCTATGAGCTGATAGCTCAGTTAGTGACCCGTAGGATCCCCTCTACCCCAGGCTTAGTTAGGGTACTTAACAACGAACAACCTGTGACAGTTGGCCGTTTCTCACCTCCAGAACCTATAGGAACTTTTAGGTGTCGGCTGTCAAGGGCAGAGCGGGTTCAGAAGTAATTTCGGGCTGATCTGGAGCTGATAGTGCGATCAGGGCCAAATCCACCATCTTCTCCTGCGGTTGGGATAGCTCCACCCGAACATCCTTGCCAAAAAAGCCCTGCATCTTGCGCTGGTGGCTGTCCTGCCAGGTTTCGTAGCTCACCTCTGGAGAGTTGAACCGTAACACTAAGGTGTACCGACCCTCCTGCACCTGATCCCGATAGCCGATCAGTTTGGGCAGGTCAGCTTCAGTTGGCCCCCGCAAACCCAAAAACTCCAGAGCTTCTTCCATGTGGGCATTGGCCCCATAGTTGTACTTGGTGATGTCAGCTCTCACCTGCGCCTGAATGGTGGTGATGTGTTCGGTTCTGGCCTGGGTAGCCTCTGCGCTAGCAGGATCCAGAGGGGGCACGGGCTTGAGTTCCACCACCCGCATGGTCAATCCCCCCAGCAAGACCGGGATCCCGGTAAAGATCCCCATCAGATTGAGAATCGGGTCATTGTAGTTGAGAAAGCCCCAGGCCGTAGCCACAACTCCCACCAACAGGACGATGGTGCTCAAGGGTAACGGTAGTTTTTCAAACATAGTCTCAAATGGAGGAAGGGATCCCGATGGTCTGGCGGTGGTCTAGGGGTGAGGGTTGAGCTGAGTATTCAATCCAAATCACCCTTAAAGTCACGAATTATTTCGATCGTAAACCAAATCCTTGACTAACTTTGCAGATTCTTTCGGCTGATCTGGCTATCTCTGACAGGATTGTCAGGCATCTGGGTCTGAAGGGGATCCCTGTTCAAACTGGATTGTCTACCTCTCGGTAATGCTGATGGGGGGGAGGATCCCTTGTTCAGAGTAGGGTTGTCGGTAGAGTTGTCGCCAGTACCTGAAGTCTCCACAAAAGTCTGCCATGCCGCCCGGACGCCAGCCCAGACACTTTGGGCATTGACTTGAGCCCCTTTGGCCTGCGTTCTGGCCCCTTCGATGGAGCGGTTGACCTGTTGTACCACCTGCCCAGCCCCTTTCACCCCATCGTCCACACTATCGGCAATCTCGCTCACCTCTAGGGTTGTCAGCCGGATCGCCTCCAGCGTTGGCGGCAATTCCTGGAGCAGGGTGTCAAAAAAACGCTCCACACTCTTGGCGGCCCGTCCCAACTGGATCACGGCTGGGATCATGGTCACCACCACCGTAAACAGACCCGCTGCCACCAAGCCCACCGACAGTCCCAGCCAAAAAATCGGATTGTCCACCGATTGCCCTCCCTTGCTAAAGTCCTGTTACTGCCCCTCAGGTCTGTACTGCCTGCCATGTCCCCCACTAGCGGGGATCCCGATTGGTGGCAGGTTCCTCAAACAGGGAATCAGGATCCTCAACAAGATCCAGCTCATCTTCTTCTTCTAATAGATCAACCTGGAGGCGGGATGGCGTCTGCTGTTGGGTCAGCTCCAACTTTTTGCGAGTCATGGCCTGTTTGCCGGTGACCAGTGCTTCTTGCAATCGCAGTACGGTTTCATCCAGACTCTTTTGGGCGGAGTCCAACAGACGTTCGGTTTGATATTGCAGATTCGTGCCTACATCCTCGGCCACCTCAGGCAGAGCTTGGGCCGACTTACGCAGGATCCGGCGGGTATCGCGTCCTGTCCTGGGGGCCAGTAGTAACCCCAATGCGGTGCCGATGGCGGTGCCCACCACGATACCCCCCACAAAAGCCCCTACTCGATTATCAGCCATAGCTCTCTCGTTGGATCCCTACCCTAAGTAGCTTTCAATAACAGATGTCCCCAGATCCCTATCTTCACATCTATATCGACTATCTATCTTGCTATCTTGATTGATGAAGATGACGAATGGAGTTCCTTAGGAATTAAAGCCCTATCGAAACCGAGCAAGCCGCAACATTAGGATCCCACCATTCTGTTCCAGCTTACACGGTGGCACGCTCAACTTTAGAGATGGCAACAGGTGGTAAGAACGTTGGTATCTGGATGAGCTAGAATCACAGCTACTGCTTTTTGCCAGGATCTCGATCCCGAATGGACGACCCTCCGATACCTCCTGCGGCCTGCCTAGCCGTTGACCTCGCCTGGGGAGATGTATGGATCAGCATTCTCTGGGTTGTGGGACTGCTTGCGGTCAATGCCTTCTTTGTGGCGGTGGAGTTTTCGCTGGTTTCGACCCGACATTCCCGCATGACCCAACTGGCCAGCGAGGGCAATCTTCAGGCCCAACGGGTACGCCATGCCCAGGACAAATTGGAACGATCCTTGTCCACCACCCAATTGGGAATCACCATCGCCAGCGTCCTATTGGGCTGGATTGGGGCCACCCAGACCGTTCACAATGTCTGCTCCGGGTTGGCTTGGTTACGTCTCGATCAACTGACGGGATCCCAGGGGTTAGAAGTGTTCTCGTTGGCTCTTACCTTTAGTTTGCTCACCTACTTGCAGTTGGTCTGGGGTGAATTACTGCCCAAAACATTGGCCATCGTCTATGCCGAACCGATTGCCCTGCGGTTGGTGTGGTTCAATAGTTTGCTTGGTCGGATTTTGACTCCCTTGGCCGAGCTACCGCGCATGACCTCGCGGATGATTTTACGCACCTTTGGGGTGCCCTTGCGGGAAACATCCTCGTTATATAGCACCCTCACTGCTGAGGAATTGCAACTGCTGATCGCGTCCTCTTCGGGGGGCATTGAGGCCGAAGAACGAGAGCTGCTGACCAATGTGATTGAGTTTGGCGAGACGGTGGCCAGTGAGGTGATGATCCCGCGCACCAGTGTGGAGGCGGTTCCCTTCAGGGCAACGGTGAGTGAGGTGTTGCAGGAGGTGGCAGCATCCCGCCATTCCCGCTATCCCGTCTACGAAGAGTCTCTCGATCACATCAAAGGGATCCTGGATGTCAAAGAGCTAGTGGCGGGCTTGGCAGAAGGGAATCTGACCTTTGAGAGTGGCATTGAGTCCTCCATTCAGTCCGCCCATTTTGAGCATGAAAACAAATTAATTGCCGAACTCTTGCCTGAGATGCAACAACATCACCGCACCATGATTGTGGTGGTGGATGAGTTTGGCGGTACGGCTGGTCTGATCACCATCAAAGATATCGTCGAGGAGATCGTGGGCACCCTTGCCGATGATCCCAACCAGGTAGACGATGAGCCCGATGTCGAGATCGTTGACGATTACACCATGATCCTGCAAGCTCAGCTCAGCATCGAGCATCTGCGGGAAAAACTGGGGCTCGATCTACCGCTCCACGATGATTACCAGACGTTGGGGGGATTCTTGATCTATCAACTGCAAAAGATCCCCAAGATTGGCGAGAAGCTTGCCTTTCAGGGGATGGAGTTTCAGGTGATTCGGGCAGAAGGGCCACGCCTCGACCGGGTCAAGGTCACACGGGCACCAGTTGCCATTGGTCAAGACACGAGCCTGGAGGAGGATTTTGCCCGAACTTCTCAACGGGTTGAGGTTTAGGGGGGTTGAGGTTTAGGGGGGTTGAGGTTTAGGAGATGTCACCCCAAAGCTGCCGCCAAAATCTGGTAGCTGAGCTTGGCCACATTAAAAGCACTGCGGCGATCCAGCTCAGGATTGCCCGTCACCGACAACTCCATCACATCGGCCCCAATGATCTGCCGCTGGGATCCCACAGCTCGAATCAACTCCACCACATCCCACCAGCCCAGTCCCCCCGGCTCTGGTGTCCCGGTCGAGGGCACTACTGAGGGATCCAGGCCATCCACATCCACCGTTAGATAGACCCGTTCTCCCAATGTGTCGATCACCTCAGGGATCCAGTCTTGGCGGGATTTGTTCTGCAAGCTGTGGGCAAAAAAGGTCTTGATCCCGTGCTGGCGAATGGATTGACGATCTTCGGCACAGATCGAGCGGATCCCCACCTGGGTGATTCGACTGCCCACCAATTCCACCGCCCGCGCCATGACTGAAGCGTGGGAAAGCTGGGATCCCTCGTAGGCATCGCGCAGATCACAGTGGGCATCAATTTGCAGGATATGGAAGTCGGGATAGTGCTCCAGATGAGCCTTAAATAAGGGGAAAGAGACCGAGTGCTCGCCCCCCAATGACAGCAATAGCCGTCCGGGACGCACCAATTCAGCCGCCCGCTGATAGATGGCCGCCATCGCGGGTTCAAAGGCTGCGGGAAACTCCACCGCCGTTGCAGTCCAATACCGAGATAAGGCTTCACCATCGGGATCCCCAAGTTTGGGGCTAGAGCGCACGGCAGGCTGGCCATCCCGCACTTCGTCATAGAGTTCCACATAGGCGGATGCCTCTAACAGAGCTTGTGGCCCGCCACTGGTACCCTGTCCATAAGAGGTGGTGGCCTCATAGGGCACAGGCAACAGCACCGCCTCAGCCGCCTCAAGATCCCCCTCCGTCAGACCTAAGAAAGGGGTACTGGAATGGTGGATCTCACCAGAGTCTAGGGCTGGGGCAGTCGATATCGAAGTCAAAGACATGGGCGCACCGCAAAAAGCAGAAGGGACAAGAGGAGTTAGAGGTCAAAGGTGTTGCAGCTGATGGCTGAACAATCAGTCACTCAAAGACCTTAAAGAACCTAAATCATTGTAGAAGATTTAATGGCAGGACTTACGCAAGCAGACTAGATATGGTGTGTCGGGAGACAGGCTAGTCTGCACTCCAGAGGATCCCGGCACTCCAATCCAAGTCACCTACACCGGGATCCTTGAGATAGAAGATGCCTTTGACCTGTCCATCTGCATTGCCCTGATTACGCCATTGGCCTCAATTCCCCAAATCTGGAATGTCTGGATGGGAGAGACGAATGGGGTCAGCCTCATCACTTGGTCTTGGCTGGGCATCAGCTCCTTGGTCTGGACAATTTATGGCCTTAATCTCAGGGATCCCCGTCTCATCATCCAGAAGGGCTCTGATATGGTTGCCCGCTTTGCGGTAGTGGCCGGGATCCTCTGGAAAGGAGGGCACCTATGATCTTCCACCGCCCAGAAGCACCCCTTCCCCCAGCGAGACTAACTCCTACCTCACAAGTCGAACAGACACTCCCCAAACCCACCGGGATCCTGCTGGGACAATCCACCCACTGGGATCTCCATGCCCTGCCCAATCCTCATGTGGTTGTCATTGGTGCATCAGGATCCGGCAAGACGCAGACTCTCAAAGCTATGGCTCATGAGTTAGCGAACTATGGCCGTAAGCAGATCCTCATCATCGACTTTCATGGCGACCAATCCGTCCCTGATGAAGTGGTCTACCCCCTCCACATGGCTAGTCCTCATGGCCTCAATCCTCTGACTGTCAACCCGGATCCTGAAGGTGGCGGCCCCCATCTGCAAGCCATCCAAGTAGCGATGCTCATCCGCAAAGCCCTGACACTTGGCCCGATCCAAGAGGGACATCTGCTGGAAACCCTCAAAGAAATCTATCTCAAACACGGGATCCTTCAGTCCCAACCCTCAACATGGCAGCAGGATGCGACAAGTCGCCGCTGGCGCGAACCCCCCACCTTCGCTCATCTCGAAAAAGCCATCCAGGAACGAATTGAAGCAGGCAGCAGTGACTACACCAAGCTCCAAATCAAACTTGCTGCCACCTTCAGCTACGGCATCTTTTCTAGACCACAACCATCTCTCTGGGTCAATAATCTCATCCGCATTGATGTCTCTAAACTTCCTCCAGCCTTGGGATCCATTGCTGCCGAATCCCTAGCTCATCAACTCATGAACCAGCACAGGTTACTGGGAGAATCACCAGCCAAAATATTCCTATTCATTGACGAAGCAAAGGAGATGCCAAAAACATCGGGATCCGCTCTTGACCGCATCATCATGGATGGCCGTAAGTATGGTCTCGCTCTGATTCTTGCTAGCCAGAGTGAAAGGCACTTGTCCAAAGATGTCATCGCCAACAGTGCCACCAAGATTGTCCTTCCCGTTGACCAAACCGAAGTGAAAACAGTAGCCAGAAAGTTTAGATTTGCTGAATATCTCATCGCCCAACTCAAGCCCCTATCCGCCCTTGTGAGACTGGGATCCCAAGCTGCTCAAGTTGACATCCTGCCCTACTACCGCCGTGTTGAATCTCCTCAAAACTCTGTTCTCTCCCCCCAACCAAAAGAAACAGACCATCAAGCACAAACAGATTCAGAGGGCACAGACCGTCTACAAAATCCTGGACGCGCTTCCCCCTGACTGGACATACAAGCAAAGGCAGCAGTTCATCAAGGAATGGACAGGCCAAACCTGTAGCAAGAAACTCATCGCTCGTTGGGCTAAAGACCGCCAACAAAAAGATCCCTCTGATGACAAAAGCTAATCCTATCCCTCTACTTTTCCTGATTTCTTTCTTGCAATCCAGCAGCATAAGAATCTCTGATGGAGACACCATTCGCCTCAATAATCAGCGCATTCGATTGGCCTGCATTGATGCCCCGGAATCTGACCAACCTTTTGGATCCCAGTCAACTCAAAAGCTCTCTCAGTTGCTAGGAAATGGATCCAATCTCAGAGTGCAGAGTGTTGATACAGACCGCTATGGCCGCACCATTGCCAAGCTCTATGTCGGGGATGTTTATGTGCAGGAAGCTCTCCTAAGAGATGGCCTCGCTTGGGTCTATACAGGCTATCTCGATACCTGCACTACCACTGCTGGATCCCTACTAAGAGCGCAGGAAGAAGCCCAGCTTTACCGCCGTGGGGTCTGGTCGTCCGATGAATCTATCGCCCCGTGGCAATGGAGGCAACGCTAATGCAAGCCAAGGTTATTCCCCACCCAGCAACCCAGGTTCCCAAACTGCGGGTTGTCCTGCCCAACGAGTTTGAAATCACGGGTTCGCTTCAGCGGCCCCTTGGGGCATCCTTGCACACCAGTCCATTCCGCCCCTTCATCCAGGTGAAACAGGCCACCCTTTACCACCGAGGCAAACGGATCCGTCAAGAAGCCAACCTTCACATTTGCACCCACGCCATCCTTTACATCGTGGAGGAGTGAATCTTGTTTCTCTCTCAGCTCCTACCTACACCAACTCCCCAGGCTCAACCCATCCGCCCCCACCGGCTTCAAATTACCCTCTCAGATCCTGCTGAGCTGCAAGTCAGCCAGGGACAAGTCGTGCAGTTGGGCGACATTTTGGTGGTTCGCAGTGCAGAACGGATCCAACTGGAAACCCGTCGCCTCGAAATTCAATCACAGCTCTTGGCGCTGGAGAACACCCCACCCCCAGATACCAGCGTTCTCCAAGAAAGGATCCTGTCTTACCAACAGGCTCAGACCATTTACGACCAGCACTACCGCCTAATCACCCACCTTCAGGCCAGTGAAGTAGCCCCTTCCCTAATGCGGCAAGAGATTCTCCGGTTGCAATCTCTTTACTCAGAACTGCTCAACGTTCATACTCAGTCAGGCCCAAGAAATGCAACGCCAACACCAGCAGGACACCAACAACTATCGCCAGGAGCAGACCACCCAACACCAAGTTCTAATGGGCCAGCTTCAAGTCATCAATCTTGAACTCAACGCTCTGACCATCCGCGCCCCTTTTGCGGGATCCATCTCTCGCATCCGCTGGCTTGACCAGACCAACAGCACCCTCACCGTGGAGGTCACTATCCAGCCATGAAAGTCTTTCTGCTTCTCCTGCTCATCGTCCAAGCAGCCCAGGCCAATCCCTATCAGAACCGGATCCAACTTCTGGAAGACCAGATCCAGCTTTTGCAATTCCAACAAGACCAACTCATCCGCCGCAGAGATGAGGATGCAGATCATGCCTCGAGAACATCCCGCTGATCTGAGCAGAATACTTCAAAAACTTGTCAGCCAAGGATTTCTCGAACGCCAAAGACAGAAGCGCGGAGTGCAGTATCGCCTTGCGCAGCACAATATGTAACAAAAGACAACTCCTCACACAACGCTGATATTGCTCTACATAGCGCAGATGACTCCTTACATAGTGAGACTGAAACTCCTGACATAAGCATGGAGAACCTCTCAACCTACCCCCAAGATGCAGGAGTACCTGAGCAACTGTGGCAAATGGTAAGCCTCCCAAGTGAGAAGAGAAGACTCAGTCCCCAAAAGATGCAGGAGATTATTCTTGCCCTGTGTACAGGGAGATATTCGACGGCTGAGCAGGTTGGATCCCTAGTTGATCGTAACTCGGAGCATATGCGCAACCGTTACCTTACCCCACTCGTAGAACAAGGACTGCTTGTACTGAAGTACCCCACTGAGCTGACCCGACCAGACCAAGCCTATACCAGGATCCCTATTGAAGAGGGGCAACTCGCAATTCCGTTTAGTTAAGAAGAGGGCCAGAATACGACTTGCAGCTTACGATCAGAACTAAATAATGCTCTGGGACCAGACTTTTACCCTGCCATACAAGACCTGCGCTTCACCCTCAGCGAACAGGCCCGCCGTGAAGTGCTCGACAAACCCCTCGCCCTCAACCACCACCGCTGCGCCGTTTGTGCAGCGCCTGACGCAGTCTTAGAAGTCGCTCAAGGCTTACACGACAAAAAAAGAAAAAAGGCAAGAGTAAAGAGACAACACCCCCACCCAAAGCACCCTGTTTTAACTCACCCCCCAGCCAGAGACCTCACCATGAAAAGCCTAGAAGTCACAGTCACTGTTTCCAGTAACGGCCAGCTCTCCATCACCCCCCCTCTCGACATTCCCATAGGATCCTACAAGGCTGTCTTAATGTTAGACGACCAGCCCCTGCCATCATCTCTAAGTTCCGTCGCCAATGCCCAAGCCATCTTTAGGCAATATGTTCCAGCTAGCCGAAAGCTTTCAGAAGAGCTGATCCAAGAACGCCGCCAGGACGCCATCCATGAGTAGAGTGGTCTTCGATGCCTCTGCCGTCTTGGCCCTACTCAATCAAGAAGAGGGCAGTGACACCATCGCATCACTGATTCCCCAAGCCGTGATTAGCGCCGTCAATTTATCAGAAGTCATTGCCAAACTGGCGGACGCCGATATCCCCGAAGCCAATATTCACCAGATCCTCAAGCACTTAAATCTGGAAGTCGTTGGCTTCAACGAGCAGCAAGCGCTGACCGCCGGACTGCTGCGGCCACTCACCAAATCCCAGGGGCTTTCCCTCGGGGATCGGGTTTGCCTTGCCTTAGCAATGGCCCTAGACTTGCCCGTCATCACCAGCGATCGCGCTTGGGGCAAGCTGACTTTGAACCTAGAGATTCGAGTCATCCGTTAATGGTTAAATGGGCCGCCCCGCACCAAGTCGAACTCATACACAACTCGAACCTCACTCGACAAGCAGCAAGAAGTCCTCAACTTCGCCAAATGTCTGCGGCCACTGTACAAACAGCTCAAGAAAATAGGGGATCCCCGTACCATTGGCAAGAACCCTGGGCACAATGGCAGTGACTTCCCCGTTCCCCAGCCCCTGACCCGTTTATGCCCAAGCTGACATGGCGGATACCTGGATCATTAGCCAAAAACCGTCCTTCCTCACCGAGTGGATAGCCCTCTCCCCCAAAGAGGTCGCCCAGATCCTGGAAAAGATCAAGCTGCTCACCCAGGACCCGACTCCCGACGCCAAAGTCAAAAAGCAGCTCAAACATATGGACGGTAAGCTGCATCGCCTCAGATCTGGCCGCTACCGCATCTTTTACACGTTTGAGCAGCCCTACATCAGCCTGCTGGCCCTGCGCAAACGGGATGACGATACCTACAACGACGACATTGACAGCGAATTTCTTGGCGGACTGGATCCCGACCTCACAGAAATAACCCAACCCCAACAACCTGACTGGGAAAAGATCTTCGCCCCCCAAGATAAACCCAAAACCCCTCTGCCCGAACCCATCACCACTGACCTGCTCACCCGCCTCCGGATCCCTGATGGAAGCTGGTAGAAATAGGCTTGTATTTGATTGAGACTTCATCCTTCAGTAACTGGTTTGCTAAGTGCTGCTACTATGACAGCTAATAAGTGAACAGGCTGTAATATGATGAATATCTGGAACATGAATGTCTGGAATTTTGTGTATGCTATCATCGTTACCACATATGCAGTTTCGATTACAGAATTGGCTAATTGGTGGTGGAATTGGGAAAACAAGCCCGACTTCTACACAAAAAGTTTTTGCGTTCACATTATGATAACGACATTCATATGTAGTCTCCCCATTCTAATTGACTTGCTCTTGAGTAAACTCTTGGCATGTTAAAAAATGCCCTACTAGACTTCGAGATTTTCTCCTGTGGAAGGGTCCTTCTGCACTCAGGGTAAGTTTTTGTATTTGCTGGCAATCTACTCAAGATTGGAACCAATAATCCTCCCCAGATTTTGGAGATCTCATGCAAGCTCTGCTCGGACTAATTCTAATTTTTCTTTTGGTGGTTCTGAATAGCTGTGGTGCTACCCCCAATTCAGTTGCCGTTGCTCCATTAGAGATGACACCCGCAAGAATTGGCAGGGCAGATTCTTCAGAGCCACAACCGCAAGCAATTATGCTTGTAGAACCCATCCTGTTGTTCTCCGAAACCCGTTCCCTCAATCTAGACAATTTTTGGGTAGCATGACAGGATCCCAGCTTGGGCTATATCGCCGCCTCGCGGGTGGGTTTGCCCGTGGTCGTGCCCAACTATCCTCCTAACTCTCTAAGCCGGACAACCACCAGCCCATCTACTCGTCAGCTTTTTTCGCCTCCTGGGGATCCACTTACCTCAAGCTGCCCTCTGCCAACACCAACTCCTGACCCAGCACCCACTCCTGACCCAGAACCATCATGTCCTCAAACAGAGTATCGTTTTCAAATGCAAGCTCGATTTGTTGCTCCTGGGGAATGGCAGAACACATTAGACCTCTTGCGCGAATAGTTTTTTTGTATCGTTATAAACATTACAAATTGGCTTTAATCAAGGGGTTCAGCGAAGTGAGGTTCAATTCATGCAAGAGGTCTATTGAGTCCCTTCTGGGGATCTGAGATTGTGATTATAGTAATTTAGAATAGAGATGAGACGCAGTTAGCTGGATAAGAAGGGGACACCCATGCCTTACAGCGTAGACCTTAAAATCAGAGTCCTTCAGTTTGTGGAACAAGGCGGCGGCATCTCAAATGCAGCTAAGCTCTATCAGGTGGGCAGAGCCACTATTTATCGCTGGTTAGGTCAAACCA
>JAAUUM010000072.1 GCA_012031565.1 Synechococcaceae cyanobacterium SM2_3_2
GCCAGATCTGGAACCGCCTTGCCTTTGCCTGTTGGTCTCGGGCGGGCATACCAGCCTGGTATATGTGCCCACCTGGGGATCCTATCGGACGATGGGCAAACGCTGGATGATGCTGCGGGTGAAGCCTTCGACAAGGTGGCCCGACTGCTGGATCTGGGCTATCCCGGCGGCCCTGCCATCGACAAACTGGCCCAAGCCGGGGATCCGACTCGGTTCAAGCTGCCGGAGGGCAAGGTGCCGGGGGCCTTTGACACCAGCTTTAGTGGTCTCAAGACGGCGGTGTCCAGGCTGGTGCAGTCTTTTAGAGACGCTGGGGATCCCGTGCCCAAGGCTGATATTGCCGCCAGCTTTCAAGCTACTGTCACCCAAGTCTTGACCCGCAAAACCTTGGCCTGTGCTATCGAGCTAGGGCTGACTCAGGTGGTGCTGACGGGCGGCGTCTCCGCCAATCGAGAGCTGCGGCAGCGGTTGGTCAGCGCAGGAGCCAGCCAAGGGATCCAGGTGGTGGTTCCCCCCATGCACTTGTGTACTGACAATGCGGCTATGATTGCCGCCGCTGGGGTGTTTCACTGGCAGCAGGGGGATCGCTCCCCTCTCACGATCACCGTCAAATCTCGCCTGCCTTTAGAACAAATCTCATCCTTGTACGAAGCCCGTGACGCTGTGATGGCCATTCCCGCAGGATGGTAGGGATTCCATGACTCGCCGCATCAAAACCTGATGAAAGCCTGATCACAACACCCATTCAAATCTGATGAATATTCTTGTGCTCAATGCCGGATCCAGTAGTCAAAAAAGCTGTCTCTATCAACTCCAGGGATCCCTGCTGCCCGATCATGCCCCTCAGCCGATCTGGTCGGGATCCATCGACTGGGGACGCCAACCTGGCCGGGGAGGGTTGAAGGCTGAGGCGGGCGACCAAACGGTGCGGCAGAGCCTTTCAGCGGAGAATCATGCAGAAGGGATCCCGGTATTATTGCAGACCTTGATTGAGGGATCCACGCAGGTTCTAGATAGCTTTGATCAGATCGATATCATCGGCCATCGGGTGGTGCATGGGGGAGAAACCTATCAAGAGCCGGTGGTGATCACAGCAGCGGTCAAAGATGCGATTCAAGACCTCAGCGCCCTTGCCCCAGCCCACAACCCCGCCAATTTAGCCGGGATCCAAATCTGCGAAGCAGTGTTACCCGCCATCCCTCAAGTGGCTGTTTTTGATACTGCGTTTCATGCCCAGATGCCCGCCGCCGCCACCACCTACCCAGGATCCTACGAATGGCTAGCCCAGGGACTCCGCCGCTACGGCTTTCATGGCCTCAGTCATGACTATTGCAGCCACCGGATCCACCAGATTTTGGCAGCGCGAAACCCGCAGCATGAGGTGGCCACCTTCCGCATTCTCAGCTGTCATTTGGGCAATGGCTGCTCTCTGGCGGCGATTCAGGGCGACCACAGTATTGACACCACAATGGGCTTGACCCCTCTCGAAGGTCTGATGATGGGATCCCGGTCAGGATCCATCGATCCGGGTCTGTTGATTCACCTGTTGAAGCAGGGCATGGAGATAAAGGCGTTAGATCATCTGCTCAATCGAGAATCGGGACTGAAAGGATTATCGGGCCTGTCCAGCGATATGCGGACGGTGCTGGCGGCGGCTGAACAGGGGGATCCCCGCGCTCAGTTGGCCCTTGAGGTCTATCTCCATCGCCTCAGGCGAGAAATGGGCGGCATGATCGCCTCCTTAGGCGGATTGGATTGTCTCTTGTTTACGGGTGGAGTGGGGGAAAATGCCCCTTGGATTCGAGAACGGGCCTGCCAGGGCTTCGACTTCTTGGGCTTGCGTCTCGATCCAGCCCTCAATACGGCCCAAGGTGGGGCTGAGCGAGAGATTTCAGCCACCGACTCCACCATTCCCATCTGGGTGATCCATACCGAAGAAGATTGGGTGATTGCCAAAGCTTGCGCCCGGTTGCATTCTGGATTGGCGAATTGACGCCGCTGAGTATAAAAGGATGGATGAGAAGTTCAACAAGCTAATCGGCAGAACCTAAAAGATGGCATGACAGCTCTGACACCTAGCGTTAATGCGAGGACATCCCGCCGGTTTGGGAGGGGGAATCAAGGGCTCCAGAAGACACCACTCTGGATCCGTTAAGTCACTGGGGGATCCCTTTGTCCCGTAGGCCCTCTGAATGGATTTCCTTTGATGGGATCCCTGCCAGAAAGCTGTTATTGGCTTTTGATCAGGGATCTGCGATGAGAGTTCTTACTTTGGGGATACTAGCGTCCAGTCTTGACCTTAAGCCACCTGCCCCGCGGCCCACCCCGAAGACCAGGCCCACTGAAAGTTATATCCCCCTAGCCATCCGGTCACATCCACCACTTCTCCAACACAATAAAGCCCCGGCACCGTTTTAGCCTCCATGGTTTGCGAGGACAACGCCCTACAATCGATACCACCCACCGTAACTTCCGCCGTCCGATACCCTTCTGTTCCGTTGGGCTTGATCGCCCAGTGCTGCAATTGTGTGGCGAGAGGTTGCCATTGTTTGATAGCGATGGAATGCAGCGGTTGTTCTGCCACGGCTGGATCCACCACCAGCGTTACGACTCGTTTGGGGAGGTAATCTGCCAAGAGGGTTTTCAGCTTCATCGTCGGATGCTGTTGTTGTTGGGAGCAGAGGATCTCAGGCAGGTTGACATCCGGGAGCAAATTGACCGTAATAGTCTCGCCCGGTTGCCAGTAGGAGGAAATTTGCAACACTGCTGGCCCACTGAGACCCCGATGGGTAAACAACAACCCTTCTCGAAACTGTGTGCGGTCATGGCTCACCACACTCTCTACGGCAATTCCGGCTAGGGAAGCAAAGCGCTCTTTATCTTCTTTATGCAGGGTGAGGGGTACCAAACCCGCTCGGGGCGGGCGCACGGGCAGGCCAAAGTGTTCAGCAATCTGATACCCCAAAGGGCTAGCCCCCAGGGTCGGCATGGATAAACCACCGCAAGCCACGACTAGAGACTGACTGTGATAGGTTCCTGTTGGTGTCGTGATGACAAACCCCTGATCTTCCCCTCGCTCTACGTGCTCGATAGTCGTTTTGAGGTGAATCTCGACCCTAGCCTGATGACATTCCGCCAGTAGCAGGTTGACAATATCCGACGCCCGCCCATCACAAAACAATTGGCCGAGGGTCTTTTCGTGAAAAGGGATCTGGTGTCGTTGCACCAAATCAATAAAGTCCCATTGGGTATAGCGACTGAGGGCTGATTTACAAAAATGGGGATTGTCGGAAATATACTTTTCGGGATGGATCGTGTAATTGGTAAAGTTGCAGCGCCCGCCGCCAGAAATGAGGATTTTTTTGCCGACTCGATCCGCATGATCGACCACGATCACCCGCCGCCGCCGCTTACCCGCTTCGATTGCACACATCAGCCCAGCGGCCCCAGCGCCGATGATCAAGACATCCGTGGTGTGAATGGTCATAACAAAAACTCAAAGGGGCAAGAACTTGAAAGGGCAAGAACTCGAAGGGGAGGCACAAGACTATCCTAAGCCCAGGGATTCGCTATCCCCAGGCTCGTAGACTTTATTCAGAGGGGGCTGTGCCGGAGAACTGCATCTGGCTTCGTTTATTGGCTAGACCTTCCTCCAAATCGTCGGGAAGCCGCACGATACTCTTGAATCATCTTGTGGCAGGCACGGCAGCGCTTCGCGTAGGAATAGACAGAGCCTTTGGCAATTTCGTACCACAGTAATGCTGAACGGCTGTCCAGATGTCGTCTTTGTGGCAATCGCAGTATTGAAAAAGAAGATCTCGGTAGTGGCAGACACCATCAAGCCAGCCGGGAACGCTACCATGCAGAGACCTATACGCAGACACCCTAGCCAGGGATCCCTGAGTGAGAGCAGCCCTGAGTGAGAGCAGCTCTAGGTGAGAGCAGATTGAGACCATCATGACCGCCATTGCCTCTTCCCAACTCCAACACAACCGGACAGAGCCTGACATCCTAGTGCGGGTGGAGGATCTGAAGGTCCATTTTCCCGTCACCCAAGGGATCCTGCTGCAACGGCAGGTGGGGGCAGTGCGGGCGGTGGATGGGCTGACCTTTGACATTCGCCGGGGAGAGACCTTGGGCTTGGTGGGGGAGTCAGGCTGTGGCAAAAGTACCACCGGACGAGCCATTTTACAGTTGCAAAAGCCCAGTTCGGGCCATGTTTTTTTTGAAGAGACCGATCTGACCCAACTGGATCCCTCCTCTTTGCGGCGGATGCGACAGCGGATCCAGATGATCTTTCAGGATCCCTACGCCTCCCTCAATCCTCGCCAAACGGTGGGATCCATTGTGGGGGAGCCATTGGTGATATTTGCTACCCTACAGGGACGGGCCTTACAAGATCGGGTGCAGGAACTCTTGCACTTGGTGGGCTTGGATCCCAGCTTTATCAATCGCTATCCCCATGAATTTTCCGGCGGGCAGCGCCAGCGGATTGTGATCGCGCGGGCTTTGGCCTTGAACCCCGCTTTTGTGGTCTGCGATGAGCCGATCTCCGCCCTTGATGTCTCCATTCAAGCCCAGGTGGTCAATCTGCTGGAATCCTTGCAGGGGCAACTGGGGCTGACCTATCTGTTTATTGCCCACGATTTGAGCTTGGTTCGCCATATCTCTGATCGGGTGGCGGTCATGTATCTGGGCCACATTGTCGAACTAGCGGAACAAGACGATCTCTATTCCCATCCCTTACATCCCTATACCCAAGCCCTGCTATCTGCGGTGCCCGTCCCGGATCCCAATCTGGAAGCCCGCCGCCAGCGCATTATCCTCACAGGAGATGTGGCCAGTCCTCTCCATCCCCCCTCTGGCTGTCCCTTTCACACCCGCTGCCCGGTGGCAGAAGCCTCCTGTTCTCAGGATCCCGCCCCAGCCTTTCGGGATCGAGGTGGTGGGCATTTTGTCGCCTGTCACTTGGCCTAATTTCTGCCATAACCTTGATTGATCTGGCTATGGTTTTGCCAGTTGTTCTACCGCATCATGGGTAGACAAAAAGACGGATCCAGGGGCGATCTTTTCAACAAAGTGAATCTGGTTGAGATGATCCATCACCGGGCCTTTGATCTCGGCAAAATGGAGCTGAACTCCGGCATAGGTCAGCTTTTCCTTCAAAGAAAACAAGGTCTCCAGTGCGCTGGCATCAATTTGATTGACCGCACTACAAATCAGCAGCAACTGGGTGATGTCGGGTTGCTGAGCCACCAAGCCCATGACATAGTTTTCCAGATAGCGGGCATTGGCAAAATAGAGACTTTCATCCACCCGAATTGAGAGCAAATGGGGATGCGTGGTGACCTCGTGGCGGAGGACATTGCGAAAGTGCTCGGAATCACCCACCCGACCCACAATCGCCACATGCGGACGGCTGCTGCGCCATAGGTGCAAACCCAGGCTGGAGAGAACCCCGATCAGGATGCCAATCTCGATGCCAGCCACCAGCACCCCCAAAAAGGTCAAGATCCAAACTCGGGCTTCGCCACCACGGTCATACCGCCACAACTCCAGCAGCGGGCGGATATCGATCAGGCTGACCACCGCCACCAACACGATTGCCGCCAAAGTGGTCTGGGGCAAAAAGGAAAAAAGCGGCATCAAAAATACCACCGTCAACCCCACCAGACTGGCGGTGATCAGGGAGGCTAATCCTGTATTGGCTCCCGCCGCAAAGTTGACCACCGAGCGACTAATGCCTCCTGTGACCGGATAGCCCCCTGTTACGGAAGCCAGCAGATTGGCTGCCCCCAGACCGATCAGATCTTGATCGGGATCCACCGCCTGCCGCCGCCGACTGGCCAACGATTGTCCCACCGCAAAACTCTCCATAAAGCCCACCAAGCTGATGGCCAGAGCCGTGGGCAACAACGCCTGCACAAGGGATAGATCCCACTCCGGGATCCCAATCGGGGGCAAACCAGAGGGAATCTCTCCCACCACCCGCACATCTGCTCGATCTACTAGCCCCAGCAACACCACAGTCACCGTGGTTAAGATAACCGCCAGCAAAGGCCCGGACTTACTAATCGGGATCCGCCAGTTCTGGGGCACCCTCTGCAACTGGGATCCCAGCTTGGTTTTGAAATAGACCATGACCAGGATGCTGCCTAGCCCCAGCCCCAGCGTGACCAGATTGACCTGATCCAGATGGGATCCCACCTGCCAAAGCACCGCCAGGATGGAGTCTGAATTGGGGATCGAGATCCCAAGCAGATGTCGCAGTTGGCTAGCGGCAATGATCAGCGCTGCCGCCGCAGTGAAGGCGGTCAAGACCGAATGGCTGAGGAAGTTGGCCAATAGTCCCAACCGGAGGATCCCCATGCCCAGTTGGATCCCGCCCACCATCAGGGCCAACAGCAGAGCGGACTGAAGATACTGAGGCGAACCCGGTTCTGCCAAGCCACTCACCCCGCTGGCCACCAACAGCGAGACCATCGCCACGGGCCCAACCGCAAGCACCCGCGAACTGCCCAGCAGCCCATAAATCATGACGGGGGCAATGCTGGCATACAGACCCACTTGGGGGGGCAGGCCCGCCAACAAAGCATAGGCCATGCTCTGGGGCACCAACATGATGGCCACAATGATCCCAGCTAAGACATCCCCAGCCAAATTAGGCTTGGAATAGTGAAATAGCCAGTCAGTAAAGGGCAAATAGCGATGTAACCCAAGAGGTGGGGACATTGAACGTTGAGCCTTTTTGGATCCAAGGCTTGTAGTTGAAGAGATCATTGGCCCTCACTACCCCTGATTCCAAGGCATCTTGGCCAACACCATTGCCAACGCGCAGGTGCCGGTGAGTCCAGCAAACACCAAGCCCGATCCGACAAACCCCGACAATAGTAACCACCAAGGGCTGACAAAGGCCCCCAACAAAGTGCCGACCACCATCAGGGATCCGGCGGTAATTTGCACCTGTCGCATCATCGGCAGCGGCCCGCCTGAGGCTGTTTGGACGCGGTAGCCTTCTGCTTTCCACGAGTTGATTCCTCCCGCCAAATGAGTCACCGAGTCATAGCCCACATCCAGCAGTTTTTTGGCCGCATGGCCAGAGCGATTGCCCGATTGACAGGACAAAACCAACAGTTGGTCAGCAGCGACAGCAGGTAATTGAGAAGCCTGAAAACGAGACAGAGGTACATTGACGGATCCCGCGATCCGCTCGCCTTTATAGTCACTAGGTTCCCGCACATCGACCAAAACAATGGATCCCTGGTCTAGTTTTTCTTTGAGAACACGCGAGTTGACTTCTAGGATCTGAGGGTTGGTTGCCACTGACATGGTTAGACTCCTGAATAGGGCAAATGAATAGGGCAAAAAAGAGTAAGGGTGAACTTGAGAGCAACATTGAGACAGAGAACTAGTCCTCGATGGCGTCAATTGATCAACAACTGATCAACCTCGAACAAATGCTTAAGCTTCTTGCCTAAGCTTTGAGCTGCCCAGCAGGAACATTTCCGCACAGCTGATTGGCGGGCACTGCCTCCATGATCCGCTTGGGATTGGGCAGGTTGAGATCTTTCATAAAGGCAATAAAGCTCTTTCGATCTTGGCCGACAAAGCGGGGATTCCAGGCTTTCTCTTCCCCAATGGTGGAGACGGACTGGCCCCGATAGTCATGGCCGGGATAGACCAAGATGTCATCCGGCAGCGTGAATAAGTTTTGGGTGACCACATCAAACAGCGTGCCAGCATCTCCACTCTGGAAGTCCGTCCGTCCGCAACCGCGAATCAGTAGAGCATCCCCTGTCAAAAGGTGAGTGTTGTTGACCCAGTACGCCATGTGACTGTCGGTATGGCCAGGGGTGGCAATGGCCTTAATAGGCACGGATCCCAACCTCACGATTTCGCCATCTTGGATCTCCCGGCTGGCGCATCCCACCTGGGCATTGGCGGGCACAATCCCTTCGCAACCTGTCCGTTCCCGCAATTGCCCGGTACCCGTGATGTGATCGGCATGGACATGAGTTTCAAGGCAGAGCTTCAGCGTCAGACCCAACTCACCCAGCAACTGCAAATCTCGGTTGACTTTCTCGATCACGGGATCCACCAATGCCGCTGCTTGGGTCTCAGGATCCGCAATTAAATAGGTGTAAGTCCAAGTGTCGTAGTCAAAGAGCTGGCGGAAGAACATTGAGCCTCCTGTGAGATTACTTATACTATATCACTATATAGTTATAAATATGGGATCAGCGTCATTCAACCGATTCCAGGTTGCAGAGCTCTGCCGGTGGATCAAAGATGCTATGGTAAGACTAGACCTAGGCCCGTGCGGCTTCAACGCCCAAACCGTGTCAGGATCGGAAGGTAGCAGCACCACGGGATGCTTTAGGTTGGCGCGGTCGCCTGGGTCGTCGATTTTGTCAAAAAGTATAGGAACAGCAAGATTGGGTTCAAGCTTGTTTGGGACATTTCTCTAATGTTGCCTAATGCTGATTCAGCACAGTGGATCCAGTCTCTTTGTGGAATTGGATCCCTTGTTTTTCTCTAGGATAAAGATTCGATTCAACTTTAGGTTGGTTGGTGGGTGAAGCAAGAAAGTTCCCGACTAGAAGTGTGCGGAAATGGGATGTGGATCGGCCCGATAGCCAGGATCCTCAGAACGTGGGATCCCAGTGGGGCCACAGCCAATCACCAGTGATCTGAGTTAGGGTGATTGGGGACAATAGTCCTGCCTACTGACTCTCTTCTTTTCATAATGGCTCCAGAGAAACCCAAAAACACTCTGTCGAACTTCGCCCGCAAGGCGTTTTACTTGGGCGTTGGGTTGGCCGGAGCCGCCGCCGACAATGCTGTCAGATTGGTGGGTCGAGCGGGAGGCCAGCTGGGAGAACTGCAAAAGCAGCTCCAAGATGTGGTGGATGAGCTTGTCCAACGGGGGGCCATGAGTGCTGATGAGGCCCGCGCCTTCATGGATCAAAATCTCAAGCAGGGATCCCCAGCCCAATCGGGTAAGACCTCAGGCAATGGCCCAGTCAAGATCAACATCGACGATATCAGCGATGAGACCACCGGGGATCCCTCGGCTGCGATTGAATTGTCAGAAGCCGCTCGTCTCAGACAAGAAATTGAGGCCCTTCAGCAGGAACTGGATCGGATCAAGAAGCAGCAGATTTAGCCCAAGCCTGGACATCAACTTTTGTCTCCCAACATTTCGGCAAATGTTTCAGCGTACAGACTCTTTTTGATACAAGCTGAGACAAGTGTTGCGGAGCCACAGGATCCCTGAGTTGATTTCTAAAGTGGGGGGTGATTTCCAAACTAGAAAGAGATGCATGAGAGATGCCGATGGCCACAACTGCCGAAGTCAGACATGATCTCGCCACCTAGTTTCAGATGGGCAAAGGCATACAGCTCTCTCAACCCTCTGATCCTATTTTGCTGTTGTGCCGATGTGATGGAGTTGCTCACTCTGCAAACAGTTCCACCACGTCCCAGCCCAGTTCGGGATCCCCAACAGCCCCTGCATCATCGCCTCAATGCAGATTATCAGGAGCAGTTAGCATCCCAGTAGAGCAGGATCTTGCCGTCACCACCCTTAACCAGGGATCCCGATTCCTTCTTGTTTCATGGCCAAAAAGGCTTGTTTTGCAGCCATCATCTCGGCGGCTTTTTTGGATGAGCCGGATCCCTGCCCCCAGCAATGACCCTGACACCATACCTCCACCTCAAACCAAGGAGGTTGAGACTGGGATCCAGACACTCTGTAGTCCGGCAATACCCCCGCCCAGACCGCTTGTGTCAATTCTTGCAATGCAGCCTTGGGGTTACGGCGGGTGGGATCGGCAAAAAACTGTTGGCTACGGGTCCGAAAATGGGGATCCAGCCAAGTGTGCAGCCGCTGTAGAGTAACCGCTGTGTGTCCCCAGCTGAGATAGAGTGCCCCCAAGATCGCCTCAAAGGCATCCGCCAAGCGACTGGCCCGCCCCAGATCTTGAGCTTTCACACTTGGCCCCACCGCCAAAAACCGATCCAGACCATAGCTATCGGCCAATTCGGTCAAATGGGCATCGCTCACCAAATCTGCCCGCAATTCTGATAACAATCCTACGGATCCCTGCGGGTAGTCAGCATACAAAAATTCCGTTGCCACCAGCCTCAGCACCACATCGCCAAAAAACTCCAGCCGGTCATTATTCCGTACCGGATCCAAGAGGGGGTGTACCAACGCCTGATCCAGCAACTCCCAATCGAGGGGATCCCAAGCCGTCAACCCGAGTCGGTGGAGCAGTTTTTCCAGGTCGTGCTGACGATGCTCAGGAATCATAAACAGTGAACTGGGAAAAAGAGAGAAAACGTTACAACCTGTGGCTAGAAGATTGAACCACCCACATGTTCTAACACCCTCCTCTCAGCAACGTGTCGCTGCCAACCCTACACATCCCTCGGGATCCCGTCGTTTTCTGTGGCCTGCCATAACCAATAGGCCCGCACCAACTGGCTATCCCCGATTAATTTGACGATGATCGCCAAGATCGTCCCGGTCAAAGCCAAAGGCCCCAAGGCAAACCCAGCACTGGCTAGCAGCGCCAAGCCCGACATATTGAGGCCCAACCCTTGGATAACGGTGAATAAAATGCTCTCGCGCTCTTGCATGGGGGTTCTCCAAACCAGGGATCCATCGGGTAAAAACGGCACCAGACCGTAGCTCTAATCTCAGGGATCCCAGCCTGAGAGACCATTGGCAAGATCCCCATCTCAGATGCTCGTCCATGCAGGCTCGGGGTAGCTCTAGACCCACTCGCCTCTCCCACAGCAGTAATGGCCAAGAACATTCCCTACTCAACCCCCAATCAGGCAAAAAAATCCCCGGTCGTGATACCAGGGATCCCATGAAATTGATTCAATTTGTGCTGAATTCAATTTGTGCTGAATTCAATTTGTGCTGAATTCAATTTGTGCTGAATTCAATTTGTGCTGAAAAATGGCAATAAACAAAACAAACAAGTTGTCAACCGTCGTAATCAGAAGAGGTTATGGCAGCAACTCCTCGACGGCTTCCTCCTTGGTGTTGGTGCGGCGAGCCGGGGTGGCCCGATCAAAAGTCAGATGGACTTCACGATTCTGTTCACCATCCGCTGCCACCGCAAAGATGGGGAAGTCGATGTTGCCATCCGGGAAAGCCATATGAAAGCGGAAGGTGCCATCAGGATTGAGCTTGATCGGTCTGCCGCCGATGGTCACCGTAGCATCGGGTTCCGTCGCGCCATAGACGATCAGCTCCGCATCCGCCACCAGCCAGAATTTCCGAGTCCGTTGTAGCTGTGGCATCACCTCAGAAGAACCCGAGAACAGACCAAGGCCAGACCCTGAGGCCATCCAAGGGGCAACGGCAGCACCAGCCAGTCGCTCCGATAACATTCCCACTCCGGAAGGAATCATAAACGAACTGAGGGTCTGCTCTGGTGCCATTTGATGGCTACCAAACAGGGATCCCGCCACTCGCATAGACTCAAATCCACCCGCCATCTGGAAGAAGGCATCCGTGATCGAGGGATCCCTCGGGGTGGTGGTGGCAGTGGTCGAAGCTGAGGCCGCAGCCCCCAGAGCAGCCTCTTCGCTACGCCGCTTGTAGGGCTCTTTGAGCTGGAGCAGGGTTTTGCCGTGCAACGGCAGATCAAACGGCACCGTGATGAAATGCTCCTCAAACCAATCGGAGGGATAAGTGGGAGGAGCCATCACCCCGGCGGAGCGGGCCAGCACCAACCAGCGGCCATCCCAGGTGCGGTAGCCGATCTCAGCAATATAGGATCGATCACTGATGGGGATCGGCACATACCATTCCCGTGCCAACTCATCGCAGGGGTATTCCTGCATACTGTGGGCGGTCTGGCTATTCAAATCAATGTCGGTGACATCATAGACCCGTAAGGCCAATTGCTGGCCCCCTTGCCGCCGCAGGTCTTCTTTGTGCTCGTTGGGAATATCCCAATAAGCATAGGCCCATTGGGGATCCCGAGGTAACAGAACAATGCGGCTGGTGCCATAGCCGCCGGGTAGATCGCCGAGTTTCTCATCCACATCAGCCAAGCGAGCGATATCGTGGACACCACCCGCATGAAATTTGGCGCTGGCCGGCTTGTCTTTTTCTTGGGGGGCGGGAGAGGTGGGTCGGCTGCCAATCTGGCTGACTTGAGCAGCACGAATAGCCACCAGCAATTGCTCTTTGGTCATGCGGCTGTAGCGAGAAATATCCAGCTCCATGGCCCGAGCCCGCAGCTGCCGTAATGTCAAATCTTCTAGAACAAGACGTTCTGAATTCATGGTGTCGTTCTCCTCCCTGGGGTCGCACAGGTTTGTGGTCATACAAGATTGCGAGGCCGGAAACCGATCGATACTAATTAAAAATTAAAAGCGGATCCGGGGATTAGGTCAGAATGCCTGCAAGCCTTTGACACCTAAGCTGACAGGTTGGCCTGTCTGTACTCACAATCTTGGTAACAAACAATTGTGAGAACAAGCCTGGGGATCAGCGGGGATCAAAGAAATTATTAACTTATGTTCATGCATTTATACTTATCGGTCAAGGCTAGCTAGATCGATTTCGTCAAGAAACCCTGGCGAGATAGGGCATGATTAGCCCCCGCCCCTTGCCCTTGCCTCCAGGTAGAGTAGAATCTGTTGCGAGTTGAGGAGGATCCCATGTCTGTCAAAATGCGTCGAGTTTTGCCTACGTTTATAAGCAGCACTGTTATAACCAGCACTGTTATAACCAGCACTGTTTTCGCCGGGGTTGCTGTTCTGGCGGGGTCAATGATGGCTGACTCTGCCTTAGCCCAGACCAATCCTTTCCTGCGCCAGGTGGATGGGTTTGTGTTAGATGCCCCTCCCGAAGAGGACTTTACGATCTTTCCTGAGGATGTGCTGCGGGATCGAACCAATTCTTTTAGCGATGCGGTTGACGTGTATCAGCAGACCCAGCGGTTTGCCGAGCCTCCCATTAGCCGTCCTGATCTGCCCACCCCTTACAACACCACCCTGGGATCCCAAGCGGGTTACTATCAGGTCACGTTGTCTCAGCCTAGTCTGCAATTCATTCGCCCTTAGCTTTTGGCCTACTCCGTGTTTCAGCTCAACGCTTTGGCTGGTGGAGATTTATCTTGGCCTAGGGCATCAAAAGACGCGAAATAGAGTCCATTGCGCTTTTAGTCCTCTTCACAGTCTGGATCCCGCATTAAAACGTGATCTAGATCTCAACTTCACCCCCCACTGTTTGAATAAGATTGCCTCAAGCCCGGTGTGTGAGTCTATTTGTGTGAGGAGTGTTCGATATGGTTTGGCGTGAACAAAGTGAAGGATGGCGAGATCTATTGGGTTTGACCACAGCTCTCTTGGTCTTGCTCAGCAGTCGGATGGTCATGGATATGGCTATGCAAGTTCGGATGGGATCCCTGACGGTGCAGGATGCAAGTGCCAACATTGAGCAGACCCAATCCTTCTGGTAGCCTTTAACTTTTGGTAACCTGCAAGTAAAAAGAGCCTTGGAGATCATCTCACCATGGCTCTTTTTAGTAGGTTTGACCTAGAAATCTGAGTCAGTGTTCTGGATAAAGTTCAGAAAAGAGCAAGGAATCAAGAGATTAACCTAATGGGATCCGACTGACCCAATGTTGATAGTCGGGATCCTCGCCTTTGGTGATGGCTGTCAGCTTATCCCGGAGCTTGTTGGTGATCGGTCGCTCTGTGGCAAGTTCATAGTTTTCCACCCGCTTAATTGGGGTGATCTTGGCAGCAGTGCCACTCAAAAAAAGTTCATCTGCAATCAGTAGCTCAGATTTATCCACCGGACGCTCCACCACAGGGATCCCAAGATCATGGGCCAAGGTGAGAATGCTGTCGCGGGTGATCCCCTCCAGGATGTCCTGATCATTGCCGGGGCTGATCAACTGCCCACGCCGAATCATGAAGATATTCATGCCAGTGGCTTCGCTGACTTTGCCCTGAGCATTGATCAAAATCGCCTCATCAAACCCTGACTGCACCGCCTCAGTTTTGGCCAACGATGACGTGATATAAGCTCCGCTGATCTTGCCGCGCAGAGGCAGGCTGCTATCCTCTTGTCGATGCCAAGAGCTAATGCGACAACTGACTCCATCCGGAGAAAGATAGTCTCCTAGGGGCAAACCATAGATGAAGAAGTTCTTCTCAACGTTATGGAGACGGGGTGAAATGCCCAGATCAGAGGTATAAACCAGCGGGCGAATGTAAAAGGGTTCCTGGGGCTGATTCTGTTGAATAAACTCGGTGATGATCTGCTCAATCTTGTCGGCAGGCAAATCATAGTGTAAAAAGCGGGCGCTCTGGCTCAGTCGCTGGCAGTGACGATCAAGCCGAAAGAGCAAAATATGGCCGGGATGGTTGGGATCTGGCAGCCCGCGCAAACCCCCAAACGCTGCTGTTCCATAGTGGAGAGCATGGGTTGCAATTGAGATATTGGCTTCCCCAAAGGGTACAAAGCGGTTCTCAAAGTAAGCGATGGGGAGAAAGTCTGGCATGGCGGATGGAGTCAGCGTTTGGATAAGGTTGCTCTATTATGAGGATCTGTAATCTAGATATCAAGTAGATATCAACTGGAACACTTTTGACCCCAATGGTAAGCAAGTGTGATGGTTTCTTCAGAGATCACGATTCGCCAAACCGATAGTCTCACAGCGGACGAAGATCACCAGCTGTTTGAGTGGGGAGAGAATATCTTTGGGGACGATCTCTTTGATATCCAGTGGCGACCCAAAGAGGTGCATTTTTTGCTGTCGGTCGGGGGCGAGTTGGTCAGTCATGTGGGTGCCCTCAAACACCCGATCAAACTGGATCAACGGCTGCTAATAGTGGGGGGTGTGGGCGGTGTGGTGACCATCCCATCGGCACAGCGACAGGGCTATGCCAGCCAACTGCTGCGCCATGTGGTGCAGGTTTTTCAACAGGAGTGGCAGGTGGAGGCCGGGATCCTCTTTTGCAGTCCCGCCAAGCAGGCTTTTTATGAATCCCTGGGTTGGCAACCTGTAACGTGCCCTGTCTGGGTGGAGCAGCCCAAGGGCCGGATGGTATCTCGTCTGCCAGTCATGATCATGCCTTTTCAATCCATTGAAATTTCTTCTGTCGGTCTGCTGGACTTGCAGAGTCAGCCCTGGTAGACCGTCAATCTAAGCAGAAAATTGTCAGCATCAGGGGCAGCAGGTACTGCGGTTAGAAATCCTTCATACTCCTCTGTCTAGCGGCCCAAAACGTCCTATACTCTGGGGCTAAAGTGGATCCCTGAGGGCAGAGCGTTTTGACTCAAACAAATATCCCCCCCATGCAACCAACGATGCAAAAGCCGATGCAGGGACAAGTGGTCTTGGTGACAGGAGCAAGCCGGGGCATCGGTCGAGCTATCGCCCTTGCGTTGGGATCCGAGGGAGCCACCGTGGCGGTCAATTATGCCCGCAGTCCTGAAGCCGCTGAGGCGGTGGTGCAGGAGATCAAAGACTTGGGGGGAGAAGCCGTAGCGGTGGCAGGAGATCTGAGCCAACCGGAGGCGGTGGAGGCACTGTTTGCCCAGGTGATGGCAACCTGGGGTCGCCTGGATGTCTTGGTCAATAATGCTGGGATTACCCGCGATGGTCTGGTGATGCGGATGAAGGATCCCGATTGGCAGGCGGTGATCGACCTCAACCTGACGGGGGTGTTTCAATGCCTGCGAGCTGCCGCCAAAATTATGTTGAAGCAACGCCGAGGCCGGATCATCACCATCACGTCGGTGGTGGGGCTAGTGGGCAATGCCGGACAGGCCAACTACAGCGCGGCCAAGGCGGGGGTGATTGGCCTAACTAAGTCGGTGGCCCGAGAGCTGGCCAGTCGTCAGATCACCGTTAATGCTGTCGCCCCGGGTTTTATTGCCACCCAGATGACAGAAGCTCTTAATCCTGAGCCGATCTTGGCCCAGATCCCCCTCGGTCGCTTGGGTCAACCCGAAGAGGTGGCGGGGATGGTGCGCTTTTTAGCCTCCGATCCAGCTGCCGCCTACATCACCGGTCAAGTGTTCAACGTCGATGGGGGCATGGTGATGGCTTGAGGGATCCCGTCCCTGGCCAAATCCTGCTCTCGGGGAATCTCTAGGATCCAGTTGCGTTCCGCCACATTGATAAAAGTGGTGTTTTGGTGAGTGACCTGCTTGCCGCCATCTTTGTGCATATGGCCACAGATGTAATAACGGGGTTGGACGACATCCACCAGCGGCCTCAGGGTCGGCATTTTGCGCGGATACCAGCGACCGCCCTCATCCAGGATCCCTTTGGGGGGAGCATGGCTGAGCAGCAGATCGATCTTGACCTGTTGAGCTAGCTCGCCATAAAAGGGCACCCACTCCCGCAAATGAGCCGTCCGCAGCGTCCAATTCCAGCCGCAGGGAGGAGTGTAGGGGATCAACAAGGCCCAGTGGCCCAGAAATGACACCAGCCGGGATCCGGTGGCTACGATGCCGTGGCATCCCGCCATCAATTCCAGCGCTGGTGGTGATGGATCATGATTTCCGGGCACAAAGATCCAGGGTTTGCCCAGCAGATCGACTTCAGCCCAAAAGCGGTGCAGCAGCCTCAATCTCGGGCTGTGCCTTGG
>JAAUUM010000073.1 GCA_012031565.1 Synechococcaceae cyanobacterium SM2_3_2
TCATTTATTATCAGTAACGTTGTTAGGAACGAAATAGCAATAAATAATAGATCGGGTGTATCCCATGATAAAACCTCAATCTATGCCTGTTTTGAGCAGGAGGATTAGAAGATGTAAGAGTTAAGAGGGTAGGGGGAGTACCAATGATGTAGTAGATCAATACTGAATGGGCTGTAGACCGCCTGTACCCGCACAAACCGGTGTAACTGCTGCTTCAGTTGGTTGAGTCCCGTGCCTTGGTGGGCAGAGACAAACAGAGCCTCTGGATACAGGATCCGAACATCCTCCAGCCAATCGGGATCCAAGCGGTCGATCTTGTTGAATACCAATTGCCGAGGGCCGGTGGCCAAGGGCATATCGTTGAGCAAACGTTCGACCGCCTCAATCTGCCGTTCCCACTGCGGATGAGAAAGATCCACCACATGCAGCAGCGCATCGGCCTCGGTGACTTCTTCGAGTGTGGCCTGGAAAGCATTCACCAGTTGGGCGGGCAATTCTGTCAAAAAGCCAACAGTATCCGTCAACAGCACCGTTCCCCCCTGAGGCAATACCAAGCGACGGGTGGTGGGATCCAATGTGGCAAACAGTTGGTCGGCGGCGTAGACCTCCGATTGGGTCAGGGCATTGAGCAGGGTAGACTTGCCCGCGTTGGTATAGCCCACGATGGCGATCACCGGTAGTTCCGCCTGTTCGCGGCGGCGGCGCAAGTTTTGGCGATGGGAGCGCACTGACTCCACCTCCTGGCGAAGTTTACTGATCCGCCGTTGGATGGTGCGACGTTCCATCTCCAATTGGGTTTCCCCAGGCCCACGGGTGCCGATCCCTCCCCCCAAACGAGACATGGTGCGACCCCGGCCCGCCAATCGCGGCATGAGATAGTCCAGTTGGGCCAGCTCTACCTGCAATTTGCCCGCCCGTGTCCGCGCCCGCTGGGCAAAAATATCCAGGATCACCTCGCTCCGATCCACCACCCGTACCCCCACCTGCTGTTCGAGGGTACGCACCTGACTGGCGGTCAGCTCTCGATCAAACACCACCATCGTCGCCCCCAAGTCCTGCACCAAAAGGGCCAGTTCCTGCACCTTGCCAGATCCGATCACCGATTTGGAACTAGCGCCCTCTCGTCGCTGCCAGAGGGTATGCAGCACCTGTCCTCCCGCCGTCTCCACCAGACGGGCCAACTCCGTCAGCCGTTCGATCAGATCTTCGTGGGTTTGCTCCCGATCCTGGAGGCCCACCAAGATGGTGCGATCCCCTGGGTTTTCCACCTGTCGGGCTCGATATTGCCGCCGAAATTCAGCCTCCAGACTTTGCACCAAGTCCAGCAGGTTTTGCTCAGCCGCCTCATAGACCGACAGGGACTCTGACACCTGCCAGCGGTCTTGCCCGGGATCCCCGTCAGTGGTGACCGGGATCAGGTGGGCGATATGCACAGCCTCCACATAGCCGGTGCCGCCGCCCCCTTTGCGCTGTCGCCCTTCGTCAGATACCCCCACGGTGATCAGGGCATCCAGTCGCTGGAGCGCCATCGCCGTGAGAGCCTTTTGGCCAGGGCCATCGCTATGGTTTTGGGTGGTAATGCAACGGATCCCACACAGGCGTTCTTCCCCCTGGCGCGGTAGTTCCAACGCGGGAATTTGGGTATCAAACGGGGATCCCACCCCGACTCGGATCACCTGACCCCGGCGGTTGAGATAGATGCTGATGGGCTGATGACGCAAATCTTGGCTAATGGATCCCAATCGTTCGGCAAACTCCACAGTCAACAATTGGCTTGGGGGGATCCGCTGCTGAAAGAGCCGTTGCAGTTGCTTTGTTTGAAAGGGCTTGAGCCCTTTGGCATGCAAAATATCGATAGGCGAGAGCACCAGAACTCAATGGGTATATCTAAGATAAGGGCAAGTTAGGGATCCCGATTTGGGATTAAGACTTTTTAACGTCTACCTAACGTCTATGGGGGGCCATCGGGGGATATCACCGTCATCTGCTCTGCCGTGATGAGCAACAAAAAGCACCTTTTTTACCGATCTCCATCGCCCCAATTGGGGAAACTTACAGCAGAGGGCAGGCTAAAATCACACGCATATCAACCCCTAAAACTACTTCACACAAGGATCCCAATGGTTGGAGGCATAGCCGTCATTGCCGCTTTGTTGATCGCCATCCTGATGATTATTTGGGCTGTCAAAGTCATCAAAGAAACGTTGGTGATGGGGCTGGTGATCGTGCTAATTTTGGCAGTGCTTTTCTTCGCCTTCAGTATCACCCCAGATTCTGTCATAGAAGAGTTCTTTCGATTGCCCCAGCACATTGCCGAATTCATTCGCTCTCTGCGGGGGGTTAGGGAGTCAGTGCCCCCTACTTGATCGGTGCCTAACAGCCCAATACTGGGGCCAGATGCTGATATCCATGTCCACCCTTCCTCGGGATCCCTAGGCTATCTCTGGGCTAAAGAACGTGATAGAAAAAGAAGGCTGTGCCTGAGCCCAACCGATGCTAGACCTGACCGAAAAAAAAGCCCTAGTCACCGGGATCGCCAATGACCGCTCGATTGCTTGGGGAATTGCCCAACAATTGCATAAGGCTGGGGCTAGCTTGGGGGTGACCTATTTGCCGGACGAAAAAGGCCGATTCAAGAGCAAAGTGGAGTCTCTGACAGAGCCGCTACAACCAGATTTTTTACTGCCCTGTGATGTGCAGCAGGATCAACAGATTGCCGAGCTGTTTCAGTCAGTTCAGTCCCACTGGGATCAAATCGATATCCTGGTGCATTGCCTCGCCTTCGTCAAAAAAGAGGAGCTGTCGGGCGACTTCACCGCCATCTCGCGGGAGGGATTCTCGCTGGCGATGGATGTCAGCACTTATTCTCTCATCGCCCTCTGCCGAGAGGCCAAGCCCTTGCTCAAGCAGGGCAGCAGCGTTATCACCCTCAGCTATTTGGGGGGGGTGCGGGTGGTGCCCAACTACAACATGGCCGCCGTCACCAAGGCAGGCTTAGAAACCTGTGTCCGTTACTTAGCCGCCGAGTTAGGCCCCACAGGCATCCGGGTCAATGGCATCTCGGCTGGGCCGCTGCGGACACTGGCTTCATCTGCCATCTCAGATTTCCATTCGATGCTACGCGCCGTCGAAGAAAAGGCCCCCCTGCGTCGCAATATCGATCAGTTAGAAGTGGGCAGCACCGCCGCTTTTTTGGGCAGCGATTTGTCGAGCGGCATCACGGGCCAAATCCTCTATGTGGATAGTGGCTACAGCATCTTAGGGATCTAGGGGCGAGAGCTGAGTTGCAGACGGTTTGCTGAAAGGAGGACAGGATCCCGGCTAGGATCAGGAAGCTGACAGACTTGTTACGGCTTTGGCTGCCTATTCGAGAGACAATAGGCATAGGCTCTACCGGAGATGCAGTTCATGGCTGACCGACTGGTTTAATCCCTCCCAGTCGCTGGTCTTGTGGTTGCGCCCTCAAGGCTGGCGCTCCACACAATGGCACTGACGATTCGATTCCCTTGGCTTGCCGAGATACCCTATGTTGAATCGGTTCACTCCCCTACAACGGCTACTGCTGACCTGGATATTTATCGTCATCAGCGCTTGGCTGGCGATACAAGTGGGGCGAATGTTTGGACATCTGCTGACCATCCTCTTGACCTCAGCTGTGCTGGCTTTCTTGCTCAATTATCCTGTGCAAGCCCTCCGCCAAGCTAAGGTGAGCCGGGGATTGGCGGTAACCCTTGTGTTTACAGTGTCGGTGCTGGTCTTCGTTCTGTTGGGACTGGCTGTGGTGCCCACTCTGACCCGGCAAATTAGCCAGCTAGGGGCCAAGATTCCTGGGTGGGTGGAGTCCTTGCAGGTGCAGTTGGAAGTGCTAAGCCATTGGGCAGCAGAGCGCAATATCTCTTTGGGCCAGATGGATCTGCTTGAGACCTTGACCAGTCGGCTGCAATTGGGGGCAGAACAGATCGCCCGCCAGGGGCTCGATATTTTGTTGGGCACCTTCAATCAAGTGGTGGATTTGCTGCTGGTGTTGGTCTTGGCTCTCTATATGCTGCTGTATGGCGGCAAGTTTTGGCAGGGCCTGCTGAGCCTGATCCCAGATCCTTGGGGGCCTCGGGTGGGGGCTGCTGTGTCTCTCAGTTTTCAGAATTTCTTGATCAGCCAGTTGGTGTTGGGGCTGATTATGGGGCTGATGCTGGTGCCAGCTTTCGGCATTCTCAAGGTTCCGTTTGGCCTGTTGTTTGGCTTGGGCATTGGTCTGTTAGAGGTGCTGCCCTTGGTGGGGGGCTTTGTCGGCATTGGGGGAGCAGCCGTACTGTTGGCCTTTCAAGATGTCTGGCTGGCCCTGAAAGTGGTAGCGGTGGCTCTGGCGGTACAACAGGTCAAAGATCGGGTGATCGCCCCCCGCTTGATGGGAGAGTTGATTGGTCTTAATCCCGTCTGGATCCTGATCGCCTTGCTGGTGGGTGCCCAGTTGGGCGGGATCCTGGGGGTGATCGTGGCCATTCCTTTAGCCAGCGTCACCAAAGGACTCTATGACCTATCCCGGCGAGCTGAACGGGAGGGATCCCCGTCAGTGGATGTGTATCCCCCTACCTATGCCACCTCCGTCCCTGCTTCTCCTGAACCCTAGCAATCCTGCTTGACCGCGATCATGGTTATGTCAACGTTATGTCATCATCGGATCCTCTGCGACAGTGCATCAGCTGTCGAATGTTCGCCCCACGCTCCCAATTCTGGCGGGTGGTGCGCCTCAGCTCGGAAGCCCCTCAGCCCGATCAACCTGTTGGCAAACCGTTAATCCAGTTGGATCAGGGTCAGGGTCGCTCTGCCTATCTTTGCCCCCAAATCAGCTGTCTAGTTGATGCCCAAAAACGCAAACGACTGGAGCGTTCTCTACGAACCCAAGTACCCGCTCATATCTATGACACCCTGGCCAGCCGCCTGCTCCCTGCCGCCAGCCCACCCTCAACTTGACCCAAACGCCCCTAACGGATGGGATCCCTGGCCAATATGCAGATTGCTCTAGACAAACCAGAGATTCAGCCCTTACAATGGAACACTGTCACTACGACGAGATTGAAACCCTAAATAAGATACTGCTGCATGAGAGAGAGCTCAATGCTCCCCTGAGCGGCAAGTCTAAAAGGTTCATTCGTCCAAAAGTTCGACCTCAAGCTAACTCCGTACGTGTTCTGCGACCCGTGAGTTTTGAGGATTGATGACAACACTAGACTCCGATATCCACCTGAGCGACTGACAGCAAGGCAACTCTTGAGGTAAAGCTTTGCTCTGATCACCCAGTCTCTTTAATGTTGGTTGATATCGGTTATCTGAATGGACTCTTTTGAAGTTGGGTATGGGTTAACCACCCAGGCTCACTTTGGATCGAGAAGGGGGGGGTACTTTAGTTCAGCGCCCTGAAATAAGGCTCAGCCGTAGCCTTTGTTCATGTTGTGATGACTGAATGAACTCTCTTAGTCGGTCGTTAGACTATGTTGGCGTTTGATTTGAGTTGATTGGGAGAAACAGTCGTGACACTTGGCATCCTTGGCAAAAAGCTCGGCATGACTCAGATCTTCACGGAAGAGGGTCTAGCGGTTCCGGTCACGGTTTTGGCCACAGGCCCCTGCAAGGTGACTCAGGTCAAAACAACCGCCACCGATGGCTACTCGGCGGTGCAGTTGGGCTTTGACCCCACATTGCCGAAGCGGTTGACCAAGCCTGAGCGAGGTCATCTGCAAAAGGCTGGTATTGAAGAATCCCTTCGCCATCTTCGCGAGTTCACGGTCGATCAGCCGGATGCTTTTGCGGTTGGCCAAGAGATCAAGGCCGACATCTTTGAGGTGGGGCAATTGGTGGATGTGGCCGGCACCAGCATCGGTCATGGCTTCAGTGGCAATCAGAAGCGTCACCACTTTGGTCGAGGCCCCATGAGCCACGGGTCCAAAAACCACCGCCTGCATGGATCCATTGGTGCTGGTACCACTCCGGGCCGTGTTTATCCCGGCTTGCGGATGCCCGGTCGAGATGGAGGCAAGCGGGTCACCACCCGTAAACTGACGATCATGCGAGTCGATGCGGAACGTAATCTGCTGTTGGTCAAAGGGGCTGTGCCCGGTGTGGAAGGAGGGCTGTTAGAGATTCGCCCCACCAAGGTGATCGGTGGCAAACAAGCTTGAGGGGATCCCTCTTTGATTGAAAACACCTGAGTCGAACACATCTGATTAGACGCCTCAATTGAGCAAGGGTAACGCTGGTAAGGGCCTAGGAGAGAACAAGATGGCAAGCTGCACGATAAAAGATTGGCAAGGGGATACGGTCGGCACCGCAGAGCTGGATTTGGCCGTGGCTCGTCCAGAAACAGCGACCCATTTGCTGTACTTGGCTCTGCGTCGCCAGAGTACCAACGCCCGTCAGGGCAATGCCCATAGCAAAACCCGCTCCGAAGTGCGTGGCGGTGGCCGCAAACCCTGGAAGCAAAAGGGAACAGGCCGTGCCCGAGCTGGATCCATTCGCTCCCCGCTGTGGCGGAAAGGGGGTGTGATCTTTGGCCCTCGCAAACGCGAGTTCAACCTAGATATGAATCGCAAGGAGCGTCGTTTGGCCCTCCGAACGGCTCTGCAAAGTCGAACTGACGATCTGATCGTGGTGCAAGACTTCACCTCAGAATTGGCTCCAATCCCCAAAACCCGTGACATGGCTCAGGCTCTTTTGCGTTGGGGGGTGGGTGTTGACCAATCGGCTCTGATGGTGGTGCCAGAAAAAGATGACGTGATTTGGCGCGCCGCCCGCAACATTGCTCGGATAAAAGTCATTACCGTCAATAATCTCAATGTCTTTGACTTACTCAATGTGGACTGGCTTGTTTTCACTGAGTCAGCTTTTGATTTAGCCCAGCGGGGCTTAGGCGGAGAGAGTCATCTGCTGGCAGCTCCCGGCTCCTCTAGTGCTCAGGGATCCTCTGAAATTGAGCTTTCCGGCCCAGCAACCGTAAACCCCGAAACCACCGAGGGAGATGAAGCATGAGCGAGAGCAAACGCATTTTGGCTGATGTGCTGATCAGGCCCATCATCACTGAAAAAGCAACCCAGCACATGGAACAGGGAAAATATGTCTTTGAGGTGATGCCCAATGCCTCCAAGCCCCTCATTAGAGATGCTGTGGAAGCGATGTTTAATGTCCGGGTCACAGCGGTCAATACCCAAAACCCTCCCCGCAAAAAACGTCGGGTTGGTCGTTATCTGGGATTCAAGACTCGACATAAGCGAGCCATCATCACTCTGGCGGAGGGAGACTCTATCGCTCTCTTCCCTGATGTCTAACTGACCCCTGTTATTGCCAGTCTGACTGCATCTTTTCAACTGCAAGCACCCTCAGCGTGAGTTAAGCCATGGGCATTCGATCCTTCAGACCTCTAACCCCCGGCACCCGGACGATGACGGTCTCCGATTTTGCGGAGATCACCACTGATAAACCCGAAAAGTCTTTGGTGGTCTATCGCCATCGCCAAAAGGGTCGTAATAACCGTGGCGTGATCACCTGTCGTCACAAGGGTGGAGGCCACAAAAAGCTCTACCGGATCATCGATTTTCGTCGTGATAAGCGAGAGATGACGGCTGAGGTCAAAACCATTGAGTACGATCCCAATCGCAATGCTCGCATTGCCCTGGTGCAATATGAGGACGGTGAAAAGCGTTATATTCTTCATCCTCGCTCTTTGGCAGTGGGTACCATCATCACAGCGGGGCCAGAGGCTCCCTTTGAGATCGGTAACGCCCTTCCCCTCGAAAGGATCCCCTTGGGTACCGTTGTTCATAACGTCGAACTCATTCCTGGCAACGGCGGCCAAATGGTGAGATCTGCTGGCGCCGGGGCTCAGGTGGTAGCTAAAGAGGGCACTCATGTTGCCCTCAAACTTCCTTCTGGCGAGGTTCGCCTCGTCCGTAAGCAGTGCTACGCCACCATTGGCCAAGTGGGCAACGTCGAAGCTAGCAATATCAGTATCGGTAAAGCAGGGCGGAATCGTTGGCTGGGCAAACGCCCCACTGTGAGGGGAAGCGTCATGAACCCTGTGGATCACCCTCATGGTGGAGGTGAAGGTCGTGCGCCCATTGGTCGCTCTGGCCCTGTTACCCCCTGGGGTAAGCCCGCCTTGGGCTACAAAACCCGTAATAAGAAGAAAGCCAGCAACAAGTTGGTGATCCGAGGCCGCAACCGGGGTGGTAAGCGGAGTAAAGGTGGGCGCGCTGGACGTTAGATCTTCAGTTCTTCTCCTACTCGAATTCTCTTCTTTCCTTTTTTATCCTTTCGTTCGCTTCACTGTTCAGGACAGCAATTATGGGACGCTCTCTCAAAAAAGGCCCCTTTGTGGCCGCTCACCTCATGGAAAAAATCGAAAAGCTCAATGACCGCAATGAGAAGCAACTCATCAAGACCTGGTCACGGGCTTCCACCATTTTGCCTAACATGATTGGTCACACCATCGCTGTCCACAATGGCAAAGTTCACGTGCCCCTGTTCATTTCTGACCAAATGGTAGGTCACAAGTTGGGGGAATTTGTCCCTACCCGGACTTACAAAGGTCATGCGGCTAGTGACAAAAAAGCTACCCGCCGCTAGTCAAAACATCGGTCATTGACTTTGCTTTCCTGACGCAGTTTTATTTGTTTTCTCTAGAATCAACGGTCCTTTGCCTCTACCCTCATCTTCGTCGCGTTCAACCCAGTCACCATGACGACACTCAGCCCTCTCGAAGTCAAAGCGGTAGCCCGCTCCATCCGAATGTCCCCCTTCAAGGTGCGGCGGGTGTTGAACCAAATTCGCGGCAAACGGTATGCCGATGCCCTCATCTTGCTGGAGTTCATGCCATACTCTGCCTGCGATCCGATTCGGAAAGTGCTCCGTTCGGCGGTGGCCAATGCAGAGCACAACAATGGCATGGATGCTCGGGATCTGATCGTCAGTCAGGCTTTTGCCGATGAGGGGCCAGTGTTGAAGCGATTCCGCCCTCGTGCTCAGGGGCGAGCTTACTCCATCCACAAGCGCACCTGTAGCATCACCATCACAGTTGCTCCAGTCTCCTAAAGAGCCGCAGTTGTTTTCCCTTTTCATTGCTTACCGCTAGACATCACCAGGACATCACATTCTCATGGGACAAAAGATCCACCCCAATGGATTTCGCCTCGGCGTCATCAAGAGCCACCGTAGTCAGTGGTTTGCGGATCCTGCACGGTATCCGGCGTTGCTCCAAGAGGATCTCAAGATCCGCACTTACATCATGAATAAGCTGGATCCCGAGAGCGATGGTAATCGCAGTAAGGATCGCCAGTCTAAAGCAGGTATTTCGGATATCATCATTTCCCGCAAAGCTGACCAGATTGAGCTGGAGATTAAGGCCGCTCGTCCTGGGGTGGTGGTGGGTCGCGGTGGCTCTGGCCTGGAGGATCTACGCCAGGGATTGCAAAAAGAGATGTCTCAGCCCGGTACGGGAGACCGAGCAATTCGTATCAATGTCACCGAGGTGGCTCAGGTGGATGCCGATGCCACCCTGCTGGGGAAAAGCATTGCGGAGCAACTAGAGCGGCGGATTGCCTTTCGGCGCATCGTGCGTCAAGTTATCCAACGGTCTCAGCGGGCTGGGGTGAAAGGGATCAAGATCCAGATCTCTGGTCGTCTGAACGGAGCTGAGATCGCACGGACGGAATGGACTCGGGAAGGTCGGGTGCCTTTGCACACTCTCCGTGCCGATATCGACTATGCCGAAACAGTTGCTCGCACCACCTTTGGGATAATTGGTGTCAAAGTCTGGGTCTTCAAGGGTGAAGTGTTGCCCGGTCAGGATCGGGGTGATAAACCTGCTCCTTCTGCCTTGCCTCAGCCTCGTCGTCGCCAGCAACGGCGGCGGCCCAGCTTTGAAGACCGCTCGGATGCCAAGGATTAACCCCCCCTGCTACTGATAGAAGCTCCATCCCCAGAGCTATGGATCCCTGCCCTGGATCCCCAAGTGACCCCAAGTGAATTGATCCCTCGCTGAAGCCAGAGAGAATTGCCCATGTTAAGCCCAAAACGCACTAAATTTCGGAAACAACAACGCGGTCGGATGCGAGGCAAAGCTACTCGCGGCAACAAGATCGACTTCGGGGAATATGCATTGGTGGCTCAAGAACCCAGTTGGATCACCGCTCGGCAGATCGAAGCCAGCCGACGAGCCATGACCCGCTACGTGCGCCGGGGTGGCAAGATCTGGATCCGCATCTTCCCGGACAAGCCCGTCACCATGAGGGCGGCTGAAACCCGGATGGGATCCGGTAAAGGTAATCCCGAGTTTTGGGTGGCTGTGGTCAAGCCCGGTCGGGTCATGTTTGAGATGGGGGGGGTGACTGAGGCCATTGCCCGTGAGGCGATGCGGCTGGCGGCTCAGAAGTTGCCCATCAAGGTCAAGTTCATGAGCAAGGCTGATTTTGAAGTGGATACTGATATCTCAGCGCCGAGCTTGGCTGCTCCTGAAATAGCTGAATCCAGTGATCTCGACCTTGAGGGATCCAGTCCAGAAGCAGTCACGACTAGTCAGGAGTAAGGAGGAACGTCATGCCCATGCCCAAAATTGAAGAGGCGCGCTCCCTAGATGATGCCTCTCTCTCTAATGAGATTCTGACTGTCAAGAAGGAACTTTTTGAGCTTCGACTCCAAAAGGCTACCCGTCAACTCAACCAGCCCCACCTAATTCGTCTGAGAAAGCATCGGCTCGCCCAGCTCCTCACGGTGGAGGGGGAACGCAAACAAGGGATCCAGCCTTCTGGAAGCCAGATTTCCACATCATCCGAAATGGATAAGGAGTCCTGATGCCAGCGCGAGAAAAAGTGGGAGTCGTCGTTAGCGACAAGATGCAAAAAACCGTTGTGGTTTCGGTTGAAAGCCGGGTTTCCCACCCCAAATACGGCAAAATCGTCGTCAAAACCGCCAAATTCAAAGCTCACGATGAGGAGGATCGCTGTAAAACTGGCGACAAAGTCCGCATCGAAGAATCTCGCCCCCTTAGCCGTACCAAGCGTTGGGTCGTCACCGCCATCCTAGAGGAGGCCACTAGACTATGATTCAGCAACAAACCATGTTGACGGTGGCTGACAACACGGGTGCCCGCAAGATCATGTGTATCCGGGTCTTGGGCAGCAGTGGTCGCCGTTACGCCAGAGTTGGCGATGTGATCGTGGGTGTGGTCAAAGATGCCCTGCCCAACATGCCCGTCAAACGTTCCGATGTGGTCAAGGCTGTGGTGGTGAGAACCGTTACCACCCTGCGCCGCCCTGATGGCATGAGCATTCGGTTCGACGATAATGCTGCCGTGATCATTAACAACGATGGCAACCCCAAGGGGACTCGTGTTTTTGGGCCAGTCGCTCGGGAACTGCGGGAACGCAACTATACCAAGATCGTTTCGCTTGCGCCGGAGGTGTTGTAATGGCACGACGTTTGAAACCCAGCCAAATCAAAGAACTGGTCAAACAACCTGGGATCCGTCCCCATCGCAACGGTCTCCGTTACAAGATGCGGATCAAAAAGGGCGATACCGTCCAAGTGATCTCAGGTAAAGATAAAGGTCGAGTTGGCGAAGTTCTCCGCACCATTCCCGCCCGCAATATGGTGGTGGTGGAAGGAGTCAATATGGTCACTCGCCACCGAAAACCCACCTCTGAGGGAGAAAGCGGCACCATTGAAACCAATGAAGGGCCGATCCACGCCTCTAACGTGATGGCCTATTCCAAAAAACAGGAAGTCGCCAGCCGGATTGGATACACCTTGACCGACGATGGCCGCAAAGTCCGTGTTCTCAAGAAAACAGGCGAAGTCATTGATTAGCTTGGATCCCTGCTGATCCTCAGCCCGTACTCGATTGACCCTGATAACCACTAGATTCCCCTACCCCTCCCCTCTGACCCAGCCCAGAGACTTCAGGAGCCCTGCCCCCCATGCCACAACGTCTGTACACCCTTTATTACGACACCATCGCTCCCAAACTCAAACAAGAGTTGGGCTATGCCAACGTCCATCAAATTCCCAAGCTCTCCAAGGTTGTCATTAACCGAGGATTGGGGGAAGCCTCCCAAAATGCTAAAGCCTTGGAGTCATCCATTGCTGAGATCAGCGTCATCACAGGCCAAAAACCGGTGATTACCCGAGCAAAGCAGGCCATTGCCAGCTTTAAGATTCGGGAAGGGATGCCGGTGGGCCTGATGGTGACTTTGCGACGCGACCGGATGTATGCCTTCGTGGATCGATTGATCAACGTGGCGCTGCCTCGGATTCGTGACTTTCGGGGGATTAGCCCCAAGAGTTTTGATGGCCGTGGCAACTACACCCTCGGGATCCGAGAGCAGCTAATCTTTCCCGAAATTAGCTACGACTCCATCGATCAAATCCGGGGTATGGATATCTCCATCGTCACCACCGCTACCAACGATGAAGAGGGACGGGCCTTGCTCAAGGCTATGGGTATGCCCTTTACCTCTTAATTGCTGTCAGTTTTTCCCTTCACTGTTTCACTCGATACCTCGCACCAGCGAATTGCCCTTTACCTCATGACCATCCCCTGAGAACGAACAGAGGATACCCCGCATATGGCTCATACCAACGACACCATTTCCGATATGCTCACCCGGATCCGCAACGCCACCATGGTGCGGCACGAGACGGTTGCGGTTCCTGCCACTCGCATGACTCGCAATATTGCTCATGTATTGCAAGCGGAGGGCTTCATTGGTGAGGTCACCGAAAGCGGCGAAGGGTTCAAACAAAACCTGACTATTGAGCTGAAATACAAAGGTAAGGGCCGTAAACCCATCATTACCGGGCTAAAGCGAGTCAGCCGTCCCGGTTTGCGGGTCTACAAAAACCGCCGAGAATTACCCAGAGTCCTCGGTGGGGTAGGCATTGCCATCATCTCCACCTCCAGCGGCATCATGACCGACCGCGATGCCCGTCGCCAAGGGGTGGGCGGGGAAGTGCTTTGTTATGTCTATTGATTTGCAGTCAGCTGATCTGAACCCAGCTCAGCCCATTCGAGCAGCCAACTCAGGAGGGATCCCTCATGTCACGTATCGGTAGACAACCGATTGCCCTGCCCCCAAGGTGGAAGTTTCCATCAATGGTCAGGCGGTGGCCGTCAAAGGCCCCAGAGGCCATTTGAGTCGTACACTGCCCAACCAAGTGGTGGTCAGTCAAGACAACGGTATTGTTGTGGTAACGCGGGCCAACGAAACCCGAGTGGCCCGTCAGATGCACGGTCTTTGCCGCACATTGGTGGCTAACATGGTGGACGGGGTGGCCACAGGCTTTCAGAAAAAGCTGGAGATCCAAGGGGTGGGCTATCGAGCCTCCATTCAGGGCACCACCTTGGTCTTAAACGTTGGCTACAGTAACCCAGTACAAATTCCTTTCCCAGACGGCATCACGATTGCAGTGGAAGGCACCACCAACGTCACTGTGTCCGGCATTGATAAGGAGATGGTGGGCAACACTGCCGCGAAAATCCGCGCGGTACGTCCCCCAGAACCCTACAAGGGCAAAGGGATCCGCTATGCCGGTGAGCTTGTTCGCCGTAAGGCTGGCAAGTCCGGTAAGAAGAAGTAGTAGAGCCTTTTCTTTTAGAGCCTTTTCTTTTAGAGCCTTTTCTCTCCACCTCTGATCGCATCACGCCATCCGCATAGATCCCCGCAGGCCATGAAAACTAACCGCAAACTCACCACTCAAAGTCGCCACCGCCGCATTCGTCGCAAAGTCTCTGGTACCCCCCAGCGGCCTCGGTTGGCTGTCTTTCGTTCCCATCTGCATATCTATGCTCAAGTGATTGACGATGTGGCCCAACATACATTGGTGGCATCCTCTACCCTTGACAAAGAGCTGAGGGAACGTCTGGCTGCCACGGGCACCTGTGAGGCAGCTGCGGCAGTGGGCCGAGCCATTGCAGAGCAGGCTCTAGAGGCTGGCATTTCGGAGGTGGTGTTTGACCGAGGCGGCAACCTCTATCACGGTCGCGTTCAGGCTCTCGCTGACGCCGCTCGCGAAGCTGGACTCCGGTTTTAAGGCAAGGCCACTCGATTGTTACGTTGTCGATGAAGTACTGAGGACTGAGTTAGCTAGGACACACCATGGCAGAACAACAACGAGAACGCCGCAGAGGCCGAAACAAAAGCCGCGAGACCCGCGAGTCCACCGAATGGCAAGAGCGGGTTGTGCAAATCCGCCGTGTTACCAAAGTGGTCAAGGGCGGTAAACAGCTCAGCTTTCGGGCTGTGGTGATTGTGGGTAACGAGCAGGGCCAAGTGGGTGTTGGCGTCGGCAAAGCCAAAGACGTGATTGGTGCGGTTAAGAAAGGGGTTGTGGATGGCAAAAAGCATTTGGTGGAAGTGCCCCTCACCTCTGGCCTCTCCGTGCCCCATCCCATGCGCGGTATCGGTGGCGGTGCAGCCGTCTTGGTGATGCCTGCGGCCCCCGGTACTGGCGTTATTGCCGGTGGTGCGGTACGCAGTGTCTTGGAGCTGGCTGGCGTTCGCAATAGCTTGGCCAAGCAGTTGGGATCCAGCAATCCCCTCAATAACGCCCGAGCCACCATTGATGCCCTCAGCCGGATGCGAACCTTTGAAGCGGTGGCGGAAGAGCGAGGCATTTCGGTCGATCAATTGAGAATGCGGTAGACCTTGATGAACTGAGACCAGGGATCCCTGTGGTGGAAGTGATTTATCCGATCCACCCCGATCTGATCTCTTCTCAGAGTCTATCGCCCCCACCCCTGAGCCACCTCTAGAGACTTGTAAGGAGAAAACACCATGCGTATTGCTGATATTCGTCCTCAAGAGGGATCCACTCGTCGTCGGCGTCGGTTGGGTCGAGGCATCTCGGCTGGACAAGGCGCTTCCGCTGGAAAAGGGATGCGGGGCCAAAAAGCCCGCTCCGGTCGCAGCACCCGCCCCGGATTTGAAGGGGGCCAAATGCCCCTCTATCGCCGTGTGCCCAAGCTGAAGGGCTTCCCGTTGGTGAATCGTCAGGAATACACTATCATTAACCTCAAAAACTTGGCCGGTTTAGCGGCTGGCACTGAGGTGACCCTGGAGAGCCTGATGGCGGTTGGCATCGTCACCACCAATGATGGCCCTCTCAAGATCTTGGGGGATGGCGATGTCACGGTGGCGCTGACGATCAAAGCAGCTCGCTGCACAGAATCGGCCAAGGCAAAAGTGGAAGCGGCAGGGGGATCCCTCACCTTGGTGGGCAGGCATTCTGAGGTTGGGGATCCTGACTGATCGGATTCTTTTGCTTGGGGGGAGAGTCAATTACGTTGGGATACCTTGGCCCGACTCATGGCGTTTTGTTTATTCACGCCAGTCCGTTCAGCGATGGATAGGCAGTGATGGACAGGCAGTGATGGACAGGCAGTGATGGATAGTCCGTTACTGCCCGCCCACTGTGAGAGGCTAGACTCTATAAGCAGGGAGATGATCTGCTGCTACTGACTCTCTCCCGAACTCAAAAGGCTGTTGAGAACTTTAGCCAGTCCGATCTTTTCTCCCACCACTCGTCACATACCCTGAGAACACTATGGTTGTTAACCGAGGCTCGACCCCCAGTGCCCAAGAGACATTTGCCCAGATGGCAAAAGCGGCTGGCTTGCGCGGTCGCATTATCCTCACCTTGGGCCTTTTGCTGTTGGTGCGGATTGGTATCTACATCCCTATCCCAGGTATTGATCGGGTTGCCTTTGCCCAAAATGCTGCCAACAGCCCGGTTTTTGGCTTTTTGGATATCTTCTCAGGGGGAGGCTTTTCCGCCTTAGGGGTCTTTGCTCTCGGCATCCTACCGTTTATTAATGCATCGATCGTGATGCAGCTCTTGACCTCGGCTGTCCCTTATCTTGAAAACCTACAGAAGAATGAAGGGGAGCAGGGACGGCGGCAGATCTCCCAGATCACCCGGTTTGTCACCCTCGCTTGGGCCATCATCCAGGGGGTGGGCTTGGCCTTCTGGTCGCGGGAGTTTGCCATCGGAGCCAATCCCGTTGCTTTTGTGATCTCCACCACATTGGCCTTGGCAGCGGGCTCCCTGTTTGTGATGTGGTTAGGGGAAGTCATTACCGAGCGGGGTGTGGGTAACGGTGCCTCTCTGTTGATTTTTGTCAATATCGTCGCTGTTTTGCCTCGCGCCTTGGGGAATACCTTTAGCTTGGCTCAGCAGGATAGCAGCCGGATTGGCGGCATCGTGCTTTTGGTGGTGGTGTTCTTGGCCATGATCGTGGGCATTGTCTTTGTGCAAGAAGGCCAGCGGAGGATCCCAATCGTCTCCGCCAAGCGTCAGGTGGGCAATCGACTTTATCGGGAACAAAAGAATTACTTGCCCCTCAAACTCAATCAGGGAGGGGTGATGCCAATCATTTTTGCCACCTCCGTCTTGATTCTGCCCGCCTCCTTGGCCCAGTTTGCTCAGAATGAGACCCTAGCCCAGATCGCTGTTTTTATGTCCCCAAGCTCCTGGTTCTATATCCTGGTTTACTTGGTGCTGATCCTGTTCTTCAGCTTTTCTATGCTTCCTTGATCATCAATCCTGTGGAGCTAGCCCAGAACCTGAAGAAGATGGGATCCAGTATTCCT
>JAAUUM010000074.1 GCA_012031565.1 Synechococcaceae cyanobacterium SM2_3_2
GGTAATTCCTCCCAGGCGCAACCGCAAAAACCAGCGGGAGTATGACAAAGAGTTGTACAAAGCGCGGCATTTGATAGAGAACTTTTTTGCCAAGCTCAAGCAGTATCGGGGAATTGCCACACGCTACCACAAGCGGGCAGAGAATTTCCTGGGAGCAATCTATCTGGCGGCTGCGGTTATCTGGCTGATCTGATGACACGCCCTAGGATCCCTGCATCAGCCGATACAATTCTTGCCCCCACTCCACATCTTTGTCAGCAAGTAAATAGCTAGCTTAGAACTCGCTCAGATTGTAGTCGGGGCCAGGAGAATTTTTTGTAGACCGCCTAGATGTTAAATATCACAACAAATCTTTGCATAGAGCTGCCACTACTGCGTCTAGCGGCGAGGTACGGTCAAGGTAGCTTGATTGTCAGAATTCACAGGGATCCTGTCATCACAGATGAGGGAGCGATTGAGGCTCTCCAGCCGTTGCCGCACCGGATCAGGGATCCCCGGCAAAGACAGATGGGCATCCCCCGCAGCGATATCTGACCAGAGATATTTCAACTGTGGAGCCAACCGTTGGGCCAAGCCATCCGGCAGATTAAACGGTGACGAGCTGAGTAGGCTGGACATGGCGACGACGCTGCGGCCTGCCATCCACTCGCGAGAGGTATGTTGTAGATCGGGCCATTCTGGCAGGGACTTAACCCGATGAGACTCGATCTGAAACTGGGTCTGACCACTGGGATCCCGCCGACACTCGATCAGGCGATAGGGATGTGGATAGCTGACCAGGGATCCCGTCGTGATGTCATACACGTTGCCCCGACAGGCGATGTTTTGGATATGCAGGTGACCCGTAAACACCAGTTGCACCCCATGTTGTCGCAGAATCGAGCAGAACTCAGAGGCATTTTCGAGGATGTAGCGGCGACCCCAAGGATGGCGAGATTGTCCCCGCAAATGTTCCACTACATTGTGATGAATCATCACCAGAATCAGCTCCTCGGTAGCCTCAGCTAGCACCTGATTGAGCCACTTCATTTGCACCGGATCCACCCGTCCCACCAGATGACCATCAGCATCAAAATCATTCGAGTTGAGGGCCACCAACCGCACCCCCGGCCAAATCTGGCAAGTGTAATAGAGGCAGCTTGGATCTTGGTAGCCGCAATGGCGATAGTGGTTGGCAAAGGTTTGAAGCCCAATCGAGCGGTGGTCACTCTGCCAATGGGGGCCATCGTGGTTGCCCGGAATCACATAGGCAGGGAAGGGGAGTTGGGCCAGTCGTTCGGCCAGCCATCGGTGGTTATCGGGTTCTCCATGTTGGGTCAGATCCCCCGGCAGCAGAACAAAATCCACTTGGGCAGCCACCAAATGATCGAGAGCCTGCTCCAGCGCTGGGATGCTGACTTCCACCAGATGAAAGCGGCTGGGATTATCCCAAATGGTGTGGGGCAGGGTCACGTGCAAATCGCTGATCACCCCAAACCGAAACCGAGCGGGATCCCGCAGATCCAGTTGAGTGCGATCTTGGATTGATGAAGTCATGCGTTCTAAAGCTCAGCTAGTGCTGCTCTCATGATATCTGCACGATCTGGGCGGCAGTTACCTTTCAGGCCCCCGATGTCCCTGGCCCGTGATTTCAACGGTTGAGGGTATCTTGACCCAAGACCCCAATTACCAGACCGGATCCCCCAATCGAGGCAATCGGCAGGATTAAAAGATTGAGAATTGGCACAGCCAAGAATAAGACGGCCATTACGCCGAAACCCGCCATCAACATGCGTCGCTCCAGTACAAAGCTCAATCTGGCCGGGAAAAGATAGCCCCGCTGTCCCAAAGGGGGATCCACCATATCCAGCGCTGCCACATAGACCAGGATCACCACCGTCAATAGGGATCCCACCCCAGGAACAAACCAAGTTAGCCCCAGCGAGAGCACCACTACTAAAACCTGAAATAAGAGGGATCGGAAAACATCCCCCACCACCTGCCACCAAGGCACAGCCACTTCGCTAGAGCTACCCGTCAGCAATCGCTCAGTCTGAGCCGCCAATAGCTCCCGAAAAGGAATGGCGATGACGGTCATGATGGGAAAAAACAGGAAAAAGGTGACGAGCAGTAAGACCACGGCAGCGCTGAAGGTTTGCACAATCGTCAGCAACCACGCCGGTAAGGTGGCGGGCATCAGGCTCAGCAGATCTCTTGTCCATTGACCACTCAGCCAGGTCAGCCCCGAAAATAGCCCGCCCGTCATCACAATCGGGATCACACTGGTGAGCTGGAGGCGAGAGGACTGACGTAAGAGGCTCAAACCAAACCAAAAGAACCGGATCCCCATCCAAAACTGATAGAGCGGCCCCCGGCTGGGGGAGTAGTTTCGCCAAAACTGGGGTAGTGAGTTTCGAGCAACCGCCATAACAGAATTGACCTAACCGCTGGGCACACCCATGCTATCCCTGAGCCGCTGACTTGAGATAGAGCCCAGGGGTGAGGATCCCTGTTATTCCCAACGTATTCCCACCAAGTTGAAGCCCGCTAACTACCCGCCAACTAGGGGGATCCCTTGATCTAGAGCAAATCAACTGTCCCACTCAATCCAATGCACAACCCAATGCACAAACCGATGCACAAACGTCTTGCCACCATACCCAGTATTAAAGTAGCTGAAGTTACAAAATGGCCCCAGTCTCGTTACAATTCACAAGGTCTCCTATCGGGCTTCCACGGGTGATTCACTCTTCTTGGCAACAAAAATCACCGACCTCCACCTCTGTGCTGATTATCGGGGCAGGAGCTGCTGGACTAGCCGCCGGACAAGCCTTAGCCGCTGCTGGGATCCCCGCCATAATCCTAGAAGCCCGAGATCGGCTGGGGGGGCGCGTCCATACCCGCTACGATTTTGCTGCCACCCCTGTGGAGGCTGGAGCTGAGTTCATTCATGGGGAAGGGGCTGTTGTGCATAGCTTGGCTCAGCAGTATGGCATTCAGCCTTGGCCTATCCACCGCTACCAGCATCTCTGGTGGGGACAGCCCGGTCAAGCCGCCCAACCCCTGCGAGATCTTCCGGCTTCCTTGGCTCAAACCCTGGCAGGATTGCTCAAAATCTGGGATCAGCTGGGGGTGGATCCGATGCAGCCGGATCTATCGTTGGCGGATTTTGTGCTGAAGCAAGGATGGGATCCCGCTGTTTTGGAGATGGCTGATACACTGTTGGCTCAGCCCTGTTGCAGCACCTTGGCCGATCTCAGTTGTCAAGACTGGATCCGAGAAAACCGCGTGGATCGATCTGGCAAGCAGGAATTTCGCCTCCCCCAAGGCTATGGTCATCTGCTCCAGCAGTATGCTCAAGGCTTGAATATCCGCCTTCATACCCCAGTTGACCAGATTGATTGGGGCCATTCTCATTCGGGATCCCCCCAGGTCAAGGTGTGGAGTGGTTCCCACTGTTTCACTGCTGCCGCCTGCGTTGTGACCGTGCCTGTGGCGATTCTACAAACGGGATCCCTGCGGTTTGATCCTCCCCTCAGTCTGGCCAAACAGGCGGCCATTGCTGCCTTTCGGGTGGATCCTGCCACCAAATTGATCTATCGGTTTGCCCCGCCAGACCCTTGGCCCGATCCTCAAATGATGATCGCCCATCTCGGCCTCACCGCCCGCTGGTGGATCCCCCAACCTCAACAGGATCCCGTCATCATCAGCTTTATCTCGGCAGATCGGGCGCGGCAAATCGATGCTTTACCAGCCTCAGAGGCTCTCGATCTGGGCCTGCAAGAGCTGGGATCCCTGCTGGGCAGATCTTTTGCAGATCTCAAAGCTCAATGTCTAGCAGCTGAGCGTCTCAGTTGGGGACAGGATCCCTATGCCCTAGGTGGGTATGCTCACCTCCCGCCCGGACAGGCAGATGCCCGCATCGAGCTGGCCCGCCCAGAGGCAGGGATCCTCTTCTTTGCCGGAGAAGCCTCCGCCTACACCAGCAATCCCCAAACCGTTCATGGGGCACTTGAAAGTGGTTGGCGGGCAGCTCAGGAGTGCCTAGTTCTGGGGGGTGTCAATGTACCAACTATCAACAACTATTAAAAACTATCAACAACTATCACGAAGAGGCTTAAGCCGCTTGTCTGAGAAGTTTTACCAGCTGCTCTGACTAGTTGATCTGGGGTAAAAAGCTAGGCAAGAATCTCCACCGCTTGAGATTGGCACCACCAGGGATCCGTCTCAAAGCTCGGCAATGGCGTCATCCCCGATTTGCCCGTGATCAATCGCCTCAAGTCTCGATCCAGACGAGAACCAGACCCGTAGGGATCCGTTGAGGGTGCATAGGGTTGCCCCAAGGAAGGCAGTTCCAGCACCGCAGGCTGAATGGACTGGCCACTGACCCACAGCTTAAAGATATCGGTGGCCTGAGTTTGTCCCTCTGGCAGCCCCATCTCGATCAGGTAACGGGGGCCGGATCCCACCACAATGGTCTCGCCGGGACGGATTCGAGCAGGCATATCTGGCGTGTAGGGATAGACCAATGTTACTGCTTGCTGGCGGGGATCCATCACCACCACGTAGGCAAATAAGGGGGCATCCGTCTGGTTGGTCAGGGTAATCGCCAACCATTGGCCCGACTTGATTTGAACCGCCTCCGCCTCCGAACGCAGCAGAGGGGCAACCCCCGGTTCCGATTGTCGAGTGGCAGGCTCAACCAATTGCAAAAACTGGGTTTTGAGTACACTGCTCAGCACATCGCTGGGGGGCGTTAAGGCGGCAATGGCCCCAAACACCGCCACCTGCTCCAGGATCCGCTGCAATTTGAGGGGCAAGGCTCGCGCTCGCTTGACCGGGATCCGAAAAGCCGCCATTGCCACCGAGTCACCGGGTCGTTGCAGCCGATAGACCTGATTGGCCTCAGCCTGAATGGTGATGTCGACCATCTCTCCCTCCGCCGCCAACCGCAAAAAGGGGGATTCCGCTAAGGCCAGCATTAAGGCATCAGCAGGCAAGGGCAACTCCGCCTGTGGCGATACCGTTAAGGCCAAGCTCAGGGTCGGTGTCATTGCTAGATCGGGAGCACTCATCACAAGAACCTTCTTCCACGCCACGATTGATGATACCTGTGAAGGGTACGGGATCACGGTATAAAAGAGCATGGGAACTCAATCGTGCCGAAACCAATCTGGCTCCACTTTTTCTGGCTCTACTTTTAATGGCGTAATAGAGCCATACTCAGTCGGCCTGAGACTCCTCATCGGGTTGATCCCCTTTGATCTTGGGCACAAAATCTGGACGATCAGAATTTTCCCAGCCAGCCGGACGTTTTGAGTTAAACCAAGCCAGGGATCCCAGGCTGATTGCCGCCACAAATCCCACCCCCACCACAATCAGCGGCAGCATCGGGATCGTATCAGCCGGATTAGCAACCATATCCATAGGTCAACTCCGTAGGGTAATCGTCTCAGTCCTTTTCCCAGCTTATGGCATTGCCGCCCGCTTGACTGAGGGCTTCGGCTGGGATCCTGCCAAGATAGGGATCCTAACGTTAACGGTCGGAGATAGGAGTCAGTCGCTCAACTCCTTCTTTTGCTGCTTGGAGGGTAGAACCCGTGGCCTGACGCAGCCGTTTGATGGCCTCAATCTTGTCGCCTTTTTGCAGGTAGCCCCTCAGCTCTTGCTCCAAATCGGCAGGCAATTGAGGCGGTATCTTGTCTCCATCTCGGTGCCGCAGAGCATCCGACAGGGATCCCCCTGTTGTTGCCATGTGGTGCCTCAGCGCTTGAACTCTGGACAGTGCTTCTTCTGCGGGATCCCCAGCATCTTTGGCCCTCTGCTCCATCTCATCCAGGAACGCTAGGGTAGCAGGGGAATCGATCCCTGAAGCCGGGGGTGGTTTGTGCCCTAGGACAGGCGCGGGTGAAGGCAGTTGTCGGGTCAGGACAGGAGAGCCTGTCACTGGCGTGGAGCCAGAAGAGGTGAATTCAGGAGGATTTAATGTCTGCATCTCGGCCTTGCCGCTGCGCCAACGGAGCCAACCCATCGCCACGATAATAGCCACCACCACAAACCCGATAACAATGGGATCCATTGGGCCAGCTCCAGACGCTAATCTTCCGCCATTTCGGCCAACAATTCCCGCTGATAGAGACCGATACAGGCTTGAATCAAGTCCTCGATGTTGCCCTCTAGGATGCTGGGCAGATCAAAGTTTTGGTTGAGGCGATGGTCAGAAACACGGCTGTCTTTGTAGTTGTAGGTGCGGATCTTTTCGGAGCGGGATCCCGTTCCCACCTGCATCTTGCGCTGATTGCTAATCGCTGCCTGCTGTTCTTGCAGCTTGGCTTCATAGAGCTTGGCCCGCAAAATCTGCATGGCGCGAATCCGGTTTTGCAGTTGGGAGCGTTCTTCGGTACAAAACACCCGGATCCCGGTTGGCTTATGGATCAAATCGACAGCAGTTTCAACCTTATTGACGTTCTGTCCACCCGCCCCACCGGAGCGAGCGGTCTTCATCTCGATATCTTTGGGGTCGATCACCACATCGACTTCATCCACCTCCGGCATGATCGCCACCGTCGCCGTCGAGGTGTGAACTCGGCCCTGTGCCTCAGTGGCGGGCACCCGCTGCACGCGATGAACTCCGGCCTCAAACTTGAGTTTGCTGTAAACTTGCTCTCCGGTTACCTCCAACACCACCTCCCGAAAGCCTCCCATATCAGCTTCAGTGGCGCTGACCAAATGAACTTTCCAACCCACCTGCTCGGCATAGCGGCTATACATCCGCAACAGATCGCTGGCCCACAGAGCGGCCTCATCCCCACCTGTCCCGGCCCGAATCTCCAGCATGATGTTTTTGTCATCATTGGGATCCTTGGGCAGCAACAACAGGGTCAGGCGCTCCTCTAAGCTCTCCTGCCGCTGTTTCAGCTCTGACACCTCCAGCGCCGCCATTTCCTTCATACTCATGTCTTGGTCGGACTGAGCCTCCTTGAGCAGTTGCTCCGTTTCTTGTAAATCTTTCAGCACCTCCTGCCATTCTTGGTAGGTGTCCACCATTGGCTCTAGAGATGAGCGAGCCTTGGCCACCCGCTGCAATTCCCCCGGATCCGTCATCACATCGGGATCCGCCAAGCGCATGGTCAACTCATCAAAGGTGCCTTTGATGTCTTTGAGTCGGCTCATTAAATGGGGAGGAGCAGGCATGGGCTAAGGCACGCAGGCGTGAAGGGCGCAGACCAAAGAGAAAACCAGATCGATAGACAGCAGAAGCTGCCCCTGCATTCAAGATTCGGCTTTCTTTTTGGTGCCCATGCCGTATTTGCGCATGAACTTTTCCACACGGCCTTCGGTGTCCACAAACCGCTGGCTACCGGTGTAAAAGGGATGATTGCCTGACCAAACATCTACCTTCATCTCTGGCTGGGTGGATCCCACCGTCAATACCACTTCACCGTTGCAGATCACCTTGGCGTCGGGATACCACTTGGGGTGCAAATCCTTCTTAGGCATGAGACTAGCTCCAGAATAAACGTGACAATCGTAATAACTTCCCAAACAATCCAGCCACCCTCGGATCCCATCCTTGGATGCCCGACCTCTTTGTGGCCGCTGCCTAGCGCTTGGAGAACTGAGGTGCTTTACGGGCTTTGCGTAGACCATACTTTTTCCGCTCTTTAGAACGGGGATCCCGGCGCAGGTAGCCTTCTACCTTGAGCGGAATACGGTTGTTGGGATCCATCTCGCAGAGAGCCCGAGCCACCCCCAGCTTGATGGCATCCGCCTGACCCCGCACACCGCCCCCGTGAGCCCGCACCAGCACATCATAGGATCCCTCTAGCCCCAAAGACTCCAGCGGTGCCCTGACCTGATAGATCAAGCGATCTTGGAACTGGAGATACAGATCCCCAGGCTTGTCGTTGATGGTGATGGATCCCGTCCCCGGAACGAGCCGAACGCGGGCGATGGCATTCTTGCGACGGCCTGTGCCCCAATAGACAACGCGATCGCTAGTGGCTTGGGTCATGATCAGGCTCCTGGAATGGTGTTGACGGGGAAGACTTGGGGCTGCTGAGCAGCATGAGGATGGTCAGCTCCGGTGTAAACCTTGAGCTTGGTGAACTGCTGCCGACCCAGGCGGGTGTGGGGCAACATGCCCTTGATGGCTTTTTCCAGCACCCGTTCTGGCAGACGGGCGTGCAGTTGAGCAAAGGTTTCAGTTTTCATGCCACCGGGGCGACCAGAATGGCGGCGGTAGAGCTTCTGGGATGCCTTGCGTCCAGTCACCTGAATCTTTTCGGCGTTGATCACAATGACATGATCCCCTAGATCCATGTGGGGGGTAAAGTCGGGCCGATGCTTGCCCCGGAGCAAATGGGCAATCACGGTAGCGAGGCGACCGAGCCGTTGGTCGGCAGCGTCGACCACATACCAGGTGGGATTGAGGTCGAGAACGGCGGGTAGAGGGGTTTTGTTCATGGCGGCTAGGTACGGTTCACTACACAATCAGGTGGACTCAACAGAATAGATGCAAGGAACGATAAGGGGGGAGATTCCCATCTCAGGGACAGGGATCCAATCTTGTCGACAGCTCAGGTCGTCCTGACAACTCAGCTCTAATACAACCAACACCCTCTGACCTGATCGCTTTGCTCTGCGGATGACTGGGATGGCTGTGTTCCCAGTCGCTGAGGGCAAGGGCAGGGGAAAAGTTGTCCCCAGCCGGGATCAGGTATCTCCCGGCAGGAGAGCAGGCCGCAAAGGGATCCGATGGATAACCCACACCGATCAGACATAAGCCCTGGGGCGGCGCAGAGAAGCGATTACGCATCGGTGACCAGTCCTTGGTTTGCCACATTTGGACAAACTCACTGGCACTGATATCCCCTCGCCCCACACAAGCCAAAGCCCCCACCAGCAGTCGCATCATGCGATAGAGAAAACCACTGGACTGAACTTCAATGGCGATCAGATCCCCTTGTCGTTGACAAGCTACATCCTGGACGGTGACCCAAGAATGGGGCCGAGGGGATCCTGCTCGTCGAAAAAGTTCGAGATCGTGGGAGCCGATTAACGATTCTAGTGCATCTGACATAGCTTTTGCACATAAGCCGCCCCTGTGATGCCAACTAAACAATCCCAGAAAGACATCAGGCTGGTCTCGGTTGAGAATTAGGTAGCGATAACGCCGCCAAATCGCCGAGAAGCGAGCATGCCAGTCGGAAGCCACCGCTGCCGTCGCCGTGATCGCCACATCGGGGGGCAGTCGGTTATTCAGCACGATGCCCCAATGCTCCGGCGGGATCCGGGTGACGGTATCAAAGTGAGCCACTTGGCCAGAGCCATGCACACCCGTATCGGTGCGCCCAGCCCCATGCAGGGTGATCGGTTCTTTGAGCTGCTGTTGCAGGCACTGCTCCAAAGTTGCTTGTACACTGCGGTGATGCTTTTGCCGCTGCCAGCCATGAAAATTGGCCCCAAAGTATTGAATCTTGAGGGCGATGCGCTGGGGGTCAGGAACTGAAAAAGCCGATGTCACAAGGGATCCCTACACCAGTTCAATCACAGCCATTTCGGCCCCATCTCCCCGGCGCTGCACGGTGCGGATGACGCGGGTGTAGCCACCGTTGCGTTCGCCATAGCGATTGGGCACCTGTTCAAACAAGGATCCCACCAGATCTTTGTCGTAGATGTAGCCCAGCGCTTGCCGCCGAGCGGACAGGGATCCATCCTTGGCTAGGGTGATCATCTTATCAGCGGTGGTGCGGACAGCCTTGGCCCGAGCCTTGGTGGTGGTGATCCGGCCTTCCCGCAAAAGGGCAGTGGTGAGGGCGCGCAGGAGAGCCTTACGCTGGTCAGCAGGTTTATTGAGATGAGGAATGCGGCAGCGATGTCTCATGATGACTTTCCTGAATGATGATTCAAGGGGGAAAACGTAGGGTTTAGGACACTACCTGTTCTCGACAAGTTGACCTAGGGAATAAACTTAGGACTTGCTTTTTTCCCGAGGCAGGGTCAGCCCAAGGCGATCCTTGAGGGCTTCCACAACTTCCTCAGCTGATTTTTGACCAAAGTTCTTGATCTCCAGGAGATCTTCTTCGGTGTAGACCAGCAGATCGGCCACGGTATTGATTTGGGCGCGCTTGAGGCAGTTGTAGGCCCGCACGGACAGTTGCAACTCTTCAATCGGGATCTGATTCTTTTGGTTGTCCTCAGATTGCTGCGGCGCGCTAGGAGAGTCGAAGGTGACTTCCTGAAGGGGCATAAATAGCTCCACCAGAATGCGGGCAGATTGGCTGAGGGCATCCTCAGGGGTCAGGCTGCCATTCGTCCAGATCTCCAAAGTCAGGCGATCCTGTCCCAAAGATTCACCCACCCGAGCAGCTTCCACCGAGTAGTTGACCTTCCGCACCGGCATAAAAACGGAATCGATCTGGAGAAAATCGATGGCCATGCCATCCCGCTCACTGTGATCCACCGCCCGGTAGCCTTTGCCCCGTCCGATCGAGAACTCCATCTCCAGCGCAGCGCCATCCGACAAAGTAGCGATGGGATGGTTGGGGTTGATCACCTCAACCTCACTGGGCAAGATCAACTTCTCAGCGGTGACGATGCCAGGGCCAGTCACGCTCAAGCGTCCGATCTGAACATCATCGGTACGGCTGAGGATGACCATATCCTTCATATTGAGCAGGATCTCCATCACATCTTCCCGCACCCCGGGAATGGTGGAAAATTCGTGATTGACCCCCGCGATACGCACTGCTGTTACGGCAGCACCTTCTAAATTCGACAGCATCACCCGTCGAAGGGCGTTGCCCAATGTCCATCCCTGCCCCCGATCTAGCGGCTCTAGGACAAATTTACCGTAGAGTCCACCCTTGTCATCTTGATGAGATTCTACGCATTCTGTTTGATATGCCGCTGCCACAGCCAGCCTCCCTGTTTTATCGTTCCACTCAGTTCAATTCATCGTCAACCCTTAGGCTGCAATCACCGGAGCTTCAGCAACCGAGCAAGTCTATGGAATCAACGGGATCCCGGCAGACTCAATCAGCCACCACCAGTCCACCGTTGCGAGTTAGACCCGACGCCGCTTAGGAGGGCGACAGCCATTGTGGGGAATGGGGGTAATATCACGAATCAACGTGATCTCTAACCCAGCCGCTTGTAAAGCCCGGATGGCCGTTTCCCGACCGGAGCCGGGGCCACTGACCAGCACTTCACATTGCCGCATACCATTTTCCATCGCAGTGCGAGCAGCACTCTCAGCAGCGGTTTGAGCGGCAAAAGGGGTGCCTTTTTTAGCTCCTTTAAAGCCACTGGCCCCTGCGGATGACCAAGAAATCACATCACCGTTGGGATCTGTGATGGTGACGATGGTGTTGTTGAAGGTGGACTGGATATAGGCGATGCCGTTGGGCACATTGCGCTTAATCTTGCGGCTGCGCCGTTGCTGTCGAGGAGCCATAGTGCTACAGGATTCTCCGGTGTGTAAATAATCAATGAGCTTGATCAATGGGCTTGGGCGGGCATTAGCTCATGCTGAGGCTGACAAGGGCAGAGGCTTAAGTCAGATCAGGCCATCCGCCTCACAGCCTGAACAAGTAGAAAGGGGATCGCGATCCTATTTCTTGCTGGGGGCTTTTTTCTTGCCAGCCACAGTCTTGCGACCTCCCTTACGGGTACGAGCGTTGGTGCGAGATCGTTGTCCACGCACAGGCAAGCCCATACGATGCCGCCGCCCCCGATAGGTGCCGATGTCGATCAGCCGCTTGATGTTCATGGACTCTTGGCGGCGCAGATCTCCTTCCACTTGGAAATCGTCTTCCACCACTTCCCGCAGAGCCGCTACTTGGGCATCGGTTAGGTCTCTGGCTCGGATATCAGGATCAATGCCGGTTTTTGTCAGGATCTGTTGGGAGCGGGTGCGGCCAATCCCATAGATATAAGTCAGAGCAATTTCGACGCGCTTTTCGCGGGGGATGTCAATCCCGGCAATTCGAGCCATAGTGGTGATGTCCTCGTCAGTGATGCAGTAGGGTCAGTGGGCAAGAGGATTCAAAAATTTTAAGCTCACAAGAGCTGGATTCTACCTAGAGGCAAAAGCTAGCGGTCACAAAGGCTAGCGGTAACAGAAAGGCAGAGTGCGAGGGACGGATCCCGACGCGATCAATTCAGAGGCAGGCCGAGTTAGGTCAACTCTTTTCAGGGAGCCTAGGCAATAGATTTAAGAGCCGAGACTTGAGAGTCGGAAGCCTGAGAAGCAAGAGGGCTGGAGGATCCTCATCAGGGAAAGACAGGAGAAACAGCCAAAGGGATGCTTACCCTTGTCTCTGCTTGTGCTTGGGATTAGGACATATCACCATCACCCGTCCGTGGCGGCGAATCACCCGGCATTTCTCACACATGGGACGGACGGAAGGCCGCACTTTCATAGCAAATCCTGAAGAAATCAGCAAACGCTAATTCTAGGCGAAATCGAAGCCATTGTCAAACACAGATTAGAGGGCTTAAAGGATAAAGGACAGAGGCTGAAAGTGTCGGGCCATCTCATACTGCTGCCGAACAGCGGATCTGGGAGTTGCATCTTTACCAATCAAGAAGCGGACATCATCGCCCTGTCTGCCGCCCTTGTGAGTCAGACCTATCTGGCTTGGATAGTGAAACAGATCGGGGATCCCGAGGGGTTGACTCAGGATCCAGAGTATTCAGGGAGCTAAGAATAAAGGGCTTGATCCGCTTGTCCAATCTGCCCAATGCGTAGATGGATCCCTACCAGGGGATCCCAGCTTAGGCTTGGGGCTTGGGCTGGGAGCTTTAGCGATCAATCTAGCTAGCGCCGTGAAGTGGCCATCTGGGGCAGTTTACGGAGCCGGACAGACTCAGGAGTAACCTCCACCAGTTCGTCTCCGCCAATATACTCCAAGGCTCGCTCTAGGCTCATGTCCACCGGGGTTTGGAGGTGAACCAGTTCTTCACCCCCGGAAGCGCGATGGTTGGTGAGCTGCTTGGACTTGCAGATGTTGAGGCTGAGATCTTGAGCCCGATTATGCTCGCCCACGATCATGCCTTTGTAGACACGGGTGCCCGGAGCGATGAAAAAGGCTCCCCGATCCTCAGCATTTTTGATGGCATAGGCGGTGGCGATCCCTTCCTCAAACGAGATCAGCACCCCATTGCGGCGAGACTCAATCTCAGAGGATAGCGGTCGATATTCCAAAAAGCTATGGCTCATGATCCCTTCGCCCCGAGTCATGCGAATGAACTCGCCGCGAAAGCCAATTAAACCCCGAGCCGGGACGACAAACTCCAGTTGTGCCCGTCCATCGCTACTCAGCTGCATATTCTGCATCTCAGCCCGCCGGACACCCAGCTTTTCAATACAGGATCCCATTGAGACTTCAGGCACATCCAGCACCAAACACTCGTAAGGCTCATAGGGCTGACCATTTACTTCCCGGAAGATCACTTGAGGCTGGCCCACCTGAAATTCATAACCCTCACGGCGCATGGTCTCAATCAGAATGCCCAGGTGCAGTTCTCCTCGACCCGACACCAACATCCTTTCGGGAGAATCGGTATCCTCCACCCGCAGCGCCACGTTGGTCTCCAGCTCCCGCATCAGGCGATCTCGAATCTGCCGTGAGGTGACAAAGGATCCCTCTTGCCCTGCAAAGGGGGAATCGTTGACGCAGAAGGTCATCTGCAAGGTTGGCTCATCCACCTTGATCAAGGGCAGCGCCTGCGGATCATCGGCACAAGTCAGGGTGTAGCCAATGTTGGCATCCGCAAAACCTGCTACCGCCACGATATTGCCCGCTGTGGCCTCTTGCAGTTCCACCCGTTGCAAGCCCACAAAGCCCATCAGCTTTGAGACCCGCGACTTGATGATTTTGCCTTCTTCCATTGTCATGGCCAGGGTTTCCCCCACCTTGATGGTGCCGTTGTGGATCTTGCCGATCACGATCCGGCCCAAATAGTCGGAATACTCTAGGGTGGTCACCTGCAACTGTAAGGGCTTGCTGGCATCCCCAATCGGAGGCGGCACATGCTTGAGAATGGCTGCAAAGAGGGGCTGCATATCCAGGGATCCCTCATAGCCCTCTGCCCCAGTCTTTTGGAAGGTGGCTAGATTGCTCTCTTCGATCACAAAACCCTGCAAGCCAGAGGCAAACAGATAGGGGAAATCGCACTGGTCATCATCGGCCCCCAATTCCATGAATAAATCCAGCACCTTGGCCACAGCGGTCATCGGTTCGGCGCGGGGACGGTCAATTTTGTTGATCACCACGATGGGGCGCAAGCCTTTTTCCAGGGCTTTTTTGAGCACAAATCGGGTCTGGGGCATCGGCCCTTCGTTGGCATCCACAATCAGCAGGCAACCTTCTACCATGCCCAACACTCGCTCCACCTCACCGCCAAAGTCGGCGTGTCCGGGGGTATCCACAATGTTGATTACGGTATCGTCAATCTTGACGGCGGTGTTTTTGGACAGAATCGTGATCCCGCGTTCCCGCTCTAGGGCATTAGAGTCCATGACGCAAGTGGGCACGTCTTCTCCGTCGCGGAAGGTGCCAGATTGCTTGAGGAGAGCGTCAACGAGTGTGGTTTTGCCATGGTCAACGTGGGCGATGATGGCAACGTTGCGGATCGGGTTCATAAAAGCGGAATAACAATTCGCAATAATCTTAACTCAAAGGACTGGGCTTCTCCCACTTCAATAGGGTTCGCTATCTGATCTGTAACCGAATCTGCAACAGGACAAGAGCGCGCGACTGAGACAAAGTGTGGGACTCAGGGATTGAAATCATCCGGCAGCAGGGCAGCACAAAAAACTGCTGGGATCCCAGTGTTATCGCTTTCGGCACAGCTTCCCGATACCCTTAGCCTTTCTACCCTTAGCCTTTCTACCCTTAGCCTTTCAGGGGTTGACCCTGACAAAGCTTGGCCAGAACCCTTGTGTCGTACCATGAGAGGCGACCTCTGAGGTATGAACCACAGGGATGCTCAGCTAAAATCCAACCGCAAGAGGGATCCCCGTGGCCACAGCAAAGATTCTATTTGCAGCAGCAGAAGCAGCTCCCTTGGCCAAAGTCGGCGGCATGGCAGATGTGGTGGGCACCCTTGCCCCCGTGCTGCGGCAAATGGGGCATGATGTACGCATTATCATGCCGTTCTATGGCTTTTTGTGGGATCGCTTTGGCAATGGGGAAGATCAACATCCCCGTTCCGAGCAGCCCATTTGGTCAAAGTTTTTGATGGGACAGATGGCAGATATCTACCAAACCACCCTGCCAGGAACGGATGTGCCGCTCTATATGGTCTCCCACATGGCCTTCGCCACCGAGCGGGTTTACTACGGGGGTGACGAAAATTGGCGGTTTACCTTCTTTGCCAATGCGGTGGCTGAGTTTGCCTGGACGGGCTGGAAGCCCAATATCATCCACTGCCATGACTGGCATACCGGCATGGTGCCAGCTTGGATGCATGAAACCTCTGATATCGGCACCGTCTACACCATTCACAATCTGGCTTACCAAGGCCCGTGGCGTTGGCAGTTGGAGCGGATGACCTGGCTACCTTGGTTCTATCAGGCCAATAACACGATGGCAGGTGGGATCCTCTACGCCGATCAGGTCAACACCGTCTCCCCCACCTATGCGGCTGAGATCAAAACCCCTGTACATGGGGAATCTCTCGATGGCCTGTTGTCCTTCAAAGGGGATCGTCTGCGCGGGATCCTCAACGGCATCGATACCAAAGAGTTTGATCCCGCTACCGACAGGATCATCAAGCAACCTTTCACTGCCGAGACACTGGACAAGCGGCTGATCAATAAATTGGATCTGCAGGAACGTTGTGGCCTGGGATCCGATCCTGATGTGTTTTTGATGGGGATGGTCTCTCGTCTGGTGGAGCAAAAAGGGCTGGATCTGATGTTGCAGGTGATGGATCGCTTCTTGGCCTATAGCAATGCTCAACTGGTGGTACTGGGCAGTGGAGAAGCCTATTATGAAGGACGGCTAGGGGAGCTGCAATCTCGCTTTCCGGGTCGGATGACCTTTATCCAAAAGTTTGATGCCAAGTTGGCCCAGACTATCTACGCCGGATCCGATGCCTTTTTGATGCCGAGCCGATTTGAGCCCTGCGGCATCAGCCAGATGATCGCCCTGCGGTATGGATCGGTGCCAATTGTGCGCCGGACGGGAGGCTTGGTGGATACAGTGTCGCACCATGTACCGCAAGCGGGAACCGGAACCGGCTATTGTTTTGACCGCTACGAGGCGCTGGACTTGTATACCTGCGTGGTGCGGGCCTGGGAGGCTTTTCAATATAAGGATCCCTGGCGCAAGTTGCAGCAGCGGGGCATGGCCCAAGACTTTAGCTGGACAAATCGGCGGTGGAATACATCAAGATGTACCAAGATATCCTGGGGGTAGACCTAGACAAAGCGTTGCTGCCAGCTAACACCAG